>NZ_JARVSK010000010.1:0-206697 GCF_030209235.1 Pseudomonas sp. efr-133-TYG-103a
ATTGGTTCCTCCTGAGGAAAGGTCAGAAGGTGTAAACCTTATTCAGGACGGGACAGCACTCACAAAAACGCCGACCCAAAGGTCGGCGTTTTTCATTGCAGCAGCCCGAATTACTTGGCTTTGACGCCTTCGAACGTGATGTCCAGGGTCATGGTGTCGGACTGTGGACCCAGGTCCATCATCTTGCCGAAATCAGAACGTTTGATGGTGGTGGTACCTTCAAAGCCTGCACGGTAGCCGCCCCATGGATCCTTGCCTTCGCCCAGGAAAGTGGTCTTGACGGTGACAGGTTTGGTCACGCCGTGCAGCGTCAGGTCACCCACCACGTCAGCCGTGGTCTTGCCATCGGCGTTCTTGCCGACGTTGGTGATTTTGGTCGACACGAACTTGGCGTCCGGATAGGTCGCGACGTCCAGGAAGTCCTTGCTGCTGATGTGCTTGTTACGTTCAGCATGGTTGGTGTCAACGCTGGCGGTTTTCACGTCGATGCTGATTTTGCTGTCTTCAGGCTTGGCAGCATCGAAGCTGAACGTACCGCTCCAGTCCTTGAACGTACCGTAGATGAAGCTGTAGCCCAGGTGGCTGATTTTGAAGTTGATGAAGGCGTGCTGACCTTCCTTGTCAATGGTGTAGTCGGCAGCCATCGCCTGACCAGCCGACAGCAGAGCGGTACCGAGGGCCAATGCAGCAAACGTCTTTTTCAACATGTGTCGTGTTCCTTCTGAGTTGAGAGTGAGCATCAGGCCTTGCGGCCAAGCATACGAACAAGGGTCGCATCACGATCGATGAAGTGATGCTTCAAAGCGGCCAGCCCATGGAGTACGGCAAAAATCACCAGGGTCCAGGCGAGGTACAAATGCACTTCACCGGCAACGTCTGCCTGGTCGGGCAGTCCGCTGATCAGCGCGGGCACTTCAAACAGGCCGAATACCGGAATCCCCACGCCTTCTGCGGTGGAAATCAGGTAACCGGCGAACATGACCAGAAACAGATCCAGATACAGGAACGCATGACCGAGTTTGGCGGCGACCCGTACGAAGCGGCTGTGATTGGCCGGTGCTGGTGGCGGCGGGCTGATGAAGCGCCAGACCACCCGAATCAACATGAACAGGAACAACGTGATCCCGATGCTTTTGTGCAGATCAGGACCCGCCTTACGCCAGGCGTCGTAATAACCCAATCCAACCATCCACAACCCCAACGCAAACATTCCGAAAACGGTCAGTGCGACGCCCCAGTGTAGGACGATGCTGACCCAGCCGTATCGAGAAGAAGAGTTGCGTAACTGCATGCTGAATATCCTGTAAGAGCTGAGTGAAAGACTAGCGTTTTACCTATCGAAAGAAAGCGCAAAATATTGCTTTGAAATATCAGGAAATCCGATGGAAATCTCCTGTCATATTTTCTTTCGCGCTGGATTAACGCAACGTTATTCCACAAGTGCGTGGGACCGTTTGCGCGAACGGATCGGCCCCCGTTCAAGCACAGTACTTTTTAGCAGACGAAAAAAAGGCGCGGTAAAAACCGCGCCCTCCTCATGTCAGCAAGCGCTCATCAATTCTTGCTCTCAGTGGCCGGAGCGGCCGGGGTTGCTGCCTTGGCCGGAGCCTTCTTGGCCGCGTCGGTCTTGGCCGGAGCCTTATGGGTGGCAGCCGGTTTTGCCGGCGCCTTTTTGGCGGGCTCTTTCTTGGCTGGCTCTTTTTTGGTCGCGGCCTTCTTCGCAGGCTCGACCGCCGGCTTGGCTGGCTCCACGGCAGGAGCAGGTGGCGCAACCACCGGAGCAGGTGCAGGCGCAGGAGCGGGCGCCGGTGCAGGCTCTGGCGCTTTTTCAGCCGGTTTCGGCTCGGGTTTCGACCCGCCAAACAGGTTCGAGAAGAAGCCGCCGATGCCGCCGCTCTCTTTAGGCGCTGCTTCAGGTGCTTTTGGCGGCGCGACTTTCACAGGCTCGAACGACTTGCCAGCGGCCAGATCCTGCACTTGGCCGGCAGCACGTTGACCGGTGCGCAGCGCACCTTCCAGGGTGCCCGGGTACAGGCTGTCGGTGTGTTCGCCGGCAAAGGCTACACGCTGCAGGGGTTTTTCCCACAGACGCCAGTATTTGCTGATCTGGCCCGGACCAAAGGCCAGGTACGCGCCGCCGGTTGAAGGGTCGACGCTGGAGCGTCGGATTTCATAACCGGTGAAAGCGCCGCGAGCCTGTGGATAGAAAGCGTGCAGACGAATCAGCACCTGATCCACCAGTTGTTTGTCGCCGAACGCCTGCATGATGCGTGCGTTATCGCCCGACAGGTTGATGACCGCGTTGGCGCCGCCTTTCAGTGCAGGCTCAATCCACAGCATGCCCAGGCCCGTGTTGCTGTAGATTTCGCCGGACATGCGCGCCTTGCTGTCCCACACAGGGTTCTTGAATTTGAGCATGATCTGGTCATGCCAGCCGTAGTTCGTGCTCTTGATAGCACCCTGGTGCTGAGCATCCAGCGCCGGGGTCAGCTGAATCTTGCTCAACGCGCGCAACGGCACGGCGAGCACGACGTACTCGGCCTCGTAGCCCACCGAACCCACCTTGACGGTGACGCCGTCCTTGTCCTGGTTGATGGCCGAAACCGGCGAGTTGGTCTTGATCACTTTCAGCTGTTTGACGAATTCCTCGGCCAGCACTGCGCTGCCACCGGGCAGGCGTGCTGCACGACGGTCGCGGTCGTCGACGTTGCGATTGACCCGCGACTGCTGTGCGAAATACAGCAACGACAGGCGCGATGGTTCGTCATAGCGCGTACGAATCTGCTGATTGATGAGCTGGCGCGCCGTCGCTGGCAGACTCAGACGGTCCAGCCAGTTGGCCACGTTGATCTGGTCCAGCGCGAAAAGCGTGCTGTTGGCCGCAGGATTTTCGGGATCGGTGATCGAGCGGGCCATATCGTCCAGCGCCGCTTCGTAGCGTTTGATGGCTTCCGCGGTTGCAGGCTGTTTGGTGGCAAGATCAGCAGCCGAGAAATATTCGCCGTCGATCAGATAGCCCGGCGTGCGCACGAACTCAGGTGCAGGCACGGGTTTAATCTTGAAGCGGTCCAGATACTGGTTGAGGACCGGCTGGGCCTTGGCGTTGCCGATCCACTCGCCGCCCGCCAGACCCGAACGACCGCCAACCGCCGGCTTGGCCTCGAGCAGCGTGACCTGCCAGCCCTTGTTCTGCAGCTCATAAGCGGCTGTCAGGCCCGCCAGGCCGCCCCCGACGACAATCGCCGTATGCGGTTTATCAACGGCAAGCGCCGAAGCGCTGACCAGCCCAACCATCACCAGCGCACAGGCGCGCAGCCAACCAGAAAGCATTCAGCGAACTCCGGAATAAAACGGGGGGAATTGTCGGATTTTGTGTCCGATTCTTCGAAGAGCGCGAAGGATACGCCAGCCGCGAAACGCCCGCCAGCAATGTCCGTCGGGCTTGTTTGCGGCGCCAGCAGGCAGCGAAAGAATGCGCTAAAGGTTGTCCCGCTGCCGTCCATTGCATAGGCTTGCGCGATTGTTTGCCCTCGCGCCATGCGAGTCGTCACCAGGAGAATACAGATGGGCCTCAACGATCAGTGGATGCAACGTGACCTCAAGGTCCTGTGGCATCCCTGCACCCAGATGAAAGACCACGAAAACCTGCCGCTGATCCCGATCAAGCGCGGTGAAGGGGTTTGGCTGGAGGACTTCGAAGGCAAGCGTTATCTGGACGCCGTCAGTTCCTGGTGGGTCAACGTGTTCGGCCATGCCAATCCGCGCATCAATCAGCGCATCAAGGATCAGGTCGACCAGTTGGAGCATGTGATCCTGGCGGGCTTCAGCCATCAGCCGGTGATCGAACTGTCCGAGCGCCTCGTCGCCATGACGCCGGAAGGACTGACGCGCTGCTTTTACGCCGATAACGGGTCGTCCTGCATCGAAGTCGCGCTGAAAATGAGCTTTCACTACTGGCTCAACCGCGGCAAACCGAACAAAAAACGCTACGTCACGCTGACCAACAGTTATCACGGCGAGACCGTGGCGGCGATGTCGGTGGGCGACGTGCCGCTGTTCACTGAAACCTACAAAGCATTACTGATGGACACCATCAAGGTGCCCAGCCCCGACTGCTATCACCGTCCCGAAGGCGTGAGCTGGGAAGAACACACGCGCACGATGTTTGCGGTGATGGAGCAGACGCTCGCCGAAAACCACGAGACGGTCGCGGCAGTGATCGTCGAGCCGCTGATTCAGGGCGCAGGCGGCATGCGCATGTACGACCCGATCTACCTCAAGCTGCTGCGCGAGGCCTGTGACCGATACGGCGTACACCTGATCCACGATGAGATCGCCGTGGGCTTCGGCCGTACCGGAACGATGTTCGCCTGCGATCAAGCCGGTATCCGCCCGGACTTCCTGTGTTTGTCCAAGGCGCTCACGGGCGGTTATCTGCCGCTGGCGGCGTGCATCACCACCGATGACGTTTACGACGCGTTTTACGATGACTACCCGACCTTGCGCGCGTTCCTGCATTCCCACAGCTACACCGGTAATCCCTTGGCGTGTGCGGCCGCACTGGCAACGCTGGATATCTTCGAGCAGGACAACGTCATCGAGAACAACAAGGCGCTCGCACAGCGCATGAAGACCGCGACGGCCCACCTGGTCGATCACCCTCATGTGGCCGAGGTGCGCCAGACGGGAATGGCCATCGCCATTGAAATGGTGCAGGACAAGGCAACCAAAACGGCGTACCCGTGGCAGGAACGTCGCGGCCTGAAAGTCTTCGAGCACGCCCTGACCCGAGGTGCGCTGCTGCGTCCACTGGGCAGCGTGGTGTATTTCCTGCCGCCGTACGTGATCACGCCGGAGCAGATCGACTTCCTCGCCGAGGTCGCCAGCGAAGGCATCGACATCGCTACGCGAAGCAGCGTGAACGTGGCCGTGAGAGAGAATTTCCACCCAGACTTTCGTGATCCGGGCTGATTGAACTACGCGACTCACTGGGCCGATGATTCCCATGCTCCGCGTGGGAACGTCGATCTGGACGCTCCGCTTCCGCCTGTGTGGCGCTGAGCGCCACGGGATGCATCACCACGCGCAGCGTGGGAACGATCAGCATCGCGAGCAAGCTCACTCCTACAATGGATCGCAGCAACAATACAATTCACTGAGAAACAACCATGAGACTGTCCCGCTTTTTCATCGATGCCCCGCTGAGCACCGGCGAGCACGAACTGCCCGAGGCCCAGGCGCATTACATCAGTCGGGTTTTGCGGATGTCCGAAGGCGATGCGGTGCAACTGTTCGACGGCTCCGGCCAGGAATTTCGCGCAACGCTGGCCGAGGTCGGTAAAAAGCGCGTGCGCGTGCAGGTCACCGAAAGTTTCGCCGGCCAGGCCGAGTCGCCCTTGCAGGTGCATCTGGGCCAAGGCTTGTCGCGGGGCGAGCGCATGGACTGGGCGATTCAGAAAGCCACTGAGCTGGGCGTGACGCAAATCACCCCGATCATCAGCGAGCGCTGCGAAGTGCGCTTGAAGGACGAACGCGCCGAAAAACGTCAGGCCCACTGGCAGCAGATCGCGATCAGCGCCTGCGAGCAGTGCGGTCGGTCGGTGGTGCCATTGGTGAACGCGCCGGTGACACTGGCAGACTGGCTCAAACACACCGAAGCGGACCTGAAGCTGGTACTGCACCCGGTTGCGGAGCCACTGACCAGCCATGAAAAACCGGCCAGCCTGGCGTTTTTGATCGGGCCAGAAGGTGGCTTGAACGACGCCGAGGTGGATCAAGCGCAAGATGCCGGCTTCCACGCCGCCCGCCTGGGCCCGCGTGTGCTGCGCACTGAAACCGCGCCGGTGGTGGCGTTGAGCATCGCGCAACAGCTGTGGGGAGATTTCTAGTTTCTGGACGGCACCGCCGCACACCTGTAGGACCACCTACCGTGCACCCCGTAGGACCGGCTTTAGCCGGGAACCTGTCACAAATCCCATCGCGAGATTGATGGTGCGCACACCGGCCTCTTCCCGGCTGAAGCCGGTCCTACGGATTACCCGCCTACCCCGCACCCCGTACGACCGGCTTTAGCCGGGAACCTGTCACAAATCCCATCGCGAGATTGATGGTGCGCACTCCGGCCTCTTCCCGGCTGAAGCCGGTCCTACGTATTACCCGCCTACCCCGCACCCCGTAGGACCAGCTTTAGCCGGGAACCTGTCACAAATCCCATCGCGAGATTGATGGTGCGCACACCGGCCTCTTCCCGGCTGAAGCCGGTCAAACCCACACCTACAGGGTCGCGTTGTCATCAATCCGGCAGTTCCGATATCCGCCGCCGCGCTTTTGCAGGTTCCGGGCGGGCGCAGGGCAGAAACTCGCCGCGCCCAGGTTCACCTGACGCACTGCCGTCCCACACGCATTCCCCTCGGGCAAAGGTCATCGCAGGCCAGGCACTCAAACGTATACCCTCATACGGGGTGTAATCGACGTTATGGTGCAGCCGCTCGTTGGTCAGCTCGACGTCCAGATCCTCATCCCAGATCACCAGGTCCGCATCGGCGCCAATGGCGATGCTGCCTTTGCGCGGATACAACCCATAAAGCCGCGCGGCATTGGTGGCCGTCAGGGCAACAAACGCCTGCGGGCTGATCCGCCCCTTGCGAACCCCTTCCGACCACAACAGCGCCATGCGCGTTTCGATTCCCGGAATGCCGTTGGCGACCTCGGAAAATGGCGGCGCATCGCCGTGGGCGCGCTTGCCGTCATGGCCCTCGTAGCGAAATGGCGCGTGATCTGAAGAGAACACTTCAAACGAGCCATTCTGCAGACCGTCCCAGATCACCTGCTGGTTTGTCGAATCGCGAGGCGGCGGGCTGCAGATGCATTTCGCGCCCTCGAAACTGTCGTCGCAGCCGAGCGAATCCGCTGTCAGAAACAGATACTGCGGGCACGTCTCGCCATAAACCTTCAGCCCTTGGCTCTGGGCCCAGCGAATCTGCTCGATCGCCTCACGCCCGGAAACATGGACGATCAGGATCGGCACATCGACAAGCTCGGCCAGTGCAATGGCACGATGGGTGGCTTCGCGTTCGACCAGCATCGGCCGTGACGTGGCGTGATAGCGAGGGGCGCTATGCCCGGTGGCCAGCAATCGTTCGGTCAGCCAGGCAATGCAATCGCTGTTTTCTGCGTGGAGCATCACCATCGCGCCTTCGGCCCGAGCTACCGAGAGCGTTTCCAGGATCTCCCGGTCATTGAGCTTCAGCGCGTCGTAGGTCATGTAAATCTTGAACGAGGTGTACCCCTCGGCGATCAGTTCGGGCAGTTCGCGGCGCAACACGTCTTCGGTGGGATCGGTGACGATCAGGTGAAACGCGTAATCGATCAGCGCCCGGCCATCGGCGCGTCGGTGATAATCCTCCACCGCTGCACGCAGGCTCTGCCCTTTTTGCTGGCAGGCAAAAGGAATGACCGTTGTGGTCCCGCCGCACATGGCGGAGCGGGTGCCGCTTTCGAAATCATCGGCCATGACTGAGCCATCACCGGTCGGCTGATCAAGGTGGACGTGGCTGTCCACACCGCCTGGCGTCACGGTACGACCGCCAGCATCGACTTCCCGCGAGGCGCCTTGCAACGCGAGCCCCAGAGCGGCAATGCGCCCGTCACGCACGCCGATGTCGCACAAAAAGCTGTCTGCGGCGGTGACCACGTTGGCATTGCGGATGATCAGATCGAAAGCCTGCATGTCGTGTTCCCCTCAGGCGCGTGCCAGCCAGGCCTTGGCAATTTCTTCCCGAGTGGTGAACCAGACGCCCTCGTGGGCCTGGGCGTACTCGATGAATCGCTTGATCGCGCGCACGCGCCCCGGGCGTCCGACCATGCGGGGATGCAGTCCGATGGACATCATCCGCAGCCCGTCGGCGGCCTCTTCGTACAGCACGTCGAAACTTTCCTGCATGTATTCGAGGAAATCGGAAGCCTGGGACAATCCCGGAGAATTCCAATAGCGGAAGTCGTTGACGTCGCTGGTGTAAGGCACCACCAGATGCTGCTTGCCTTCGACTTCCACGAAATACGGAACATCGTCGTTGTAGGCGTCGGAGTCATACAGAAAGCCACCCTCCTCAGCCACCAGCCGCCGTGTGTGAACGCTGGCGCCGTAACGGCAGTACCAACCCACCGGACGCTTGCCGCACGTCCGCTCGAAGGACTCGATCGCCAGCCGAATGTGCTCGCGTTCCTCAGCCTCGCTCAGGCGGAATACCTCCTCCCAGCGGTAACCGTGACTGCAGATTTCGTGGCCCAGTTCGACCGCTGCTCTGGCGACGTCAGGGTTCTGTTCGAACGCGACGGCGCAGGCATGAAAGGTCGCCGGGACGTTGGCCTGTTGCAGGATGTCGAGGATGCGCCAGATACCGACGCGGGCGCCGTATTCGTACATCGATTCCATCGCCAGATTGCGCACGCCTTCGGGAAACTGATAGCTGCCCCATTCGGTCATGCTTTCCTGATCAGCGTCGCCCATGGCGAGCGAGCGTTCAGAGCCTTCTTCGTAGTTGATGACGAAATTGACGGCCAGACGCGCACCATTAGGCCAGGTGCCACGTGGCCGTTGCCGGCCATAGCCGATCAGATTGCGAAGGGGTAGCGCCATAGAACCAGTCTCCTGCAACGTTCGAACAGCCCGTAAAAGTGCCGAGCCCCAGGCTCAGCAATCGATATTTTTCAGTGCATCGTGATCAGGGCCGTCGAGGTTCTGGCCATTGCGAAAGGCCAACCCCATGGCCAGCGTCTGCGCAATGCAGAATGCTGCGGTAAGCGAGCGGAAGCCCAGCAGCTCGGCGTCGTTGACCTCGATCATCACCGACGCTTTCTGTCCGACAGGGCTCAGGATGCTGTCAGTAATCGCCACGATCGGCGTACCCGCAGCGACTGCCTGCTGGCAGGCATCGATGGTTTCCTGCGCGTAGGGTGGAAAACTCACCGCCACCAACACGTCATCGCCATGCAGTGCGCCAACCTGTTCGCGCAGGCTGCCGCCCAGACCGCTGATGTGTACGGCGCGGCGTCCTACACGGCTGAGGGCGTAGCTAAGATAGGCCGCCATGGGAAACGAGCGACGCATGCCGACCACAAAGGTGGTGCGCGCCTCTTGCAACAGACCGATGGCTTTCTCGATGGCCTGAACCTGTTCGCCCTCGGCCAGATGCTCAAGGGAAACGATGTTGGCGCGGCTGAACGCGCCAAGCATCGCGCCGACATCGGTTGGGTCATCCAGCAGCTGCTCGCCCCGATAGTGGCGAATTCGCTCTTTGAAACTGCCTTGCCCGGCCTGCTGCAACGGCTGCTTGAACAACCGCTGCAGGTCGCTGAAACCACCAAACCCCAGCGCCTGCGCCAGTCGTATGAAGGCCGATGAAGGAATGCCAGAGATTTTTGCCAGGGCTGCCACGGTGTTCAACGCAACGTCGTGAGGGTGTTCGTTCAGGTAGTGAGCGGCATCACGCTGACGCGCAGTCAGGCGTTCCTGATGTTCGACGATGGCAGAACGCAGCTCGGCCAGGGTTTGAGGTACAGGCATAAAATCGCTCGATAAATTCAGGATGGACGCAGTTCCGAGATTGCCTGGGCCAGATGCGCCACCAGACGATTCAACTCATCGACGCTGTTGTAATGGGCAATCGATACGCGAACCACGCCGCCGTAGGGGGTCAGGCCCAGTTGTTCGATCAGGCGCCGAGCGTAGAAGTCACCAAAGCGGATACCCATGCGGTGGTCATCGACACGACGCACGATGGCTTCGGACTGCACGCCTTCGACCACAAAGCTGATCGTCGGCACGCGATCGCCATGATTCACACGGGATTTTCCGATAATTCTTACGCCCGGTGTCTCTCGAAGAAACGCCAGCAACGTCTCGGCGAGCAGGTCTTCCTGCGCTTCGAAAGCGTCGAACGCTGCCTGCATCAGTTGACGCGGTGTGCCGCCGGCGCCGAGCCGCTGACCAATGTCGATCAGGTAGTCGCTGATGCCGATGCAGCCGTAGGACAGCTCGTAGTTCAGGTTGCCCGGCTGCAGTTTGTACGGGATGACGTCCCGACCAATGAAGAAGTGGTTCAGGCTTGGCAATTCCAGCAACGCTTCGCGCTTGCCCCACAGGACCGCAAAATGCGGGCCGAAGGTCTTGTAGAAACTGAAGACGTAGTAATCGGCGCCGCTGGCTTGAACATCGACCAGTCGGTGAGGGGCATAGGCCACCGCATCGACACACAATTTGCCGCCCACCCCATGCACCCTGCGCGCGACTTCGGCGACCGGATTGACACTGCCAAGAATGTTCGACGCGTGGGTCATGGCGACGTAGCGGGTGTTGTCGTTGAGGAGGCTGTCCAGGTCGTTCAGCTCCAGCTCCATGCTGTGCGGGTCGACTTCCCACACTCGCAGGGTGGCGCCGCGCTCTTCGCAGAGGCGTACCCAAGGGCCGATGTTGGCTTCGTGGTCGCAGTTGGTGACGACGATCTCATCGCCTGGCTGGATGGACGGCGCAACGGCGCGGCAGAGGATCTGCAGCAGGTGCGTGGTCGAGCCGCCCATCACGCACTCTTCCGGATAACGCGCATTGATCAGTTGCGCCACCGACTCACGCGCCGCCATCACCCGCGCGCCGGCGTCCACCGATTCGCTGTAGGAGGCGCCCAGTTGCACGGCGCTGTTGAGCAGGTAGTCGCTGATGCGATCGGCCACCGGCTTGAGCACGGCCGACCCGCCCGCGTTGTCCAGATACGCGTAACCGCTGCTCAGTGCGGGAAATTGGCTGCGAACGTAATCGATGTCCAAGGCATTCAAGGCAGTGCTCTCCAAAGTCTGTTCAGTGATGCAGGATGGCCTGCAAAAACGCACGGGTTCTGGGCTCTTGCGGGGCCGTGAAGAAGTCGTGCGGGTTGTTCTGTTCGATGATTCGCCCGTTCTCCATGAAGATCACCCGGTCGGCGACCTTGCGCGCAAAACCCATTTCATGGGTGACCACGACCATCGTCACGCCAGAGCGGGCCAGGTTCTGCATCACGTCCAGCACTTCGCCGACCATTTCCGGATCGAGCGCCGATGTGGGTTCGTCGAACAGAATCACGCGCGGCTCCATCGCCATGGTGCGAGCAATGGCAACGCGCTGCTGTTGCCCGCCGGACAACTGCCCAGGATATTTCTCGGCGTGAGCGCCCATGCCGACTTTCTCCAGCAGCAAGCGAGCGCGCTCGTTGGCGTCACGCCGCGACATGCCCCGCACGCGCACAGGCGCCAGCGCGACGTTGGCCAGCACGGTGAGGTGCGGATACAGGTTGAAGTTCTGAAAGACCATGCCGACTTCACAGCGGATGCTTGCCAGCTTCGGGCCGTTTTCAACCCGCTGGCTGGCCACGCGAATGTCACCCTGCTGATATTCCTCCAGCAGGTTGATGCAGCGGATCAGCGTCGACTTGCCTGAGCCCGACGGTCCGAGAATCACCACCACTTCACCCTGATCCACGGTCAGGTTGATGTCGCTGAGCGCCTGAAACGGCCCGTAAAACTTATCCACGCGCTCGATTTCAATCACGGTACTCATGAGTTTTTCCTCCCGGCGCCATTTCGGCGCTCGTTCCAGCTCACCAGTTGCACCAGCGGCAACAGCAACAGCAGGTACATGACCGCAGCGCCCACCAGCGGAGTCGGATTGGCCGCCAGCGCCTGAGCCTGCGTGGCTTGCTTGAGCAGATCGGGCATCGCCACCACTGAGGCCAGCGCGGTATCTTTCATCACGTTGATGCAGTTGCTGGTCATTGGCGGCATGACGATGCGCATCGCCTGAGGCAGGATGATGTCGCGCATGGTGTTGAAGAAGCTCATGCCTTGCGACGCAGACGCTTCGAACTGGCCCTTGGGAATGGCCTCGATGCCGGAACGGAAAATCTCGGCCGAGTAAGCGCAGGAGACCAATGACAGGGCTGCGGTCGCTGCGGCGAACGACGAGAGGCGAATGCCCACGAAGGGCAGCGCGTAGTAGATCAGCACCAGCAGAACCAGCAGCGGAATGGAGCGCAACACGTCGATGTACACACGCGCCAGAAAGCGGATCGGCGCGTATGAATAAAGCCGCAGCATCGCCAGCATCAGGCCGCCCACGAGGCCGAGCAAGATGCTGACCACGCCCAGCATCACTGTCACGCCCAGGCCGCGCAGCATCAGTGGCAGCGCGTCGACGAACACGCTCCAGTTGAAGAAAGTCTGTAACAACTCCATTGCGATTCCTTGATGGCGGGCAGCGGCCGGGACCGGCAGGTTCGATCAAGCGTTACTTGAGGACGTCGACCACTTTGACGGTGCTCGACTCGGGATCCGCGTCAGCGCCGAACCATTTCTTGTGCAGGCCGGCGATCACACCCTCCTTCTTCATCGCAGTGATGATGTCGTTGACCTGCGTGGCGGATGCCCAGCCCTTGGCGTGCATCAACGAGTACTTTTCGCCGGTAGGAATACGCGCAACCACTTTGTACTGCGGCTTGTCCTTGATGTAGTACAGCACCGCCGGGATGTCGCTGACATAGCCGTCCATGCGCCCCGAAGCGAGGTCGAGCATCGCCGGAGACAACCCTTCGTAGCGTGAGACTTCCTTGAACTTGTACTCGGCCTGATGGGCGTTCACCCACATGTCGCCGGTGGAACCGGTGTCGACGCCGACCACCTTGCCATCCATGTCCTTGAGCCCGGTGATGCCCGACTTGGCCAGCACGGACAGGGACTGATCACTGTCGTAGTACGGCTGAGCGAAACCGACGGATTCGAGGCGTTTAGGCGTGATGGTGATCGAGGAGATGGCGATGTCTGCACGTTTGGACTGAACGGCACTGAACAGGCCGTTGAACGGAATGTTGACGAATCCCACTGTCTTGCCAGCGCGCTTGGCGACTTCCTTCACGACATCGACTTCGAAGCCGACGATCTCGCCTTTGGCGTCCTGGAATTCCCAGGGCACGTTGCCGACGTTGGCGCCCACGGTCCAGTCGGCGGCCCACGTGGAGGCGGAAAATGCGGTTGCCACGGCCATGCTCAAGAGTACTTTCACATTCATGTCTTGCTCCCCGATTAATCAGTCAGTCCAAGAAGGCCGCCATACCACCTGAGCAGGCGATTCGAGGATCAGACTAGGATGGCGAATCAAATAATTCAAGAAATAAAATTAATGAATTAAATGCTTCAATCAGGTGCGAAATCCTTCTGATTTGGTGCGCGGTCGGAGCGCATGCGGGCCGGGGATTGGACAGAAAATGAGCAGTTAACGGCTGGGTCAGGTGCACTGAAGCAGAGCATTCAATCACAAGGTTTTGACTGCGCCTGACAGCTCTTAAGTGAGGTGCAGGAGCGCGCTTGCCCGCGACGGGGTCAGTTCAAAGGCTTCGATGTAACTGACCTGCCGCAGTCGCGGGCAAGCGCGGGTTTACAGGTGCATGGCCGGTTCGGGCAAGCGTTTGTCAGAGCACATACGCGGTGATCGCCACGAAATGCAGCAAGCTTCCGGCGATCACGAACAGGTGCCAGATGCCGTGGGCATGGCGCAGCCGATGATCCAGCGCGAAGAAAATGATGCCGACGGTGTAGAACACGCCGCCCAGCGCCAGCCAGGTAAAACCGGCCGTTCCCAGCGCGGCCATCAGTGGCTTGACAGCCACAAGCACGATCCAGCCCATCACGGCGTAAATGACGATGGACATCACCCGCGCTTCAGATCGCGGCTTGATCTCCTGAAGCACACCGATCACCGCCAGGCCCCAGACGATGCCGAACAGTGTCCATCCCCACGGCCCGCGCAGGGTGACCAGACAGAACGGGGTGTAGCTGCCTGCAATCAGCAGATAGATCGAAAAATGATCGACCTTCTGCATGATCGCTTTCGCCCGCCCACGGACGCTGTGGTAAACCGTCGAGGCGCTGTACAACAGCACCAGCGCCACGCCGTAAACCGCGACGCTGACGATCTTCCACACATCACCGGCCAGGCTTGCGATCACCAGCAACCACACTGCGCCGATGGACGCCAGGACTGCACCCACCAGATGGGTCCAGGCGTTGAATTTTTCTCCGTAGTACATCCGCAAACCACCTCTCTCAATGCACAACACCCAACAAGGCTCCAGCTTATGACGCCAAAGCGCAATGCATGTGCCAGTGTGAATGAGAATTTCATGCAGCCAGCGGCGCACGACTTCGGCACAATCGGACGCTGAACAACGAGATCAGTCCTAGGAAAACGGCATGCAGATCGACGAAGAACTGACCCTCAAGAAGCTGGAAATCTTCCTGGCGTTCATGCGCACCGGTAACCTGGCTCGCGCTGCGGCCGAGCTTCAGACCAGCACGGTCAGCGTGCACCGGGCGATTCACTCGCTGGAAAGTGCGCTGCGTTGTCCGCTGTTCAAACATGAGGGGCGCAACCTGACGCCGATGGAAAGCGCGTATGTGCTCGAAGAGCGGGCGCAGAAACTCGTGCAGGACGTGCTGAGCACGGTGGAACAGACCCGCGAGGCAGCAGGTTTTTCAGCCGCGCGCTTCAAGCTGGGAGCGTTGTATTCGCTGACCGTCAAAACCGTTCCGCAACTGATCATGGGGTTGAAGATCCGCCGCAGCGAGCTGAATATCGACCTGATCCTGGGCTCCAACATCGACCTGTTCTACAAGCTCAAGAACATGGAAGTCGACGCGATTCTGGTGTCGCTCAACGAGAGCGTGCACGATCCGGACTGCGAGCAGCTGCCGCTGTTTTCCGATGACATTTTCCTCGCCACGCCTGCCGACTCGCCGTTTGCCCATCAGAGCGAAGTCGATCTGAGCGACTTGCGCGAGGCGACGTTCATCACGCTGACGCAAGGCTTCGCAACCCATCGCGACGGGGCGATGGTGTTTCAGCAGGCCGGGTTCGAGCCAAAAGTGGCGATGCAGGTCAATGACATCTTCACGCTGCTGAGCATGGTCAGTTCAGGGGTGGGTTATGCGCTGCTGCCCGGCAGGATCGCGGCGGTTTATGAGAACCGGGTGCGGCTGATTCCGCTGCAATCGCGCTACCGTATGCAGCAGCACATCGGTCTGGTGTTTCTCAAGGCTCGCGAACGCGACCCGAATCTGCTGGCGTTGCTGGCGGAATGCCGAATGTATTCGAATCGGTTGATCGAGGGGTAATCCCTCTACTGCTCGACCTTCCGACCTGTGGGAACGAGCCAGCTGGCGAATGCGCAGGCCTGTTCGCAAGCAAGCTCAGTCCCACAAAAAGCATCCCCGCCTTCAGCCAAGTATTCCCCGCACGATGAAATACAGCAGCGACGGCCCTAGCAGACAACCCAACCCCGTGTGGAACGTTGCAGTCAGCGCGCCGTAAGGCACCAGCCGCCGATCCGTTGCCGCAAGCCCTGCGGTCACGCCACTGACGGTGCCGGCCAGCCCCCCGAAGACCATCGCCGAGCGAGGGTTGTCCAGTCCCATCCAGCGTGCAGCCATCGGCGTGCCAACCATGACCAGAATCGCTTTGATCAAGCCCGTCGCAATCGACAGCGCCATCACATCAGACGATGCGCCCAACGCCGCCCCCGTTACTGGACCGACGATATACGTCACGGCGCCCGCGCCGATGGTGGTGATGCTCACCGCGTCCCGATAACCGAAGGCATAGGCCACGCACGACCCCACGATGAAGGGCATTACGGTGCCGAGAAACAGCGAGAACGCGCCGATCAAACCCGCCTTTTTCGCTTCGGTCGCCTGCACTTCGAAGGCCGTGGCGACGATAGCAAAGTCACGCAGCATCGCGCCGCCCATCAAACCGATGCCCGAGAACAACGCCAGATCCGCCAGCCCTTTCTGGCCGCCGGTCATCACCCCACCGACCCACGCCAGCACCAGTCCGATGACGATGGCGATGGCCGAACCGTGGATGCGCCCGAACGTCAGGCGCCTGGACAGCACGACGGAAATCCACATCACGACGCCGACCACGGCAAACGCAGTCACCAGGCCTTGGCTGATCAGGTCTTTCTGAATGAGCTCCCACATATCAGCGGCCTCCTGCCGGGGAAACGGTTGCAGCGGCATTCGGCGCGATCACCGAATCATGGTCTGCGTCTCCTTCTCTGGGCAGCGGCTCGCCTTTGTTGATCCGGCTGATGATGGCGATCGTGCAACCGCAGACCAGCACCGAACCGATGGCAGCGATCACGGCGATGGGGCCACCTTTGAGCGCGGTGACGACGTTTTGCTGGGCGGCCATCGCGACCACGACAGGGATGTACATCGCGCCCCAGAAGCCGACGCCCATCTCGCAGCCTTCGCTCATGCCGCCACGTTTTTGCATGTACAACCGGGCGCAGATCAGCAGGATCATCGCGATCCCGACGCCGCCCACGTTGGATTTGACGCCCAGCAGTACACCGAGCAGGTCACCGAGAATCACCCCAGCAAGGGTGCAGATAGCGAGTAACGCGACACCATAAATAATCATTGTTGTTATCCTCAAATTGCATCGTCGAAGTTGTTGTTTTTGTGTTCCTTCGAAAGCAGCAGTCGGTTTATGGGTGGCGACTTTCCTCCTCTCGCGACAGTGCGCTCAGCGTATCCAGCCGGGCGCCCTGGAAGGCGACTGCGGATCCTTGTTCGAAAACCTTGCGCGCCAGCCCCGTGAGCACGGTGCCGGGCGGCAATTCGATGTGCAGCCGCGCGCCTCGCTCGTAGGCGGTCTGCACGGTGCTGCGCCAGTCGATGACCCGGCACATGTTGAACGCTAGGTCGTCACGCAGTTTTTCAGCCGTATAAACCGGGCGTGCAGTGCTGCCGCTGAGGTACTTGAGCGTCGGCGCCTGGACACACACCTGCGCGAACGCTTCAGCCAGGGTTTGGGCCGACGCCGTCAACAGCTTGCAGTGGGAAGGCACGCTGACCGCCAGCCGTTTCGCCGCCGCAGCGCCTTGCGCCTTCGCCAGTGCCGCGACATGCGCCATCGCCTCATCGCTGCCCGCAATGACGAACTGGTTATCGGCATTGATGTTGGCCAGAAACACCGGCGAACGTGCGCCGTGAACCTGCTGAATCAACGCCTCGACCACGCCCTGCTCGAGCCCGATCAATGCAGTCATGCCGTAGCCCTGTGGATAAGCGTTTTGCATGAGTTCGCCGCGCAGAGCGACCAATCGCACAGCGTCGGAAAACGTCAGCGCGCCCGCCACCACGGCGGCTGGATAGGCTCCGATGGACAGCCCAGCCACAAAATCGGGCGTATGGCCTCGTGTCATCAGCAGCCGCGCGCAGGCGACGCCAGCAATCAACAGGCACAGCTGAACGGAACGGGTCGAGCGCAACGCGTCGGCGGTATCGAGCGCGAGGACGTCTTCGTTCAACGCATCGCTGGCCTCACGCAGGCATTCGCCGACCAGCGCGTCGTTCGGCAGCGCATGCAGCATGCCCGCCTGCTGCGCGCCTTGGCCGGGAAACGCCCAAAAGGTGCTCATGCTGCTCGCTCCTCTGGCAACCAAGGATTGCTGACCAGCCGTGCACCATCGTCAGCCTTGAGCAGGACCTGCCGCGACGAGCCGGCCCACTCACGTAATGCCACGGCGCCAGAAGGCGTTTGCAATTGCAGATCGATCCGGCAGGCAGCAGCCGCCAGCGCATCGCTGAGCCGGGCGGCACGTTCACGCGCGAAAAACTCCGGCGCTCGCAGAATCAGGTCCAGATCGCTGTCCTGATGCAGCACCGGCACGCCCGTCGCCAATTGAAAACCGGCACCGCCGGTCACGCCCCATGGGAGCTGCAGCGCATTCATCACGCCGCGGATCTGCCGCAATGCGCTCAGCGCAGGCCCGTCGCCGAGGTCGGCGCAGACGTCTGTGAGCTGCTCCGGGATGACGCGACGGATAATGTCAGCGATGAGCATTTGAGTGGCGAAACGCTGCTCGCGAACACGACCGCGCACACCGACCGCAATCCGCCCCGCCGCCACTTGCGCCCGCCTTACCACCACCGGATGTCCCTGCTGGATGACGTCGAACACCCAGGCAGGCGCATCGGCTGGCAACGCGGCCACCGACAAACCCCACAACAGATCGTGAGGCCGAACGGGCGCCGGGGCATTCATTACCACTGGGCCCGAAGCAGTTGGCGAACCTTTTGCGAAGCCGCACGGTTCGGCGCGCCCAGACGCCCGCTCAGATCATTGCTGCCATTCTGAGCATCCTTGATCGCAGCAATCAGGCAGTCCTGAACCGCCGACAGATCCGCCGCCGAGGGCTGTTCGATATGCTCGACCGAAAGCGTTTCCCAGAGCAGCCCAAGGCTGGCATAGCTGTCGATGTCGTAGGCCATCGGGGGCACGCTGGCGGCCAGTTTTTCCAGCTCCTCGACGCTGCGCAGCGTCACCCGCGCCGCCGAAGCCTTGCCCATGGCATGCACCATCACGCCCGGATCCCGAAGCGCGATCAGACGATTAGCCTGATACCCGTGCGCAAGAAAAGCACCGGACATTGCCTTGCCGACCAGCACCCCGATCACCGGATGCCCCGCCAACCGCGCCCGAGCGTAAGCGTCCACTGCGCCGGCCAGGGCTTGATGGATGCCCAGCGCCTCCTCGCGACGACCGTAAGCCTGACTCGGGACATCGATGATTGCGACCAGCGCCCGCTTGTCATCGCGATCGCGGTCAAGCTCGATCGCGCTGTCTACAGCCTGCGCCAGACCCCAGCCTTCAAGCAGCCCCACCTCGCCGTTGCGCGCCCTTGGAAACGGGTTGTCAGGATCAGCGACCACCGACAGAAAACGCGCCGGCCGACCGCCAAGCGTCCCGTCGGCGGCCTTCACGGATGCCGGGAGGCCCGAGACCTGCGCTGAGCCTGCGCTCAAGGCATTGAACCAGTTCAATCCGCGGGTTGATGCGCTCATGGTTGCTCTCCTTGATAGAGACTGCGAACGGCAGCGGGATCGATTTGCGCCGTGGTGTCCAGCCCGCCAAGACGCTCCAGAAACAGCGCGTACCGGCTGCTGCGCTCCTGCTCGGGCCTGCCTTGGCGCAACAGGTCCTTGATCTGCTGCGAAATGGCAACAGTGTCGTCGGCGACATAGGCGTCCACCAGACCGCTGGCGAAACGTTGTTCTCCGCCCGTCAGGCTCCAGATGAATGGCCGGTCACGGGAGTCGTACTCTTCAATGCCCGCCTCCTGCTCGATCACTTGCGGGCCGTTCAACCCCAGCCGCGCTTCCTGGGTCACGACCAGATAACTGCATAAGCCTGCTGCGATCGACATTCCGCCGAAGCAACCGACACTGCCTGCGACGACGCCGATGACCGGTTGATAACGCCGCAGATCGACGATGGCGGCATGGATTTCAGCAATGGCCGCCAGCCCGAGGTTGGCTTCCTGCAAACGTACGCCGCCGGTTTCCAGCAAAAGAATCGCTGCCGTTGGAATGCCCTTGCGATTGTCTTCGGCTGCCAGCTCCAGCGCGCCCGCCATTTTGGCGCCGCCGACTTCACCCATGCTGCCGCCCTGAAAACCTCCTTCAATCGCGCAGACAACCACGGGCTTGCCGGCAATCGAACCTTTGGCGATGACAACGCCGTCATCGGACTGAGGCACGACGCCCTGTTTCGCGAGCCAGGGCGAAACCAGCCGCTCGAACGGGTCGATCAGTTCACGAAAGCTGCCCTCGTCCAGCAACGCGCGGGCACGCTGACGTGCGCCCAGTTCAACGAAGCTGTGCTGCTTCAACAGGCGAGCGCTGTCAGTCATGGCCCACCTCCTCAAAACCCTGCTCCAGCCGCAGCCGGACAACGCCGGGCGTTGCGCCGAAATCGTGAATATCGATGCTCAGGGCCGGCGGTGTCTGGCCGTCGAACATGCGCTGAAACAGATGCTCCCAGCGTGCCGAACTGCCGTTCACCGAGGTCATGACCTGGATGCTCAGCTTGCCGGGCACGCCAGGTTCCAGCAGCACTTCCAGGTCGCCCGACCCCACACAGCCCACCAGCGCACGTCCGCGCGGCGGCTGACCGGCGGGAAATTCAAAAGACAAGGTTTCCATGATCAGACGTTCCTCTTTTCATTGCCGAGCGCAGGCTCGAGGCAATCGATGAACAGACAGGCAGCGAGCAGATCCGCAGCGCCACCCGGTGACGCATTCAGACGCAGCAGTTGCTGGTCCAGCTCATGCAGCGCCCGACGCCCGCTGAGGGTCGCGCTGCCACCGGCGTCCAGAACGCGCTGAGCGCCTTGCTGCATGGTCTGCAGCCCTTGCTCGCCAGCGCGATACAGCACGCAGGTGTCGGACAGTTCGGTCATGATCGCGAGCAGCGCATCGAGCCTCGCATTCTGCTCGCCACTCTGTCTGGCGCGGCTGCGCTTGAGCTGCACAAGTCCCGATTGGGTGACAGCGGGGAACCCCATTTGCGCCTGTTCGCGCGCGCCCATTGCGCCGTATTTGCGCGCTACTTGCGCACCATGGCTTTGCGTGTGCGAAGACGCGTGGCGGTCTTCGATCAACGCCAGACATCCGGCTCGCAGGCCAAGTCCGGCAGGCGAAAGATCGTCAGGATCCAGCGCCGCCGCAGTCACCAACAGGCCCAGTGCCCAGATCGCACCGCGATGGGTGTTCACGCCATTGGTGGTGCGCATCATCGCTGCCTCGCCTTCGCGACCGATACGACCGATGGCTTCACGCAGCGGCTGGCCGATCTCGCCGATCGAGAGGGCGGCCTCGGCCATCTCCTTGAATGCCGGCCAGAGCGCCAGCGCTGAGGCGTGCATCAAACCGAGGTGCAGATCGTCATGCGCGCCGCTGCTGCGCCTGTCCACCAGGGCGGGCTTGGGCGACAGGTCGGCCTCATCGATGAGGGCTTCGACGGCCAGGTCCGCCAGGCTTTCAGCCAAAGAAACGGTACGCGGTGCTGCATCGAAAGATACGTTGAATGCGTGCATCACCAACTCCTGAATTTAGCGGGCGGGTTGTACAAACCACCGGACCATTCCACCAGCTCGGCAATGCTCTTGGCGGCCAACAGCTCGCGGCTGGCGTCGGTGCGACGGATACCCAAGTCTTCCGGCAGCGCGATAAGGCCTTCACGACGCATGCGGGCAGTGTCTTTCGGATCATGTCTGAGCCCGATCGACGTCACGCCGGCCACGGCGGCGATCATCGCCTGACGCTCTTGCAGACTGCGCGCCTTGTACAGGTAAGCGATGCCTTCTTCGGTGAGCAAATGGGTGACGTCGTCGCCGTAGATCATGATGGGCGCCAGCGGCATGCCGCTTTTTTTCGCGACCTCAACGGCATCCAGCGTCTCGACGAAGGTCGGTTTGCCGCCCTCCTGGAAGGTTTCGACCATTTGCACGACGAGCTTTTTGCCGCGCTCAAGGTAGGCATCCGGTCCGTCGCCGCTCAGCTGGCGCATGTCCAGCCAGGCAGGCGTGCCGTGACGTCGACCGCGAGGGTCATGGCCCATGTTCGGCGCGCCGCCAAAACCGGCAAGCCGCCCGCGCGTGACTGTCGAGGAATGCCCGTCGCCGTCGACTTGCAGCGTCGCGCCGATGAACAGGTCCACGGCGTACTGACCGGCCAGCTGACACATCATGCGGTTCGAGCGCATGGAGCCGTCGTGGCCGGTGAAGAACACGTCAGGCCGGGCGGCGATGTAATTTTCCATGCCCAGTTCGGTGCCAAAGCAATGCACGCTTTCGACCCAGCCGCTTTCAATGGCCGGAATCAGCGTCGGATGTGGGTTGAGCGTCCAGTTGCGGCAGATCTTGCCTTTCAACCCCAGCGATTCGCCGTAGGTCGGCAGAATCAGCTCGATCGCGGCAGTATTGAAACCGATGCCGTGGTTGAGCGACTGGACATTGTGTTTTTCGTAGATGCCGCGGATGGCCATCATCGCCATCAGCACGTGGACGGGTTTGATGTGACGAGGGTCGCGGGTGAACAACGGCTCGATATAGAACGGTTTGTCGGCCACCACTACGAAATCGACCCACGAGGCAGGAATGTCGACGCGCGGCAGGTCGCCCACGTCCTCGACCAGCTGGTTGACTTGCACGATGACGATGCCATCGCTGAACGCTGCGGGTTCGATCAGGGCGGGCGTGTCTTCGGTACTGGCTCCGGTGTAGATGTTGCCTGCGCGGTCAGCCATGAAACCGGCAGACAACACGACGTTGGGTATCAGATCGACCAGCAGGCGGGAGTACAGCTCGATGTAGGTGTGAATCGCGCCGATCTCCAGCAGCCCATCTTCCAGCAACTGGCTGATGCGCAGGCTCTGCGTGCCGGCAAACGAGAAGTCCAGCTTGCGCGCGATGCCACGCTCGAAAAGATCCAGGTGTTCAGCACGACCGACGCTGGGCATGATCATGTGCAGATCATGAAGCTTGCCGGGATCAGCCTTGACCAGCGAACGGGACAGGAAATCTGCCTGTTTCTGGTTGTTGCCTTCAAGCACTACACGGTCACCGGGCGCGATCAACGCCTCGAGCGCCGCGACGATCTTGTCGGTGGGCAGAACGACGCCATCGGCGAAGGAACGCACCAGATCGAGCCGCCGCTGCTTTTCGCTGCGACGACGCGACCAGCGCGGGTCTAGTTTCGTTGTTGTAGTCATGCTGACTCCACGAGTTCGCTGTCGTGGGCAACATTAGGAGCTATCGCGTCGCAGCATCAATCAAGCACGGCGGCCGATCGTTACGGTTGGAGTAATGATTGCCAGCGTGCCGTCATCACCATGCTCACGCCGGTATTCAGACGAGCAGCGGAGCGGATGACTGCTGCACAGCGGCAGCCACCTGGCGCAAGGGTCTGACTTAAGCAGGGCAACTCGGCTCAGATCGCAGGCCCGGCCACTGGCACCAAGCTCGCGTCCACCAGCCACTGCTCCAGCGCGATCAGGTCGGGGATTTTCGCGACGGTATCACCGACCTGCACGGCCGCCAGTTCCAGCTCGGACAACGGCACGTCGACGTAACTCAGCTGGCTGTCGAGCTTGCAGGACCGGGGTATGCCCTGAGTCAGCAAGGCAATGAACTTGAGATCGGGACGCGCGCCCAGCGCGTTGAGCACGACAATGCGCGCTCGACCGCCAACGCGGGCGCGGCTTCCGCAAGCCGCTTCAAAGCTGAGCAGGGGCAAGCTGCGGTGACGCCAGTTGATCGGCCCCAGATACCACTGAGGGGCGGCGGGGTCGGTGACGGTGTCCTGATAATCGATCAGTTCGGCCACCGCGACGTTCGGCAGCAGCAAATGGCGGTCGCTGAGCGGAATGAGCAAACCGGTGAGGCTGGTCAGACGCGCCGTTTGCGTGGTTGTGTCAGACATGCACGTGACTCCAGTGCGCGATGCTCTCCAGCAGCGCCGCTTCCTGATACGGCTTGCTCATGTACTCGTTGACCCCCAGCGCCATGGCGCGATCCCGGTGTTTCTGGCCAGAGCGGGAGGTGATCATGATAATGGGCAGATGTTTGAGCGCCTCGTCTTCGCGAACCTTGCTCGCGACCTCGAAGCCGTCCATGCGCGGCATTTCGATATCCAGCAGCATGACATCCGGCGTGTGTTCCTGCAGCAGCGCCATGGCATCGACACCGTCCTTGGCAGTGAGCACATTCATGCCGTTGCGCTCCAGCAATCGCCCGGTCACCTTGCGCACCGTCACCGAATCATCCACCACCATCACCAGCAGCGGCCGGATCTGCTCAGCTTCCACATACTGCGCCGGGGCCTGCCCCGAGACTTGCAACGCAAGCATCCGCGCATGCAAGCGACGAATGTGCGCAAACAGATCCAGGATCAGCACAACGCGGCCATCGCCGAGGATCGTCGCCCCGGCGATGCCCTGCACACCGGAAAACTGCGGCCCCAGGTTCTTCACGACGATTTCCCGCGAGCCCGCAAGCGCATCGACCTGCACGGCCACCCACTGATCATGCACGTGCACCAGCAACACCGGCAGCGGCTGTGTCTGGCCGATCAATCGGGGCGGTTGACCGTTGTTCAGCAGTTCGCCCAGATAGCGCAGCTCGTAAGTCCGCTCGCCGTACTGATAACGCGGCGGCGTGGACTGGTAATACGCCTCCAGCTCATTGGGCATCACGCGCACGATGCCTTCGATACTGTTCAGCGGCACGGCGTACTGCTCTTCGCCGCACTGCACCATCAGCGCCCTGTTGACCGAGACCGAGAACGGCAGGCGGATACGAAAACGCGCGCCCTCGCCGGACTTCGAATCGATGACCATCGAACCGCCCAGCTCTTTCACCTCGGCGTGCACCACATCCATGCCCACGCCACGCCCGGAAATCTGCGTGATCGTCTCGGCGGTAGAAAAACCGGCCTGCAGGATGAACTGCAGCGTGTCGTGCTCACTGAGCTCGGCGTCCGGGCCGATCAGCCCGCGCTTGACGGCTTTGCGGCGCACGGCCTCGAAATCGACGCCTGCGCCATCGTCACTCATCTCGATCACGATATCGCCGCCTTCATGCGCAAGGCTCAACACGATGTGCCCCACCTCGGACTTGCCCGCAGCGAGACGCTTTTCCGTGCTTTCCAGGCCATGATCGATGGCGTTGCGCAGCATGTGCTCCAGTGGCGCGACCATACGCTCGAGGACGTTGCGGTCCATTTCGCCTTCGGCGTTGACCACGTCGAACTTGACCTTCTTGTTCAGCTCGCCAGACACCTGACGGACGATCCGGCGCAGACGCGGCACCATACGCTCGAACGGGACCATGCGCGTGCGCATCAGGTTTTCCTGCAGCTCGGTGTTCACACGCGCCTGTTGCAACAGCAATGTTTCGGCTTCATGGGCACGCGTATCGAGGGTTTCCTTGAGCTCCATCAAGTCCGACGCGGACTCGAACAGCGCCCGCGACAGCTGCTGCAATTGAGAATGCCGGTCCATTTCCAGCGGGTCGAAATCTTCGTAACCCAGGCGTTCGGCCTGATGATCACGACTGAGGATCCGCCCTTGGGTTTCAATATCCAGACGCCGCAGCTGGTCACGCATCCGCTCGATAGTGGTTTCCATTTCGGCCAGCGTGACCTGAGCGTCACTGACCTGTTGCTCGATGCGGCCACGGAAAATCGAGGTCTCGCCGGCCAAGTTGACCAGATCCTCCAGTTGCTCGGCCGGCACCTTGACCATCTCGGGCCCCGTTCGCTCAGCCTCCGCATCAGCGGGCGGCATCACAGGCTCGGCCGCAGGCAGCGGCGCCACCGGCAGCACGTCCAGGGGCTTGCTCACAGATTCCTGAGCGGCGCCAGGCGACGAGTATTGCGCGATGCTCTCGATCAGCAACGCCGGATTGGGCAGCGGCTCATAACCGCGAACGGCATCGACCATGTCGGCGAGCATGTCGTGACCGCTTTGCAGCAGACCGTTGAGCAGCGCGCTGTTTTTCAGCGTGCCCGACGACAACCCTTCATAAAGTGATTCCATCTCATGGGCCAGATCACCGATCGGGGCAATCTCAACCATGCGCGCGCCGCCCTTGAGGGTGTGCAGATCACGCAGCAGGTTTTCCACTTCAAGGCTGTTCTGCGGATCGGCCTGCCAGCGCACCAACGCTGCGCTGGTGCTCTCGATAATGTCATCGGCTTCTTCGAGGAAGATCTCCAGCAGCTCCGGGTCGCGCTCGTCCAGCGCCTGAATCATTGAACCGACATTGCGCGGCTCGGCGTCCTGAGGCTGCACATAACAATTTTGCTGGCGGAACTCGCGAATGGCCTCGATCAGCGGCTGCGGGCTGGTCAACGCAACACGGTTCTGCAATTGCTCGAGCATCAGCGCCAGATGATCGTGACTGCGCACCAGAAGATCGGCGAGCGTCGGCGAGTGGCTGCAGCGACGGTCGATAAGGCATTCGTAAAGCGATTCAAGCTCATGGCCCAGATCACCGACCGGCCCGATTTCGGCCATCCGCGCGCCACCTTTAAGGGTGTGCAGATCACGCTGCAGTGACGACAGCGGCAGCGGGTTTTCCGGGTCATCGAGCCAACGCTGCAACGCCTGGCCCGCGCTTTCGAGAATATCGACCGCCTCTTCGAGAAAGATATCGACAATCTCTTGATCCAGCTCATCGCGAACCGGCTGCTCAGGTTCTGCGTTCAGGCTTTCGGTGGCTTCCTGCAGATCAGTGACGCGAGTCGGCAGCCCGCCTTCGCTGCGAATCAGGCCCGTGGCGCCGGGGTCCAGCGCCTCGTCGAGCAAGTCGCGCAATGCCTGGACGCGCTCCGGACAGGCCTGAACCTGCTGGCCGGCGGCAACCTGATCGAGCATGTTGATCAGCGCCTCGTGAGCGTTTTGCGCCTCATCGAAGAAACGCTCGCTGACCGCCAGGCTGCTTTCCTCCACCGCACCGTACAGGTCCAGCAGCGCTTCACACAGCTCATCGACCTGAGGCAGATCGGCCATGTGCGCACCGTGGCCGAGCATCGTCAGTTCATCGAGCAGCGCATTGAGTTCCTGACGCTCGCCCGGATGCTGCCGCCAACGCTCCAGCAGACTCTCGGCGTCGAGCAGGATGTCCATGCCTTCGGCCAGAAAGCTGGCCAGCACCTGCGGATTGCGCCGCGTGCGCAGGCCGTTGTCATCGGCGGCCAGGGCCTCAGCCATGCGCTCTTCAAGCAACCGATTGGCCGATCGGATCAGCTCGTCCGCGCCGGCGATCGACATCAGCGGATCGACGGTCAGTTGCGCCAGCCCCTGATGAAACAGCGGCTCAGCGGCTGACAGCAAATCCAGCTCAGGTTCGCCGACGGCAATCTGGTTGGTCTTGAACTCGCGCACCAGTTGATCGAGCGGACCGGCGAGCTCCGCCATCGGCAGCACACCGGCCATGTAGGCGCTGCCCTTGAGCGTGTGCAACGCGCGCAGCAAGTCATCGCTGAACGAGGGCGACTCCTCGCCTCTGGCGGTGTCGAGGCAACGATTGAGCGTGTCCAGGTGGGTCTGGGCTTCCTGACGGAAAATCTCCAGCAATTGCGGATCGAATGCTTCCGACGGGCCGTCCTGCGCAATCGGCGAGGCCTGCGGTTCAAGGTTTTCACCCTGAGCCAGGGCATGAGCGCGGGCGGCGAGCTGATCGACATCATCGCGTTGGCGCTGAACGTCTTCGGCAAAATCCCGGATGACATCCGGCAGCAGCACAAGCACATCGGTGAGCAGTTGCTGCACATGCGCATCCGGCTCGACGCTGCGTTCGAGCACGCGGTTGAGCAGGTTCTCCACTGCCCAGGCCAGCTCGCCGAGAATCAGCGCGCGGACCATTCGCCCGCTGCCTTTGAGCGTATGAAACGCGCGGCGTATTTCAGTCAGGGCAGCGCTATCGTCCACGCTGGCCAGCCAGCGCGGCAGGTATTCGCGCAGTGCATCGAGCATTTCATCGGTTTCTTCGAGAAACACATCGCGCAGCTCGTCATCCACAGGCGGCTCGCCCTTGGGCGGCGGCAGCAGGCTGGCGGGAACGTGCCGCGCGGGCGGGTTCACCGCCGAGACCGGACTGGCCAGCACCTCGGCGATGCTCGGGCTCGGACTGACCAGCGCCTGACGCTCGTGCAGTTCATGCAGCTCCTCATGGCTGATGACTTCTTCGAGCACAGGCACTTCGACAGCGTCGGGCACAGGCGAATAACCGAGCCGAGCCAGACTTTCCTGCGCCAGATCCAGCACATGCTCGCCGGGCGCTTCGGGGTCTTCGGCCATGCGTTCCAGGTAATACTCGACGCCGATGATCACATCGGCCAGGTGATCGAGCTGCGAGGAGGCGGGAGGTTCTGCGCCGCCCAGCAGATGCTCGGTGATGTATTCGTTGCACGCTGCGAGCATGCCCGACGCACGCGCCAGCGGAATCATCGCCAGGGCGCCACGCACCTGAACCAGTTGTGCACTCAGCGGCTCCAGACGCTCGCGAGCGAGGTCGCCATCGACGTAGTCGTCGATCACGTCCTTGGCCTGCTGCAGGACGACGCGCGCTTCCTTGATGACCAGCTGATGAATCTGACTCAGGTCGGTGGTCGGCAAACGGCTCTCTTCCGGACTGCTCTGGTCGACCGACCCGGCCATGCCTGCCAGTGTCGCTTCCACATAAAGCAGAGCGCCTGCAACATCCATCAACGTGGCGTCATCGGGCTCGCGCTGCCCTTGCGCCATGCCCTGCACCACCGCCAATTGGTCGATGATCACTTTGCGCGGCTGACCGAAGCCCAGCACCGCGAGCGTATCGGCGATCTGCCGCAGTGGCGGAAGCAGCGCATTGAGTTCACTGACGTGCTGGCGATCGCCCCGCACGAACACGTCCAGCCGCTCCTTGGTGCGCACCAGTTCGTCACACAGCGCAATGATCACCGAGCGCATGGCATCGCGATCCGGACCCGCCATCCGCGCGCGCTCCTCATCGACCAGCGCGTTCTCCGGCAAGGCCTCGGCCAGCGCGTACTGATCTTTCAACTCGATCATCCTTTGCGCCTGGCTGTCGGATTTGGCGATGTAGAACAGCAGGCTCTTGAGCAACTCATCTGGCGCCGGCTGATTGATGCCGGCAATGCCTTGCTCCAGCAGGCGCTTGAGTTCTTTGTCGGCATCCTTGAACAGACTGCGCAGCGCGGGGCTGTTGGTGAAGTTGCCGCTGGCCATGGTTTCGACCAGTGCAGATGCGATGCGCCACAGAGGCTCGAGCGGCGCGTCCTTGCATAAGGCCTCAAGCTTGGCGAAGACCTTGGTCATGTACGCGAGCTGCGTCTGCACATCCTGCTCACGCAGCAGCCCGACCAGCGCGGTCTGCAAGGTCTGACGCAGCTTGCGCAGCCTGGCGCCGAGCTCCGGGCTGTCACGTTGCGCGAGCATCTGCGCATCCAGCGCCGGGAGCGAGAGCAGTTGCGGCGAAAACAGACTGGTTTCCGAAAGCAGGCTTTCGCCCCGGGCACTGCGCAGGTCGTTGAGCAGCGGCAGCACCACCAGCGGCAGATCGCGCCGGGCAGAATGAATGCGCTCCAGATACACCGGCAACTGGCTCAGCGCCTGATGCAACAGCTGTACGGCCTCGGTTTCCTGAGGCACGCGACCTTGCTGGAACGCCAGGGCCAATTGCTCGATTTCCTCGGCGAACAGCGCGGCACCGTAGAACTCGATCATCTGCAGGCTGCCGTGCACCTGATGAATGAAATCCAGGCACACTTCCATCGCTGCCGGGTCGTGGGGCCGGGCAACGAACGTATCCAGCGCCTGTCGAGCGTGTTTGAGGGTTTCGGCTATTTCGCCCTTGACCCATTCCAGGGCCACGTAGTCGTGACGGTCAGCCATGATGACTCCGGTTGCCTTTGCCTTGACGCTTCGTGTTTCGCACCGACGGGGACATCAATGCCGCGAGGCCGGCAATGTGAATCCGGACACCGAGCGGCGCATTTCGCTGGCCATTTTCGCCAGATTGCCCATGCTCTGCGCAGTGGCGGCGGTCCCGGACGTGGTTTGCGTGGTGGTTTGCTGAATCACAGTCATGGTCGTGGAAATCTGTTGCCCCAACGCGCCTTGCTGCTGCGCGGCATTGGTGATGCTTTCGATCAACGCAGCCAGCACCTTGGAAACCCCTTCGATTTCCTCCAGCGCAACACCGGCATCCTGCGCCAAACGCGCGCCGCGTACCACTTCGGATGTCGTCTGCTCCATCGAGATGACGGCTTCGTTGGTGTCGTTCTGAATGGCGCGGACCAGGGTTTCGATCTGCTTGGTGGCCGACGACGAGCGCTCGGCAAGACGTTGTACTTCGTCGGCGACCACGGCGAAGCCGCGACCGGCATCGCCCGCCATGGACGCCTGAATGGCGGCGTTCAGCGCCAGAATGTTTGTCTGGTCAGCGATGTCGTCGATCAGGCTGACAATGTCGCCGATTTCCTGAGATGACTCACCCAGGCGCTTGATCCGTTTGGACGTGTCCTGAATCTGCTCACGGATGTTGTCCATCCCATTGATGGTGTTGTGCACCACCTCGTTGCCCTTGTTGGCAATGGCCACCGAACGCTCGGCCACGGCGACCGACTCGGAGGCGTTGGCCGACACTTGAGCAATGGAGCGCGACATGTCGTTTACCGCATTCGACGCCGCGGCGATCTGCAACGCCTGATGCTCGGACGCTGCTGCCAGCTGGGTGGCGGTTGTCTGGGTGTCCTTGACCGCGCCGAACACCTGCTCGGCCGTCAGGTTGATGGTCGCCACCAGTTCGCGCAGTTGGTCGATGGAATAATTGATCGAGTCTGCAATGGCGCCGGTGAAGTCTTCCGTCACCGAAGCGGCCACTGTCAGGTCGCCGTCCGCGAGGTCTTCGATCTCGTCGAGCAAGCGCATGATCGCGGTCTGGTTACGCTCGTTTTTCTCGGCGGTTTCGCGCAATTGCCGGTTGGTTTCACGCACCATCACAAGACCGATGAGAATGATCGACGCCAGCGCCAGCAAGCCCAGCATATAGCCGCCGTAGCTGTTGATGGTCCGACCGCCAGCCATGTGCTCGAAGCTGTTGGCCAGCACCGATGCTTCGTCGAGCAGCGTTTGCGAAAGATTGAAGATATTGCTCGCCGCCTCTCGTACTTCGAGCAATTCCGGTGACGTCTCCAGAATTTCGTCCACAGAGCCCGACACGAACTGGAACAGCTCGGCAATCTCGGCCAGCCGCGCGCGGGCGTCACGGTCCTCGACCTGAGCGATCCTCAGTGACGCGTTGCCTTCGAGCATGCCGTTGAGCACGCGACCGAACTGGCTGGCATCACGCCCGAATGCGTCGGCGGCCTGAACCGCCGTCTCATCGCCCGACAGCACGGTGTTTACCGCGCCAAGAATCCGCTCGGCCAGCAGCGACTGGCGCTGAGCAAGTGCGACCTGACTGGCAGGTGCACGGTTCTGCAGAAGAATGTCGACGACTTTTTCCGACTCGATCTGCAATTGAGGGATGGTTTCGGCCAAGGTCGCTGCCACCTGGTGAAGCGACAACACAGTCTGCTCGCGTGAAAGAATGACATCGGTGCTCTTTCGCAGATTTTCCCAGTCGTTCTGCACCGCTTTCAATTCATCGCCCACCTCGGCAGGAGCCGCGGGAAGACCGGTGTTCTTGTCGCCTTTCTTCAGATACTGCCAGCGCGTGTCGAAATCGTTGCGCGCATCCGCCAGCAACTTGAACGCCGCGGACTTCCCCGCCGCTGCCTCGGTGGCGTTCTTGGCAATGCGTTGCGACAGCACGCGCAGCTCGCCGGCATGGCCAATGTACTGTTTGTCGTAGTTGGACTGGGTGCTCAGGTACGCGAAATTGACGAAGAGCAGGATGATCGAAATGATCAGGACGACAAACAACGCGATGATTTGTGATCGGCTGCGCGCGCCTTCCAGGGACTTGCCGGTATTACTCATTGCTCAGGGCTCCGCCTGCGAAGACGGCGAACGTCCTCGATGCTGTGCAAGACAGTATTAAAGTGCGACATCCATGAACCCCGGCGACTGCACCAGCGTTCTGGGACTGAAAACCCGCCAGGCCTGTTCGCGCAGGAAACGGCCCTGAATGTACGGCGCGATTTGCGCGTCGCTGTCATCCAGGGTCTCAGGCATCAGGCTGCGCTCGCTGAAATGCTGCATGCCGAGGACTTCGTCCACCAGCAACCCGGCAAACACGTCCTGGTCATCGATGACCAGCACACGCCGCTGTTTGCGCAAGGGCGACAGCTCATGGCCGAAGAATGCACACAGATCCATGATCGGCAACAGCCTGCCCCGCAGATTCGCGATGCCGCGCACCCACGGCTTTACACCCGGCAACGCGGCGTAGCGGGGTTCATGAAGAATCTCATCGACCTCGCCCATGGGCGCCACGTAGAAACGCTCGCCCATGCGAAAGCCGATGCCGCTCCAGCCCTGCTGTCGGGTTTCCTGCAGCGGCAATCCGGCGGCGAGCGAGCGGCAGCGCTGGTCGATATCGAGCAGCAGCTGAAAAGCAGTTTGTGACTGAGCCATGAACGCCAGCCGGGCGTCAGCCCGCCAGAACCGCGTTCAGGGTTTTCATGAGGGTTTCTTCATCCACCGGCTTGGTCAGGTAGTCCCGCGCACCCTGGCGCTTGCCCCAGACCTTGTCGGTTTCCTGATCCTTGGTGGTGATCATGATCACCGGGATCATGTTGGTGTCGGCATCCTTGGTCAGCTGGCGGGTCGCCTGAAAACCGTTCAGGCCGGGCATGACGATGTCCATCAACACCGCATCAGGCTTTTCCTGACGCGCCAGCGCCACACCGTCTGCACCGTTTTCGGCCTTGAGGACCTGATGGCCGTGCTTTTCCAGCATCCCGGTCAGCTTGTACATTTCGGTCGGCGAATCATCGACGATCAGAATTCGAGCCATGGTGCTTCCCCATAGAAACAGCCGTCCCCGGGCAAGGGGACCGACTTCAAGATAATTGTTGTTCTACTGCAACGAACCCCGGCACGTGGGCCTTGATTGCACTGAGCAGCTCTTCCTTGCTAAACGGCTTGGTCAAAAACTGATCGGACCCGACGATTCGCCCCTTGGCTTTGTCGAACAGCCCGTCCTTGGAGGACAACATGATCACCGGCGTGGACTTGAACGCCCGGTTGTTCTTGATCAACGCACAGGTCTGATACCCATCCAGCCTGGGCATCATGATGTCGACAAATATGATTCTCGGATGATTATCGGCGATCTTGGCCAGCGCATCGAAACCGTCTATGGCAGTGATCACTTCACAACCGACATTTTTCAACAGGGTCTCGGCGGTGCGACGAATCGTTCGAGAGTCGTCGATGACCATCACTTTCAATGGGGCTGAATGCTGTTCCATATCTGCTCTACCATCGCCGCGGCGATTCAGATGGGTCTGCCTTCGGCCGGGCCTATGGTGCTAGTCGGGATCGCTGAACCCCCATCTAGAGGGGTGCAAAGGCAACCGTCATGATGGCGGATGCCGAGCCTTTTTAGCACACTCTAAAGGCGCAATCCATAAAGCATCTGCGCCGCCCTTGCCCCTTGACCCCAAGCGTGCGCAGCGCCACCCTGACGCCTGTTTTCAGGCCGGTCGCGGCCATTACCGATCAGAGGATATTGCCCATGAGCATTCGCCTGGGAATTGTCATGGACCCCATCGAGCGCATTTCCTATAAAAAGGACAGCTCGCTGGCCATGCTCCTGGCAGCGCAAGCGCGCGGTTGGTCGCTGTTCTACATGGAACAGCACGATCTTTATCAGGATGCAGGACAGGCCCGTGCCCGCATGAAGCCGCTCAAGGTCTTCGCCGATCCGGCGCACTGGTTCGAACTGGAAGCCGAAGTCGACAGCGGCCTGGATGAGCTGGACGTTATCCTGATGCGCAAGGATCCGCCCTTCGACATGGAGTTCGTCTACTCCACCTACCTGCTGGAGCAGGCCGAGCGCGCGGGCGTGCTGGTGGTTAACAAACCGCAGAGTCTGCGTGACTGCAACGAAAAACTGTTCGCAACCCAGTTCTCCCACTGCACGCCGCCAACGCTGGTGAGCCGCCGCTCGGACATCCTGCGCGAGTTCGCCGCCAAGCATGGCGATGTGATCTACAAGCCTCTGGACGGCATGGGTGGCGCATCGATCTTCCGTCATCGTCCGGAAGATCCGAACCTTTCAGTCATTCTCGAAACCCTGACCAACCACGGCCAGAACCAGATCATGGCTCAGGCCTACCTGCCTGCAATCAAGGACGGCGACAAGCGCATCCTGATGGTCGATGGCGAGCCGGTTCCGTATTGCCTGGCACGCATTCCCGCCGCAGGGGAAACCCGTGGCAACCTGGCCGCCGGTGGACGTGGCGAAGCACGCCCGCTGACGGACCGCGATCGCTGGATCGCCGCCGAAATCGGCCCGAGCCTGCGGGAAAAAGGTCTGTTGTTTGTAGGCCTGGACGTCATCGGCGAACACTTGACCGAAATCAACGTCACCAGCCCGACGTGCATTCGTGAGATCGACAACGCGTTCGGTACGGACATTGGCGGAATGTTGATGGATGTGATCGAGAAGAAGCTGCAGGCCCGGTAGCGCAGCTTTTCTGCAGGAGCACGTTTGCCCGCGATCGCGATTAAGGTGCGTCGGTAACAACGATGTCGAATGTTCCGACGTCATCGCGGGCAAGCGCGCTCCTACAGTGACGATGCATCGCCTGTACTGCCCACTAATCGGCCCGCCGATATCAAAGCCCAAGCACCGGCTGACATTGCGGTATCATGCGCGGCCTGAATTTCGCGTTAGGTGGGTTCTGTAATGCTGGCATTCGTGCTTCCGGGGCGTCGATGAACGCTGCGGTCGACAAAGATCTTCCCATGGCTCTGACCCGCACCGGCGTGCGCCCGGCTGATCGCCTTGGCTTTACCCTGATGATCGCGGCGCTGATCCATCTGGCGCTGATCCTTGGCGTCGGCTTCACCTACGTCAAGCCGGAAAAAATCAGCCAGACGCTGGAAATCACCCTCGCGCCCTTCAAAAGCGACACCAAGCCCAAAGACGCCGACTTCCTCGCTCAGGAAAACCAGCAGGGCAGCGGCACCCTAGACAAGAAAGCGGTGCCCAAGACCACGGAAATCGCCCCGTATCAGGACACCCAGATCAACAAGGTCACGCCTCCGCCTGCCGCCAAACCGGTGGTCAAGCAGGAAGCGCCCAAGACCGCCGTGGCGACCAAGGCTCAGGCGACGCAAAAGACTGTCGCCAAGCGTGATGAGGTCAAGCCGGAAGAACAGAAGAAGGCCGCGCCCACCTTCGACAGCACGGAGCTGAACAGCGAAATCGCCAGCCTTGAGGCCGAACTGGCCGATGAGCAGCAGGCTTATGCCAAGCGCCCCAAGATTCATCGACTGAGCGCCGCATCGACCATGCGCGACAAGGGCGCCTGGTACAAGGAAGACTGGCGCAAGAAGATCGAGCGCATCGGCAATCTCAATTATCCCGACGAGGCACGGCGCAAGCAGATCTACGGCAGCCTGCGCATGATGGTATCGATCAACCGGGACGGCTCTTTATATGAGGTGCTGATTCTTGAGTCGTCGGGCCAACCCTTGCTGGATCAGGCAGCACAGAAGATCGTGCGGCTGGCGGCGCCGTTTGCGCCATTCAGCGGTGATCTGGCCGACATCGACCGTCTGGAAATCATCCGAACCTGGAAATTCGCCAAAGGCGACAAGCTTTCCAGCAATTGATCGCGCGCCTCACTAACGCCACGCTTCCCAGGCGCAGTGAGCCAACTGTCTCCAACGCCCCATCGATCGATGGCGTAACACCCGACGCCTTCCCGGCTGAAGCCGGTCCTACGAAAAACATGCGGCGTCTGTAGGACCGGCTTCAGCCGGGAAAAGGCCGGTGAATGCGGTGGAGATGCATTGGTTGGAAATCATTCTTCGCGGGCACGCTCGCCCCTGCAACGCTTGCCGATACATCGCGCGGTGCAGGCCTGTCGAACATGAAACCTGAAACCTGTCGCGATTTATCCACCCTCGAGTCGGTTCTGCCAGTTGTCACAGCAGCCCCACAGCGCCACACTAGGGCTCATGAAAAACGTCACTCCGTCGTACCTCAAGCATCAATTTCTGATCGCCATGCCCCACATGCACGATGAGAACTTCGCTCAGACCTTGACCTACATCGTCGAGCACAATGCCAATGGCGCCATGGGCCTGGTCATCAATCGACCGCAGAGCCTGTCGCTGGCCGATATTCTCGAGCAGCTGCGTCCCGAAATGACGCCACCTGCCCGCTGCCAGCAGATCCCCATTCATGTCGGGGGGCCCGTTCAGACGGATCGCGGCTTCGTGTTGCACCCCACCGGTCAGATATTTCAGGCCACCGTGGACTTGGGCGGCATCTCGCTTTCCACCTCGCAAGATGTCCTGTTTTCCATCGCTGACGGCTACGGGCCTGATCAAAATCTGATCACCCTCGGCTATGCAGGCTGGGACGCCGGGCAACTGGAAGCCGAATTCGCCGCCAACGCCTGGCTCAACTGCGCATTCGACCCCAGAATCCTTTTCGAGCTCGACAGTCACGAGCGCCTCGATGCCGCCGCCGCGAAACTGGGGATCAACCTCAATCTGCTGACCAGCCAGGCGGGACACGCCTGATGGCCGCACTGCGCCTGTTATTGGGGTTCGACTACGGCAGCAAGCAGATTGGCGTGGCCGTCGGCCAAGTGATTACTGGCCAGGCGCGAGAGTTGTGCACATTGAAGGCACAGAATGGCGTTCCCGACTGGACCAAGGTTCAGGCGCTGATCACCGAATGGAAGCCGGACGCGATCGTTATCGGACTGCCGCTGAACATGGACGGTACGCCCAGCGAAATGAGCGCCCGCGCCGAAAAGTTCTCACGTCAGATCAACGGCCGCTTCAACCTTCCGGTTTACACCCACGACGAGCGCCTGACGACCTTTGAAGCCAAAGGCGAGCGCATGTCCCGTGGCGGTCAGCGTGGCAGTTATCGCGACAACCCGGTGGACGCCATTGCCGCAGCGCTCTTGCTGCAGGGCTGGCTGGAAGCCAATAGCGCACTGTTCGAAACCTGATCGATTTACACTGCATCGAGTTGAAAGCACCGAATTCGAGTTTCAGCCCGCGCCGACGAGCAGTCCGGCCGGGCCTCTGAAGGAGCGACCATGACCCTGCCCAATCCCGCCGAACTGATTCGCCAGATGGCGAACGATCTGAACGCGCACCTGAACAAACGCGGCATCAGCGAGCCTCGCTTCATTGGCATCCGGACCGGCGGTGTCTGGGTCGCGCAGGCGTTGCTCGAAGCGATGGGCAGCCAGTCGCCTCTCGGCACGCTGGATGTCTCTTTTTATCGCGATGACTTCAGCCAGAACGGTCTGCACCCGCAGGTGCGCCCTTCGGAGTTGCCGTTCGAAATCGAAGGCCAGCATCTGGTGCTGATCGATGACGTGCTGATGAGCGGCCGCACGATACGCGCGGCGCTCAACGAACTGTTCGACTACGGCCGCCCTGCGAGCGTGACACTGGTTTCGCTGCTCGATCTGGACGCCGCCGAGTTGCCGATCCGCCCGAATGTGACCGGCGCGACGCTGGACCTGTCTCCGAACGAGCGAGTCAAGCTCTCCGGCCCGACGCCGCTGACGCTCGAACTGCAAGACCTTTCCACCGATTCCGCCGCCCTCTAAGAGTCCTTTGCGATGACGCCTCCCGACGCCAAGCGCCCGCTGCAGCTGAACCATCAGGGTCAACTGCAACATTTCCTCTCGCTCGACGGTTTGCCCCGCGAACTGCTGACCGAAATCCTCGACACCGCCGACTCGTTCCTTGAAGTCGGCGCCCGGGCGGTGAAAAAAGTCCCGCTGCTACGCGGCAAGACGGTGTGCAACGTGTTCTTCGAGAACTCGACGCGGACCCGCACCACGTTTGAACTGGCGGCACAGAGGCTGTCGGCGGACGTCATCACCCTGAACGTGTCGACATCTTCGACGAGCAAGGGCGAGACGCTGTTCGACACCCTGCGCAACCTTGAGGCCATGGCCGCCGACATGTTCGTCGTACGCCATGCCGACTCGGGTGCGGCGCACTTCATCGCCGAGCACGTCAGCCCGCAGGTGGCGATCATCAACGGCGGTGACGGCCGGCACGCTCACCCAACCCAGGGCATGCTCGACATGCTCACCATCCGCCGCCACAAGGGCAACTTCGAGAACCTCTCGGTCGCCATCGTCGGCGACATTCTGCACTCGCGGGTTGCGCGCTCGAACATGATCGCCCTCAAGGCGCTGGGTTGCCCGGACATCCGCGTCGTCGCCCCCAAAACGCTGCTGCCGATCGGCGTCGAGCAGTACGGCGTCAAGGTCTACACCGATCTGGCCGAGGGCTTGAAGGACGTAGACGTGGTGATCATGTTGCGCCTGCAACGCGAGCGCATGTCCGGCGGTCTGCTGCCGAGCGAGGGCGAATTCTATCGGCTGTTCGGCCTGACCACGGCCCGCCTGGCGGGCGCCAAACCTGACGCCATCGTCATGCACCCGGGTCCGATCAATCGGGGCGTGGAAATCGAGTCGGCGGTGGCCGATGGCCCCCATTCGGTGATTCTCAATCAAGTGACGTACGGCATCGCGGTGCGCATGGCCGTATTGTCCATGGCCATGAGTGGCCAAACCGCACAACGCCAGTTCGAGCAGGAGAACGCGCAGTGAAGTTCAGCATCCTCGGCGCTCGCGTCATTGACCCTGTCAGCGGTCTGGATCAAGTCATCGACGTTCACCTGGAAGCCGGCAAGATTCTCGCCCTTGGCGTGGCGCCTGCCGATTTCGAACCGTCGCAAACCATCGACGCTGCCGGCCTGATCGCCGCTCCCGGTCTGGTCGACCTGAATGTTTCCCTGCGCGAGCCGGGCTACAGCCGCAAAGGCTCCATCGCCAGCGAAACCCGCGCAGCGGCGGCCGGCGGCGTGACCAGCCTGTGCTGCCCTCCCCGGACCAAACCGGTGCTCGACACCTCGGCGGTTGCCGAACTGATTTTGGACCGCGCCCGGGAAGCCGGGCACAGCAAAGTGTTCCCCATCGGGGCGCTGAGCAAAGGGCTTGAAGGTGAGCAACTGGCTGAACTGATCGCGCTGCGAGACGCAGGCTGCGTGGCATTCACCAACGGGCTGATGAATTTCCGCAGCAACCGCACGCTCTGCCGCGCCCTGGAATACGCAGCGACCTTCGACCTCACGGTGATCTTCAATTCGCAGGACGACGACCTGGCTCAAGGCGGTCTGGCGCACGACGGTCCAACCGCCGCATTCCTGGGCTTGCCGGGCATTCCAGAAACCGCCGAAACGGTCGCGCTGGCCCGTGACCTGTTGCTCGTCGAGCAGAGCGGCGTTCGCGCGCACTTCACTCAGTTGACCAGCGCGCGCGGCGTGGCGCTTATCGCCCAGGCTCAGGCACGCGGCCTGCCGGTCACTGCGGACGTGGCGCTGTATCAGTTGATTCTGACCGACGAAGCGCTGATCGACTTCTCCAGCCTGTACCACGTCCAGCCGCCGCTGCGCACCCGCGCCGACCGTGACGCGCTGCGTGAGGCAGTGAAGTCGGGCGTCGTTCAAGCCATCTCCAGCCACCACCAGCCTCATGAACGCGACGCCAAACTGGCGCCCTTCGGCGCCACCGAGCCGGGCATCAGCAGCGTCGAGTTGTTGTTGCCACTGGCGATGACCCTGGTTGAAGACGGCCTGCTGGACCTGCCAACGCTGCTCTCACGCTTGAGCGCAGGCCCGGCAGCGGCGTTGCGCCTGCCCGCCGGCCAACTGGCCGCCGGTGCGCCCGCCGACCTGGTCTTGTTCGACGCAGCGGCGTCTACCGTCGCAGGTGAAAAGTGGCTGTCCAAAGGCGAGAACTGCCCGTTCCTCGGCCACTGCTTGCCGGGCGCGGTGAAATACACCTTCGTGGACGGCCGGATCAGTTATATCGGCTAAGTCGACGCGCCGCTCTGTCCTCGCAGGAGCGCGCTTGCCCGCGACGGCATCAGGTCAGACCCTGAAAACTCAGGTCTGACGCCTCGCGGACAAGCACGTTCCTACAGTTCAGCGTTTACCGGCGCTGCACGTTCTTCACCGAAATCTGGTCGTTGAGCGTCCAGAAGTCATACAGCACCCCGATGAACGCCAAACCGCCCGTCAGCAGGTAGAGGATCCCGGTGATCCATTTGCCCTGATACATGCGATGCACCCCGAACACGCCCAGAAACGTCAGCAGAATCCACGCGACGCTGTAGTCGGTCGTGCCGGCGTTGAATCTCAAGTCGGCCTCGCGATCCATCGAGGGAATCAGAAACAGGTCGATCAACCAGCCGATTCCCAACAGACCAAGCGTGAAAAACCAGATCGTGCCGGTCACTGGCTTGCCGTAATAGAAGCGATGAGACCCCGTGAAGCCAACGATCCACAGCAGATAACCCATGAGCTTACTGTGGGTGTCGTGATGCGGAGCGTCGTGCTGATAGGTGTTCATTGGTAACCTCTTTCGTCGCGATAGAAAAAAATATGCGTAACTTTTGTGACTTTGGTGACCCCGTCCGACGTATGGCTTGAACCTATCCTCGTTCGTGCAAACCCTTGTTCTTCAAGGCGATGATCATACCAACGTGACAGTTTGACTGCCGAAACTGACTTTCAGGGCAGTAAATTGTTCGACAAATGGCCTCGGCAACTGGAAAAAAGCTGTTATAAAGTTGCGCGCTGACCAATATGAGCCCTGCCTAATGCGTCCATTTTTGAAGACATGGCTAACTATTTGCCTATTTATGCCACTGGCCGCCCACGCCACCAATCGTGAGCAACCGCTTCCTTCGAGTTTCACCGGCTTCACCGCACGAGCCGAGTCACCGGAAACCGTTTCACGCAATATCGCCGCTCAGCGAGCCGCGATGGCTGCAATCGAAGAGACAGCAACACCGCTTGCAACTTCCGGCAAAAAGTCGCGAGCCACCAAAAGCAAGAACACTTCGGGTTCTCGCAAGATTTCGCAAAACACGGTCGCCCTCGCCGCTTCGGCGCAGATGGGGACCAAGCAAAGCAGCAACGTGGTGAACCGTGCAGTGAAAGCCATCGGTACACCTTATCGTTGGGGCGGCACCAGCCCGACTAAAGGGTTCGACTGCAGCGGACTGGTTAAATACGCGTTCAACGACGTGAGTGAAGTGGATCTGCCGCGCACCTCGAACGCCATGGCCGAAGGTCACGGGCAAAAGGTCGATCGCAAGGATCTTAAGCCGGGCGACTTGTTGTTTTTCAACATCAAGAGCCGCAAGGTGAACCACGTCGCCATCTACCTGGGTGACGATCAGTTCGTTCACGCGCCGCGTCGTGGCAAGTCCGTGACGATCGATACGCTGAAAAAGCCGTATTGGGACAGCCATTACGTGGTCGCCAAGCGCGTGCTGCCCAAGCAGCCGCCTAGCCGCAAAGGCACGACGGTGCGGATCGCTCAGCGCTGATCTGCGACGTTCTGTCTGACGACGGAGAGCCCTGTGGGAGTGAATTCAGTCACGAGCGGATCGTACAGCCGATAGAAACCTGTCGGACGTACGGCCAATCGTGAGTGCATGCACTCCCACAGTCGTTCAAGGCGATCGAATCAGAAGTTATCCGGTGTCTTTGCCTTCTCGCGAGCGCTTTCCCGCGTGATCAGCCCTTTGGCGATCAAGTCCTTGAGGCACATATCCAGCGTCTGCATCCCCAGCGAGCCCCCCGTCTGGATCGACGAGTACATCTGCGCCACCTTGTCCTCCCGGATCAGGTTTCGGATCGCCGAGGTGCCGATCATGATCTCGTGCGCCGCCACCCGGCCACCGCCGACCTTTTTGAGCAGCGCCTGGGAAATGATCGCGTGCAGTGACTCGGAAAGCATCGAGCGAATCATCGACTTTTCCTGAGCCGGAAACACGTCGACGATACGGTCGATACTTTTGGCTGCAGACGTGGTGTGCAGCGTGCCAAACACCAGGTGACCGGTTTCGGCTGCCGTCAGCGCCAGGCGAATGGTTTCCAGGTCCCGCAGCTCGCCGACCAGAATCACGTCCGGGTCTTCACGCAGCGCCGAGCGCAGGGCCTCTGCGAAACCGTGGGTGTCACGGTGAACTTCGCGCTGGTTGATCAGGCTTTTCTTGGACTCGTGAACGAATTCGATCGGGTCTTCGATGGTGAGAATGTGGTGGTGCTTGTTGCTGTTCAAGTAATCGACCATCGCCGCCAGCGTGGTTGACTTGCCCGATCCGGTGGGCCCTGTCACCAGAATCAGGCCACGCGGGACGTCGGTAATCTTGCGAAACACTTCCCCCATGCCCAGCTCTTCCATGCTCAGGACCTTCGAGGGAATGGTCCGGAACACAGCGCCCGCGCCACGGTTCTGATTGAACGCGTTGACCCTGAACCGCGCCACGCCGGGCACTTCGAAGGAGAAGTCCGTCTCCAGATCTTCTTCGAAATCCTTGCGCTGCCTGTCGTTCATGATGTCGTAAATCAGCGCCTGAACCTCTTTCTGGTCCAGCGCGGGCAGGTTGATCCGCCTTACATCGCCATCGACGCGGATCATCGGTGGCAGGCCGGCAGAGAGGTGTAAGTCCGACGCGCCTTGCTTGGCACTGAAGGCAAGCAGCTCGGTAATATCCATACAGCTCCTCATCACATAGAATGCCGCAGACTTTAGCCCTGCTGGCGCAAATCAATGTCCACGATAGCAGAGAACATTTCAACGCTCGCGGAGCGAATTCATAACGCCGCGCAGGCCGCTCAGCGCGACCCGGCATCCGTCGGCCTGCTGGCCGTGAGCAAGACCAAACCGGCAAGCGACCTGCGTGAAGCTCACGCGGCAGGTCTTCGCGACTTCGGCGAAAACTACCTGCAGGAAGCCCTCGGCAAACAGGCTCAATTGAGCGACTTGCCCTTGATCTGGCATTTCATCGGCCCCATCCAGTCAAACAAGACGCGCGCCATCGCCGAGAATTTTGCCTGGGTACATTCAGTGGACCGCCTGAAAATCGCACAACGTCTGTCCGAACAACGCCCCGCCGAACTGCCGCCGCTCAATATCTGCATTCAAGTGAATGTTAGCGGCGAAGCCAGCAAATCGGGTTGCACACCTGAAGACCTGCCAGCCCTGGCACACGCGATCAGCGCCCTGCCCAATCTGAGATTGCGCGGATTGATGGCAATTCCCGAACCTACAGAAGACAGCGACGAACAGAACGCTGCCTTTGCCGCTGTACGTGACTTGCAACATAACCTGAACCTGCCGCTGGACACCCTTTCCATGGGCATGAGCCACGACCTGGAAGCCGCCATCGCACAAGGCGCGACCTGGGTGCGGATCGGCACTGCCCTTTTTGGCGCCCGGAACTATGGGCAGCCTTAACTTTCGCCTCACAGGAAACCGTTCATGAGCAAAACCCGTATCGCATTCATCGGCGCAGGCAACATGGCGGCCAGCCTGATCGGCGGCATGCGCGCCCAAGGCGTCGAGGCTGAACTGATTCGCGCCAGCGATCCCGGCGCCGAAACCCGCGAACGCATCACCCGAGAGCACGGAATCCAGGCCTTCGCCGACAACGCCGAAGCAGTCGAAGGTGCCGACGTGGTGTTGCTGGCGGTCAAACCGCAGATGATGAAAACCGTCTGCGAATCGCTCAAGCCAAGCTTGAAGCCAGATCAGTTGATCGTTTCCATTGCCGCTGGCATCACGTGCGCCAGCATGAAGGCCTGGCTCGGCGAGCAGCCGATCGTTCGCTGCATGCCCAATACGCCGGCGCTGTTGCGTCAGGGCGTCAGTGGCCTGTACGCCACCGATGATGTCACGAGCAACCAGCGCGAACAGGCCGAAGCCTTGCTCTCAGCCGTCGGCATCGCCCTGTGGGTGAATGAAGAAACCCACATTGATGCAGTAACGGCGGTGTCGGGCAGCGGCCCGGCTTACTTCTTCCTGCTGATTGAAGCCATGACCGCCGCCGGCGTGAAGCTTGGCCTGTCGCCCGAGGTTTCCAAGCAACTGGCCGAGCAGACCGCTCTGGGTGCTGCACGGATGGCGACTGAGAGCGATGTCGATGCGGCCGAGCTGCGCCGCCGCGTGACCTCACCTGCGGGCACCACGGAAGCTGCGATCAAGTCTTTCCAGGCCGACGGCTTCGAAGCGATCGTGGAAAAGGCGCTCGGCGCTGCGGCACACCGTTCCGCCGAACTGGCCGAATTGCTGGGTAAATAAGGAGTAGTTCATGAATGCACTCACTGGCGCCACGATCTTTGTTATTCAGACGCTGATCAGCCTGTACCTGACCATCGTCCTGCTGCGCTTCGTGCTGCAACTGGTCAAAGCCAACTTCTACAACCCGCTCAGCCAGTTTGCCGTGCGGGCCACGCAACCGCTGCTCAAGCCCATTCGCCGGATCGTCCCAAGCGTCCTGGGTCTGGACACGTCCTCCCTGCTGCTGGCGATCGTGATTCAGGCGTTGTTGATGGCCTTCGTGCTGATGATGACTTACGGCACCATCGGCGACGTCCCACACCTGTTGATGTGGTCGATCATCGGCATCACGTCGCTGCTGCTGAAGATCTTCTGGGTCGCGATGATCATTATGGTGATCGTCTCGTGGATCGCGCCGGGCACGCACAACCCTGCCGCAGAACTGGCCTACCAGATCAGTGAGCCGATCCTGGCGCCCTTCCGCCGCATCATCCCCAATCTGGGCGGCATGGACATCTCGCCGATCTTCGCCTTCCTGGCCATTCAAGTGCTGCAGTCGTACGTCATGCCCGAACTGGCAGCGTACTCCGGCATGCCGCAGGAGCTGTGGCGGCTGATCTAAATCCCGCCCCACCCTGTAGGAGTGAGCTCGCTCGCGATGACGGTGCGTCAGATACTTAGATGGCATCTGGCACACCGCAATCGCGAGCAAGCTCATTCCTACAGGTACTCATCTGTCCACCGCCCCGTTGTTCGCTTGCCGCTACCCCCCGTGATCTTTAGACTTACGCCTCATTTCAGCGAGAGCAGGGTCGATGTCCACGGTCTTTCCCGAAGATTCTGTCGGTCTAGTCACGCCGCGAACGGCGCATTTCAGCGAGCCACTGGCTCTTGCCTGCGGTCGGTCGCTGGCCGCTTATGACCTCATCTACGAAACCTACGGTCAGCTCAACGCCGCCAAAAGCAATGCGGTGCTGATCTGCCACGCCTTGTCGGGCCACCATCACGCGGCCGGGTATCACAGCGCCGAAGACCGCAAGCCAGGTTGGTGGGACAGCTGCATCGGCCCAGGCAAGCCCATCGACACCAACACGTTCTTCGTGGTCAGCCTCAACAACCTGGGTGGCTGCAATGGCTCGACAGGCCCCAGCAGCATCAACCCGGAAACCGGCAAACCCTTTGGCGCCGATTTCCCCGTATTGACCGTCGAAGATTGGGTGCACAGCCAGGCGCGTCTGGCCGACAGCCTGGGCATCATGCAATGGGCCGCCATCGTCGGCGGCAGCCTGGGCGGCATGCAGGCCTTGCAATGGACCATCACCTATCCGGACCGCGTGCGTCACTGCCTGGCGATTGCCTCGGCTCCCAAGTTGTCAGCGCAGAACATCGCGTTCAACGAAGTCGCACGCCAGGCGATCCTGACCGATCCGGAATTTCATGGCGGCTCGTTCCAGGAACTCGGCGTGATCCCCAAACGCGGCTTGATGCTGGCCCGCATGGTCGGGCACATCACGTACCTGTCCGACGATTCGATGGGCGAGAAATTTGGCCGCGGCCTGAAAAACGAGAACCTCAACTACGACTTCCACAGCGTCGAATTTCAGGTCGAAAGCTACCTGCGTTATCAGGGCGAAGAGTTTTCCGGCCGCTTCGACGCCAACACGTATCTGTTGATGACCAAGGCGCTGGACTATTTCGATCCGGCCGCCAACTTCAACGATGACCTGGCCGCAACCTTCGCCGGTGCGAGCGCCAAATTCTGCGTGATGTCGTTCACCACCGACTGGCGCTTCTCGCCCGCGCGGTCTCGCGAACTGGTGGATGCGTTGATGGCCGCGAAAAAGGACGTCTGCTATCTGGAGATCGACGCGCCACAGGGCCACGATGCCTTCCTGATGCCCATCCCGCGCTACCTGCAAGCCTTCTCCAGCTACATGAACCGAATTGCACTCTGAGGACACCATGAGAGCCGACCTGGAAATCATCCAAGACTGGATACCGGCAGGCAGCCGCGTGCTCGACCTCGGTTGCGGCGACGGCGAATTGCTGGCCTGGCTGCAGCAGAACAAACAAGTGACTGGCTACGGGCTGGAAAATGATGCCGACAACATTGCGCGCTGCGTGTCCCGGGGCGTCAATGTCATCGAGCAGGACCTGGACAAAGGCCTGGGTAACTTTGCCAGCAACAGCTTCGACGTCGTGGTCATGACGCAGGCGCTGCAAGCAGTGCACTACCCTGACCGCATCCTCGACGAGATGCTTCGCGTGGGTCGTCAGTGCATCATCACATTCCCCAACTTCGGTCACTGGCGCTGCCGCTGGTACCTGGCGAGCAAGGGCCGCATGCCGGTTTCCGAGTTCCTGCCCTACACGTGGTACAACACGCCGAACATTCACTTCTGCACCTTCGAAGACTTCGAGGAGCTGTGCCGCGGTCGCTCGGCAAAGGTCATTGATCGGCTGGCGGTCGACCAACAGCATCGCCACGGCTGGGCAAGTAAACTATGGCCTAATCTGTTGGGTGAGATCGGCATCTATCGGGTCAGCAGCCCGACCTTGCAGGATCACCAGATAGCGGTCTGAGCCAACCGACAGGAGAATGATCATGCGTCGTTTGAGTGCAATGCTGAGTCTGCTCATCGCACTTGCAGCTCCGGCGATGGCTGCCGACAGCGCGAGTCTGAACAGGCAACAGCAGTTCGGCGACGTGACCATTCACTACAACGCGTTTGGCTCAGGAATGCTGCAGCCGTCGATTGCCAGGGACAATGGCCTGATCCGCAGCAAGGGCATGGGTGTGATCAACATCACTGCGATCAGAGACGGCAAAACCGTCACAGCCAGCGTCGACGGCTCGGTGGCAGACCTGACCGGCCGCAAGAAAGCGTTGAGCTTCAGGCCGGTCAGCGAAAACGGCTCGGTCAATTACATTGCGCAGTACGACGTCCAGCCCGACACCTCGGCCACCTACATCTTCACCATCAACGTGAAAACCGGTGACGACCAGGCCCACACGCTCAGCTTCAACCAGGAAATCTTTTCGGACCCATGATGAACTTCACCCAGCTCGTACTCGCCAGTCACAACGCCGGCAAACTCAAAGAACTTCAGGCCATGCTCGGCGGCAGCGTGCAATTGCGCTCGATCGGCGAGTTCAGCAGCGTGGAGCCTGAAGAGACGGGGCTGTCGTTCGTCGAGAACGCCATTTTGAAGGCTCGCAACGCCGCACGCATTTCAGGTTTGCCGGCACTGGCTGATGACTCGGGCCTCGCCGTGGATTTCCTCGGCGGAGCGCCGGGTATCTATTCGGCGCGCTATGCCGATGGCAAGGGCGACGCGGCGAACAACGCCAAACTGCTCGACGCCCTGAAGGATGTGCCGGAACACGCGCGCGGTGCGCAGTTCGTCTGCGTGCTGGCGCTGGTTCGTCACGCCGACGACCCGCTGCCCATTCTGTGTGAAGGCCTGTGGCATGGGCGCATCCTGACGGCCGCCAGCGGCGAGCACGGATTTGGCTACGATCCGCTGTTCTGGGTGCCGGAGCGCAATGTTTCGAGCGCCGAACTCAGTCCGGCCGACAAGAACCAGATCAGCCATCGTGCACGCGCCATGGCTATTTTGCGTCAGCGTCTGGAACTGCAATGAATCACGATTCAGACACCCGGCCGCTGATTCTCGGCGCGGCCGGATTCAGCTCCGAGCAGCCAAGAAACCCGCTGACCGAACTGCCTCCGCTTTCGCTGTACATCCATATTCCGTGGTGCGTGCGCAAATGTCCGTACTGCGACTTCAACTCTCATACCGCCAGCGCGGTACTGCCTGAGCAAGAGTACGTCGACGCGCTGCTTGCCGACCTCGATCAGGACCTGCCAAGCGTTTATGGCCGCCCGTTGAGTTCGATCTTTTTCGGCGGGGGCACGCCCAGCCTGTTCAGCGCAGAGGCACTTGGGCGACTCTTGAAAGGGGTCGAGCAACGCATTCCCTTCGCGCCCGATATCGAGATCACGCTGGAAGCCAACCCCGGCACGTTCGAGCAGGTGAAATTCAGCGCATACCGGGCCTTGGGCATCAATCGGCTGTCGATTGGCATTCAGAGCTTTCAGGAAGCCAAGCTCAAGGCTCTGGGCCGCATCCACAATGGCGACGAAGCGGTACGCGCCGCCGACATGGCGCGCCAGGCCGGTTTCGATAACTTCAATCTGGACTTGATGCACGGCTTGCCGGATCAGTCGCAGGACGATGCACTGGGCGATCTGCGCCAGGCCATTGCGCTGGCGCCGACCCATCTCTCCTGGTATCAGCTGACCCTGGAACCCAACACCGTTTTCTGGAATCAGCCGCCGACGCTGCCGGAAGACGACATCCTGTGGGACATTCAGGAGGCCGGTCAGGCGCTGCTGCGGGACAACGGCTACGCGCAATATGAAGTCTCTGCCTACGCGCAACCCGGCCGTCCGGCACGACACAATCTGAATTACTGGAGTTTCGGCGACTTCATCGGCATCGGCGCAGGGGCTCACGGCAAGCTCAGCCACCCGGACGGACGCATCGTACGCACCTGGAAAACCCGGCTGCCCAAGGATTACCTCAATCCGGCCAAGTCGTATCAGGCCGGCGAGAAGCTGCTGGCGCTGGATGAAATGCCGTTCGAATTCCTGATGAACGCGCTGCGCCTGACAAAAGGCGTGGACGCTGCATTATTTCAGCGGCGCACCGGTCTAAGCGTCGATTCGCTCGCCAGCGCGCGTCAGCAGGCTGAACAACGGGGCTTGCTCGAGCCCGACCCGATGCGTCTGGTGGCCACTGCTCGCGGGCAGTTATTTCTCAACGACCTGCTGCAGTATTTTCTTCTATAAGACTCAACGCTAAGGACACTGAATGGACCTCGTACTCGACCTGCTGGCAACTGTCTCGCGCTGGAGTCGCAGCAACCTTTCGGAAATCGCACTGGCGTTGGTGGGCTGTCTGCTGATCCTGTTCGGGGCCGACATCAAGGGCTGGATCGAAGGTCGCATCAGCAGCTTCGCCGGGGCCTTGCGCGTTCCCGTCATGGCCCTGCTGTGCACCATCGGCAGCGGCGCCGCGCTCATCTACGCCACGCCATGGGTCGTGCGCGGGCTGAGCCAGTTCAACAACTACAGCCTGGCGCCGGTGTTGTTGGTGGTGCTGGTGCTGATCGGCGTTGTGGCGGATCGGAAGTGATCCAGGGCTGACACCACGCGCTCGCACGGCGGGCACGTCACCGGTGGCAGCGAGCCTGCTCGCGAAAGCGCCAGTCAGCCAGTGCACTTCTACTAGCTGATCCGAAGCCTTCACGAGCAATCTCGCTCGCACAGTGACTCATCGGCGGATGAGTCAGGCGGTTTTTTCGAACTTCAAATCCCAGACCCCATGCCCCAGACGCTCGCCACGGCGTTCGAACTTGGTGATCGGACGTTCCGCAGGGCGCGGGACGCATTTGCCGTCTTCGGCCAGATTGCGGTAACCGGGAGCAACGTTCATCACTTCCAGCATGTATTCAGCGTAGGGCTCCCAGTCGGTCGCCATGTGCAGGACGCCGCCGGGCTTGAGCTTGCTGCGAACCAGCGCCGCAAATTCGGCCTGAACGATGCGACGCTTGTGATGGCGCGCCTTGTGCCAGGGATCCGGGAAGAACAGCATCAGGCGATCGAGGCTGTTATCGGCAATGCAACGATTGAGCACTTCGATCGCGTCGCAATCGTAGACCCGCACGTTGGTCAGGCCTTGCGTCAGAACGCCATTGAGCAGCGCACCGACACCAGGACGATGCACTTCAACGCCAATGAAATCCTGCTCGGGCGCCGCCGCTGCCATTTCCAGCAGCGAGTGCCCCATGCCGAAGCCAATTTCCAGCGTGCGCGGCGCAGAGCGGCCGAACACCTTGTCGAAATCAACCGGCTCGTCGGCCAGCGGCAGGACGAACAGCGGTTTGCCTTGATCCAGGCCGCGCTGCTGGCCTTCGGTCATGCGACCGGCACGCATCACGAAGCTCTTGATGCGTCGATGATGGCTTTCATCGCCCTGTTCTTTACCGTCTTCGTCGTTCATCACTTCGTCGTCCGGAAGTGCATCGGGCTTTTGCGAATCAATCATCAACAGGCTCTTACTTGATCAGACCGTCCAGCGGCGAGGACGCGCTGGCATAGAGTTTCTTGGGCATACGACCCGCCAGGTAAGCCATACGGCCTGCCAGAATGGCGTGTTTCATCGCTTCTGCCATCAATACCGGCTGCCCGGCGTGGGCAATGGCCGAGTTCATCAGCACCGCTTCGCAGCCCAGCTCCATCGCGATGGTGGCGTCCGAAGCAGTGCCGACACCGGCGTCGACCAGCACTGGTACTTTCGATTCTTCGAGAATGATCTGCAGGTTGTACGGGTTGCAGATCCCGAGACCCGTGCCGATCAGGCCCGCCAGAGGCATGACCGCGCAGCAGCCGATTTCGGCCAGTTGGCGCGCGATGATCGGGTCGTCGCTGGTGTAGACCATCACGTCGAAACCGTCCTTGACCAGCGTTTCCGCGGCCTTGAGGGTTTCGATCACGTTAGGGAAAAGGGTCTTCTGATCAGCCAGAACTTCAAGCTTGACCAGGTTATGGCCGTCGAGCAGCTCACGCGCCAGGCGGCAGGTACGCACTGCTTCGGTGGCGTCATAGCAACCGGCAGTGTTCGGCAAAATGGTGTAACGATCAGGTGGCAGCACGTCGAGCAGGTTCGGCTCACCCGGATTCTGGCCCAGGTTGGTACGACGCACGGCGACCGTCACGATTTCCGCGCCAGAGGCTTCGATGGCCAGACGGGTTTCTTCCATATCCTTGTACTTGCCAGTGCCAACCAGCAGGCGCGACTGGAAAGTCCGACCGGCCACTGTAAACGGCTTGTCGCTATGAACATTGCTCATCGGAAATCCTCTTTACGGTTGAGGTTCTTGCAGTTCTTTCTGGATCGGGTCGCAGCGCAGGTCGGCAGCCCTAGCCACCGCCGATGGCATGCACCACTTCGACCTGATCGCCTTCGTTCAGCGTCGTGGATGCGTGCTGGCTGCGCGGGACGATATCCAGATTGAGTTCGACTGCGATCCGACGTCCGACCAGATCCAGACGTGTCAGCAATGCCGCAACGGTCTCGCCGTCGGGCAGTTCAAAGGATTCACCGTTCAACTGAATGCGCATGCGGATGGCAGCCATCATTTTAGGGGGCGAGCATTCTAGCCCGATCAGCCTCCGGGACCAAGGCAAAGGCACGCCATTCGTCTCAGCCAAGGGGCAATGGTTTCACCTGTGGGAGGTCGGCCACTCAAAGGGTATCCACGCCGAGCCGCCAGGCCGTCCAACCCAGAATGAACCAGCCGATGAGAAAGCACAGCCCGCCTATCGGCGTGATGATGCCCAGCTTGCTCACTCCCGTGAGCGTCAGAACGTACAGGCTGCCCGAGAACAACAGGATACCGAGCGTGAAGGCGATGCCGGCGTAACTGACCAGCCGCCCCTGAATCTGAGTCGCCAGGATCGCCACGCCGAAGATCGCCAGCGCGTGAATCAGCTGATAGAGCACGCCGGTCTGGAAGATCGCAAGGTATTCAGGGGTGAGGCGGTTTTTCAGGCCATGGGCAGCGAATGCGCCCAGCGCGACGCCGGTAAATCCGAAGAAAGCGGCCAGCATCAAGAAGGTTCGTAGCATGGGTGACTCCGTCAAAAATCGTTCTATCCTGCGTGGTCTGTATAATGGCCCGCTCAACCGCTTCGGCCAAGCCATCTCTATGCTGCGTTTCCTGCTCAGTCGTATCGCCAAAGTCCTGCTCTGGTTTGCAGCGGCGAGTGTCGTGCTGGTTTTGATCTTCCGCTGGGTGCCACCCCCCTTCACCGCGCTGATGGTCGAGCGCAAGATTGAATCCTGGTTCAACGGCAAGCCCATTGATCTGCAGCGTGACTGGCAGCCATGGGACAAAATCTCCGACGATCTCAAAGTCGCGGTCATCGCCGGGGAAGACCAGAAATTCGCCGAGCATTGGGGCTTCGATATCGACGCCATTCAGGCGGCGCTGGTGCACAACGAGCGCGGCGGTTCGATTCGCGGCGCCAGCACGCTGAGCCAGCAGGTGTCCAAGAACCTGTTCTTATGGTCAGGCCGCAGTTATTTGCGCAAGGGACTGGAGGCGTGGTTCACCGGATTGATCGAGGTGTTCTGGTCCAAGCAGCGAATCCTTGAGGTGTACGTCAACAGCGTCGAGTGGGACGACGGGGTTTTCGGGGCGCAAGCGGCTGCGCAGCACCACTTCCATGTCAACGCCGGCCAGTTGTCGACGCAGCAGGCCAGTTACCTCGCCGCAGTGCTGCCAAACCCTCGCGAATGGAGCGCCAGTAATCCGAGCAGCTACGTCTCACGACGGGCCGGCTGGATTCGCCAGCAAATGCGCCAGCTGGGTGGTGATGAGTATCTGGTGGGGTTGAATCACAGCCGCAAATGGTGAGGTAGCCCAACGCTCACTGAAACCCATAAACAAAAACGCCCCGATCATCTCGGGGCGCTTCGTTTCAGTCTTTCGCTTAAGCGGCGATTGACGACTTCAGTTTGTTCATCGCGCTCTTCTCGAGCTGACGAATCCGCTCGGCAGAGACGTTGTACTTCTCGGCCAGATCGTGCAGCGTCGCTTTTTCCTCAGCCAGCCAACGCTGATAGAGGATGTCGCGGCTGCGCTCATCGAGCACGTTCAACGCTTCGTGCAGGTTGGCGGTGGAGCTGTCAGTCCAATCGGAATCTTCCAGCTGACGCGCCGGATCGTAACGATGGTCTTCCAGATAGTTGGCCGGAGACTGGAACGCGCTGTCGTCGTCGGCTTCAGCAGCCGGGTCGAACGCCATGTCGTGGCCAGTCAGACGGCTTTCCATTTCGCGCACTTCGCGCGGTTCAACGCCCAGGCTTTCCGCCACACGATGAACTTCTTCGTTGTTCAGCCAGGCCAGACGCTTCTTCTGGCTGCGCAGGTTGAAAAACAGCTTGCGCTGAGCCTTGGTGGTCGCGACTTTCACGATGCGCCAGTTGCGCAGGATGAATTCGTGAATTTCGGCCTTGATCCAGTGCACGGCAAACGACACAAGGCGGACACCCATCTCGGGGTTGAAGCGCTTCACGGCCTTCATCAGGCCGACGTTACCTTCCTGGATCAGGTCAGCCTGAGCCAGTCCATAACCGGAATAACTGCGTGCGATATGCACGACAAATCGCAGGTGGGCGAGCACCATCTGCCGAGCCGCCCCTAGATCCTGCTCGTAATAGAGACTCTCGGCCAGTTCACGCTCCTGCTCGGGCGTCAGCAGTGGAATGCTGTTTACCGTGTGCACATAGGCTTCCAGGTTTGCACCCGGAACCAAGGCATAAGCAGGTTGCAAAGAATTGGTCATACGAAAAAACCTCCGACACATGACTCGTGCAGTTCAGCACTGCGAAATTGACCGGGAACCGCTAGACAAGTTCCCTTAGCTGAAAAGTCAATAGATGAAACAAAATTTACGCTACAAAAATGACCTGAACATTAAAACTCAACGAGGTGCCAGCTCTCTCAAATGGCGTGCGACCGCAATCCACGCACCGATATAACCCAACAACACGGCTCCTAGCAAGAGCGACAGACCATCTGCCATCGGCACCCCCGCCAGCGCGAAGTTACTGCCATACAACCCGGCCAGCTTGACGACCGCCTCGTTCAGCCAATCCAGGCCGAAAGCGAGCACGCCCCATGACAGTACCCCGGCACCGAATCCATACAGTGCGCCCATATAAAGGAAAGGCCTGCGCACGTAGCTGTCCGTGCCACCCACCAATTTGATGACTTCAATTTCGGTGCGCCGGTTCTCGATGTGCAGACGGATGGTATTGCCGATGACCAACAACAGTGCACCCACCAGCAATACAGTGAGGCCGAAAACGAAGCGGTCACCCAGTTTCAGGATCGCCGCCAGACGCTCGACCCAGACCAGATCCAGCTGAGCCTGCTGCACCTTCGGCAGTTCAGCCAGGCGCGTACGTAACGCCTCCAGCGCGGCTTTGTCAACTTCCAGCGGTGTAACCAGCACAACGCCAGGCAGCGGGTTTTCCGGCAGTTCCTTGAGCGCCTCGCCCAGACCGGACTGCTGCTGAAACTCGTTCAACGCCTGATCACGACTGATGTACTCGGCATCCGCCACGCCCGGCATCTGCTTTATCTGACTGACCAGACTGTCGCCTTCGGTCGACGAGGCATCGAGCTGCAAATAAAGCGATATCTGCGCGGCACGCTGCCAAGACCCGCCCAGACGCTCGACGTTGTTCAACAGAAGCGACAAGCCCATCGGCAAGCTCAGCGCGATGGCCATGACCAGACAGGTGAAAAAGCTGCCGATCGGTTGCTTGCCCAAGCGGCGCAGACTGTCGAGCAGACTGGAGCGATGAGCTTCGATCCACGCATTGAACAGCGTGCCGAAATCCGGGCCGTCGTCATCGTCGTGTTTCTTTTTCTTCTGAGGCGCGGGATCGGCGGCCTTGGGGGCCACGCGCTCGGAAACCTTGGGACTGCGAGTCGCACTCATGCTCCAGCCTCCCCGTCGCCGATCAGTCGGCCGCGTTGCAGTGTCAGCATGCGATGACGCATGCGCGCAATCAGGGCCAGGTCGTGACTGGCGATCAGCACGCTGGTGCCAAGGCGATTGATGTCTTCGAAGACGCCCATGATTTCCGCTGCCAGCCTTGGATCGAGGTTACCGGTCGGTTCGTCCGCCAGCAGCAAGGCCGGGCGGTGAACGATGGCGCGGGCAATACCCACGCGCTGTTGCTGACCTGTGGACAAGTCGCCGGGGTACAACTCGGCCTTGTCGGAGAGCGCCACGCGCTCCAGTGCCGAATCGACGCGTTTGGTCACCTCGGTTTTGGACAACCCCAGAATCTGCAGGGGCAAGGCGACGTTATTGAACACCGTGCGGTCGAACAGCAACTGGTGATTCTGAAATACCACGCCGATCTGACGACGCAGAAAGGGAATCTGCGCCGTGCTGATCTGGCCCAGGTCCTGACCGGCCAGCAGCAACTTGCCGGTGGTCGGGCGTTCCATGGCGAGCAACAGACGCAACAGCGTACTTTTGCCGGCGCCAGAGTGACCGGTTACAAACAGAAACTCCCCACGACGTACTCGAAAGCTCAGCTCATGCAAGCCGACGTGTCCGTTCGGATAGCGTTTACCGACCTGTTCGAAACGAATCATGTGCGCTCCCGCTCTGCGAAAAGGGCCTGAACGAAGGGTTCAGCCTCGAAAGTCCGCAAATCGTCGATGCCTTCACCGACACCGATGTAACGGATCGGCAGGCCGAACTGCTTGGCCAGCGCGAAGATCACGCCGCCCTTGGCCGTGCCGTCCAGCTTGGTGAGCGCAAGTCCGGTGAGGCTGACGGTCTGATTGAACTGCTTGGCCTGGTTGATAGCGTTCTGCCCGGTACCGGCGTCGAGCACCAGCAGCACCTCGTGCGGGGCCTGCTCGTCCAGTTTGCCGATCACCCGGCGAACCTTCTTAAGCTCTTCCATCAGGTTATCTTTGGTGTGCAGACGGCCAGCGGTGTCAGCGATCAGCACATCGATACCGCGCGCTTTGGCCGCCTGCACGGCATCGTAAATCACCGAAGCCGAATCGGCGCCCGTGTGCTGAGCGATCACCGGAATCTTGTTGCGCTCACCCCAGACCTGTAACTGCTCGACCGCCGCGGCGCGGAACGTATCGCCAGCGGCAAGCATGACTTTCTTGCCTTCGAGCTGGAGTTTTTTCGCCAGCTTGCCGATCGTCGTGGTCTTGCCTGCGCCATTGACGCCGACCACGAGAATCACGAACGGCTTGTGCTCGGAGCCAATGACCAACGGCGCTTCAACCGGCTTGAGCATCTCAGTCAGCTCGCTCTGCAGCGATTTGTACAGCGCATCGCTGTCCGTGAGTTGTTTTCGCGCCACTTTCTGCGTCAGGTTGCGCACGATCAAGGACGTGGCTTCAACACCGACGTCGGCCGTCAGCAGGCGGGTTTCAAGCTCATCGAGCATGTCGTCGTCGATGGCTTTCTTGCCCAGGAACAGGCTCGCCATTCCTTCGCCGAGACTGGCGCTGGTTTTCGACAGGCCTTGTTTCAGGCGCGCGAAGAACCCGGGCTGTTTCGCTTCGACGGGCGCCTGCTCAATCGCAACCGGCACCGCGGGAGTCTCTGCCAAGGGCACGACCGGCGCAGCGACGGGCGGCGGCGTGACAGAAGGCGGGGCCAGTGACGGCAGATCATCGCCGGCTACCGGATCAGCCAGGGCGGGCGGCGCAGGCTCGACCAACGGGATCGCGTGCGTCGCAGCGGTCTGACGGGGGGCCGCTTCATCGGGAACGTTCAATGCGCCAGTCTCAGGCTGCTCCAACACGACCGCCTGCGGTGGAATCTCCGGCGTCACGTGGGGCTCGCCTTCATCCGTCAACGCGACCGGTTCTTCGGCCACTGGCAACTTCAACCAAGGCTCTGCGCCAGGCGCCTGGTCAGTGACGGGCTCGACGACAACAGGCGGCTCGTTCGAAACGAGAGACTCCGGAGCGCGCTCGGCGGGAATCGGCGGAGCGACTTGGGGCTCAGCGGCGATTTGTGGTTCAGCAGCGACCGGCGTCTCTTCAACGACGGGCTCGGGCGCTGTTTCAGGTGCGATCTGTGGCTGCTCGTTGACGGTTTCCTGCGGCTTTTTGCGCAGCCATCCGAACAGGCCTTTCTTCTCGCCAGCCGGGGCTGGGGTCTTCTTGTCGTCGTTGGAACCAAACATGGAGGACGGCTATCTCAAGGTAGCGACGCGCCAGAGCGGCGCCTCTGAAAAATTCTGTCAATGCGAAACAGACTGCTTTTATGTCTGCTTGTTCATAGCCTGCCTGGACACATCACCCGGACGTCGCGTCTGCCCTGACAAGGGTCGTCAAGGCCATTTCTTACGAAGTCCGTTTACGACTCACACATCTTAGCCGTGGTCGGCAAGCAAACTGGTCGCTATCCTAGGGCGTGTGATCACATATTTCCACCGCCGCGTTCCCGCGCAAAAGCGCGTAAGACAAGGCGCAAGCCGTGAGGGATGTGTGTTTCCCTGCCAGGATCTGTAACGCAGTATGGCGCGCTTTCAGACCACCCTCCGGAGCGCTGCGGGAAATATGTGATGATACGCCCTAACCCCTGCGCCCGCCGACGCTAAGTTCATGCAGGCCGCCTCGAAGGTTCAAATTACGAATGAATGCTCTTGCCCGCTGCGCCGCAGGCCTGCTGCTCAGCACGATCTGTTTGCCCTTTGCAGCCCTGGCTGCCGACCCTCAACCCACCTCCGAATTCACGCTCGATAACGGCCTGAAAGTCATTGTGCGCGAAGACCATCGCGCACCGGTCGTGGTTTCTCAGGTCTGGTACAAGGTTGGCTCCAGCTATGAGACGCCAGGCCAGACCGGCCTCTCCCACGCGCTGGAACACATGATGTTCAAGGGCAGCGCAAAAGCGGGTCCTGGCGAGGCGTCACTGATCCTCCGCGATCTTGGCGCGGAAGAAAACGCATTCACCAGTGACGACTACACCGCTTACTACCAGGTGCTGGCGCGTGACCGTTTGAGTGTGGCGTTCGAGCTCGAAGCTGACCGCATGGCCAGCCTGCGTCTGCCGCCCGAAGAGTTCGCTCGCGAGATTGAAGTCATCAAGGAAGAACGCCGCCTGCGCACGGACGACAAGCCCAATGCCAAGGCGTACGAGCGCTTCAAGGCAATCGCTTACCCCGCCAGCGGCTACCACACGCCGACCATCGGCTGGATGGCTGACCTGGACCGCATGACCGTTCAGGAGCTGCGCCACTGGTACGAGTCCTGGTACGTGCCGAACAACGCCACGCTGGTTGTGGTGGGCGACGTGAAACCCGATGAAGTGAAAGCACTGGCACAACGCTTCTTCGGGCCGATTCCTCGCCGCGATGTACCGCCCTCCAAAAAGCCGCTGGAACTCGCCGAACCCGGATTGCGCCAGATCACCGTGCATGTGGCCACGCAAATGCCCAGTCTGATGTATGGCTTCAACGTGCCCAGCCTTGCAACCGCCACCGATCCGCAGTCGGTAAATGCCTTGCGACTGATCTCTGCCTTGCTCGACGGCGGCTACAGCGCCCGCATCCCGGCGCGTCTGGAGCGTGGTGAAGAACTGGTGACCGGCGCGTCGTCGGACTACGACGCCTACACCCGTGGCGACAGCCTCTTCACCATCAGCGCCACGCCTAATCAGCAGAAAAAGAAAACCCTGGCAGACGCGGAAGCCGGCATCTGGCGTCTGCTCGACGAATTGAAGACCAAGCCACCGACCAAAGAGGAACTGGAACGGGTTCGGGCCCAGGTCATCGCGGGGCTGGTCTATGAACGCGACTCCATCACCAGCCAGGCCAGCACCATTGGTGAGCTGGAAACGGTGGGTCTGTCCTGGAAGCTGATCGATCAGGAACTGGCGGCGCTGCAAAGCGTGACGCCTGACGACATTCAGAAAGCAGCACGCACGTATTTCACCCGCGAACGCCTCGCCGTTGCGCACGTTTTGCCTGAGGAGAAAGCCCAATGACCAAGCGCATCGACACCCGCGCTGCACGGCCTCGGGCCTCGGTACTGCTGCTGACCGCGACGCTGAGCCTGCTTGGCGCCGCACTTGTGCAGGCGGACGCGCCAGCCGACGCACCCAAGGCAATCGACAAGGCGGCATCCACGCTGGAATCGCTGAAGGCGCTTGATGGAAAAGCCCCACCCCGCCGCGACCTGAACATTCAATCGTGGCAGACCGCAGAAGGCGCGCGGGTATTGTTCGTCGAAGCCCATGAGCTGCCGATGTTCGACATGCGCCTGCTGTTTGCCGCTGGCAGCAGTCAGGACGGCGCCACGCCTGGAATCGCACTCGTGACCAACGCCATGCTCAATGAGGGCGTAAAGGGCAAAGACGTGAGCGCGATCGCGGAAGGATTCGAAGGACTGGGCGCGGACTTCGGCAACGGCTCCTATCGCGACATGGCCATTGCTTCGCTGCGCAGCCTGAGCGCCCCTGAAAAGCGCGAGCCTGCGCTGAAGCTGTTTTCGGAGGTCGTGGGCAAGCCTACGTTTCCCGCCGACTCGCTGGCCCGTATCAAAAACCAGCTGATGGCGAGCTTCGAGTACCAGAAACAGAACCCTGGCAAGCTGGCGGGTGATGAGCTGTTCAGACGTCTCTATGGCGACCATCCTTATGCACACCCGAGCATGGGAACGGCCAAAACCATCCCGCCGCTCACGCTTGCCCAATTGAAGGCGTTTCACGCCAAGGCGTACGCCGCCGGAAATGCTGTCATCGCGCTGGTGGGCGACCTGTCGCGGGCCGAAGCGCAAGCCGTCGCGGCGCAGGTGTCGGCTGCGCTGCCAAAAGGCCCGGCGCTGGCGAAGACCGTTGCCCCTATCGAGCCCAAAGCCGGCGAAACCCACATCGAGTTTCCGTCCAAGCAGACTCATCTGATGATGGCTGAGCTGGGCATTGACCGCGCCGACCCGGATTACGCGGCACTGTCGCTGGGGAATTCGATTCTCGGCGGCGGTGGCTTCGGCAGCCGTCTGATGGCCGAAGTTCGTGAGAAACGCGGCCTGGCTTACGGCGTATCCTCTGGCTTCACGCCCATGCAGGCTCAAGGTCCGTTCATGATTGGCCTGCAGACCCGCGCTGAGATGAGCCAGAACACGCTGCAACTGGTCAAGGATGTCACCCGTGACTTTCTCGCCAATGGTCCCACGCAGAAAGAACTCGACGATGCCAAGCGCGAGCTGGCCGGCAGTTTTCCGCTCTCGACCGCCAGCAACTCGGCAATCGTCGGTCAACTGGGCGCGATTGGCTTCTATAATCTGCCTCTTACATTCCTCGAAGACTTCATGACGCAATCGCAGAGCCTGACGGTCGAGCAAATCAAGGCCGTCATGAACAAGCATCTCGACGTCGACAAGCTGGTGATCGTGACCGCAGGTCCGACCGTCCCGCAGAAGCCTCTGCCGCCACCTACTGATAAACCAGCCGAGCAACCACTCGGCGTACCGGAGCACTAATGACCTCGACTTCAAAGCCGCCGCGCATCCACAAAGGCCACAAAATCCATACGGGCCTGGGCCAGTTGCGGATCATCGGCGGCGAATGGCGCAGTCGGCGTTTGAGCTTCCCGGATGGCCCGGGGCTGCGGCCTACGCCGGACCGCGTTCGGGAAACCCTGTTCAACTGGCTCGCGCCTTATATCGAAGGCGCGCGCGTGCTGGACCCGTTCGCGGGGAGCGGCGCCTTGTACCTCGAAGCCCTGTCGCGAGGGGCGAGCATGGGCCTGGCGCTGGACACCAATTCGGCGGCCATTTCCAGCTTGCGCGAGCATCTGGGCACGTTGCGCTGCACGGTCGGCAAGACCTCCAGCGGCGACGCACTGCGCTATCTGGAGACCCAACCGGCGGAACAATTCGACGTGGTGTTTCTCGACCCACCCTTCCACCAGAATCTTCTGCTCCCGGCGTGCGCGTTGCTGGAAGAACGGGCATGGCTGGCAGATAACGCCTGGATCTACACCGAAAGTGAAACCGCGCCGTCTTCACTTGGCCTGCCCGCCAACTGGCGCTTGCACCGCGAGAAAAAGGCCGGACAGGTTTACTACGCGTTGTGGGAACGAAGTGTCATCGCCAGCTGACCGCCGCCCGTTCGTCCCCGCGTTCGGTCTCGGCAACCCGCATTTGCAGACCCTCTGGGGGCCGCTCTGGCGCCGGACCATTCATCTGGACCGGCGCCGTGAGCGGATATGGCTGGACGATGGCGATTTTCTCGACATGGACTGGCACGGGCCGCACGACGCCCACGTACCGGTCGTTCTGGTCCTGCACGGGCTGACCGGATCGTCCAATTCGCCTTACGTGGTCGGCCTGCAGCAAGCCATGGAAAAACTCGGCTGGGCGAGCGTGGCGCTCAACTGGCGAGGTTGTTCTGGCGAGCCGAACCTGTTGCCGCGAAGCTATCACTCAGGCGTCAGCGAAGACCTTGCGGCTGTGCTCGCGCACCTCAGAGCCGCACGCCCGCTCGCGCCCCTTTACGCGGTCGGCTACTCGCTGGGCGGCAACATTTTGCTCAAGCACCTGGGCGAGTCGGGGCTGGACAGCAACCTTCAAGGCGCTGCTGCCGTGTCGGTCCCGTTCAGGCTCGACGAGTGTGCCGACCGTATCGGTCTGGGCTTCTCGCGGGTCTACCAGCGCCATTTCATGCGGGAAATGCTCGGTTACATCAAAGACAAGCAGCGCCGGTTTCAGCACGAGGGGCTCAGCGACGGCCTGGCGGAGCTCGCCGCTTTGGGCTCGCTCAAAAACCTGCGCACTTTCTGGGAATTCGACGGGCGGGTAACGGCGCCACTCAATGGCTTCGTGGATGCCCATGACTACTACCGTCGCGCCTCAAGTCGCTATTTCCTCGGCGCGATCCGGACGCCGACGTTGCTGGTGCAATCGCTCGACGACCCATTCGTGTTCAAACACAGTCTCCCTGATGCCGGTGAGTTGTCGGCAAGCACGCGATTCGACCTGCAAAACCGTGGCGGGCACGTGGGTTTCGTCGGCGGAACGATCAGAACGCCGTCTTACTATCTGGAACAGCGCATCCCCGCCTGGCTGCTGGACGTGCATGGCGCTCAGACCCACCTCTGAATCGTATCGGCGAGCCCGATTGCCGGGCGAGAATCAGTCGCCCGTTGCGACGCCACGGGCCGGATCGTTGATCCATTCGCTCCAGGATCCGGCGTAGAGCCCACCGAGCGGATAGCCCGCCAGGCACAGGGCAAACAGGTTGTGGCAGGCCGTGACGCCCGAGCCGCAATAGGCGACCAGCGCCTGCGGCGCCCTACCTTTCAATGTCTCGGCGAAGCGTTGTTTGAGCTGCTCGGCTGGCAAGAAGCGACCATCGGGGCCGAGGTTGTCAGTGAATGCGGCGCATTGAGCACCCGGAATATGGCCTGCGATCGGGTCGATGGGCTCGACTTCTCCGCGAAAACGCGCGGGTGCCCGGGCATCAATCAAGGTCAGGTCAGCCTGCCCCAGCCGGGCCTGCAGCTGCTCGGCGCTGAGTACCAGCGCATCGTCGGGCTGCCCCTGAAATGTGCCCCTTCGTTGCAGCGGCGGATCCAGGCTCAGCGGCAGACCGGCGGCATGCCAGGCCTTGAGCCCGCCATCGAGCAGATAGACGCCTTCTCGCTTGCCCAGCCATGCCAGTAACCACCACGCCCGGGCGGCATAAGCGCCGGGGCCATCGTCGTACAGCACGATATCGCTGTCCGGGTTGACGCCCCAGAACTGCAGCCGCTCGGTCAGAATCTGAGGATCCGGCAAAGGGTGTCGCCCCGTCACCCCTCTGACGATTGGCCCACTCAGGTCATTGAGCAGGTCAGCATAGGACGACCCTTCGATATGGCCTTCCGCGTAGCTGCGCTGGCCGTAGTCCAGATCATCGAGCGAGGAGCGACAATCGAGAATGACAAGACCCGGTTGCTTGAGGCGGGCTTCCAGTTGTTGCGGGCTGATCAATTGCGCGATGGACATGACGGGCTCCTGCAGACAGTGAAAATGGGGCAATATGACGATCGATTCGAGGCCTGCCGGTCTCAGCCGGCGTCCTCCAGTGCCTTGTTCAGCGGCACATAAAATTCTGCGCACAGCGCATGCACGGCCTCGTGCGCCTGGGGCGTTACGTAAGCCAGTTCCAGCATCAAAACCTGATAAACGCCCCGACGAATCGCGTTTTCGCTCAAATGCGTGGCGTTCTCTCTGGTCGTGCACAGGAAGCGAACCCACGACGTCAGAATGATCCAGGCATTGAGCGTCAGCGACTCGATCTGCACCTGATTCATGCTCAGGATCTGCGCTTCGACGAACCCGCCATAGATAGACATCGCCTTGATCAGACAATGCTGGGAAAACCGCCGATAACGGGCTGCCAGCTCTGGATCGGCGTCGAGCAAGTGTTCGAGATCGCGATGCAGGAAGCGATAACGCCACATGCCATTGAGGATCGCCACCAGGTAATGGCGCTTGTCCTCGACGCCGGGAAGGCGACCTTTGGGCGGGTGAAGAAAGCTGTCGACGAGGGTTTCGTATTCAGTGAACAGCTCGGCGATGATCGCCTGCTTGTTGGGGAAGTGGTAATAGAGATTGCCTGGCGAAATCTCCATGTGCGCCGCGATGTGGTTGGTGCTGACACTGCGCTCGCCTTGCTGATTGAACAGCTCCAGGCTGCTCTGCACGATGCGTTCGCGGGTCTTGATGCGTAAGGTTTTGATGCGCGGCGCCATGCTCAGCTCAAACGTCAGGACGTAACAGGATTGTGCTGGATCTTAACGCAAGCTTCAGGATCGCGGGCAGTCTTCACGGCTCGAACTGCGCCCTGCTGCACGAGAAGCACATCGCTGCGGCGCCGATTGACTTTTTAGAGTGATGACTCTAAAAAGGCTCAAACCCAAGAGCGCCGCCGCGATGCCTGCCGAATCCATGCGTCTACCACTGCCGGAAAACTCAGATCCGCAGCACGATGAGCTTGCCGTGCAGTTCGACGCGCAGCGTCGAGCCTTCGCCGCCAATCCGATGCCGACGGCGAGTCAGCGACGACAGTGGCTCGACGGCCTGCATCGCGCGCTCAGCACCGAACGACAGGCGATCATCAATGCGATCAGCGCCGATTTCAGCCATCGCAGTGCGGACGAAACACTGCTGGGCGAACTGATGCCCAGTCTTCACAACATCCGATACGCCCAGCGTCAGCTGAAAAGGTGGATGCGACCGTCTCGACGCCGCGTCGGCCTGGCGTTCCAGCCGGCCAGCGCCAAAGTGATCTATCAGCCCCTCGGCGTGGTAGGCGTGATCGTGCCGTGGAATTACCCGCTGTTTCTGGCGATCGGGCCGCTGGTGGGCGCGCTGTCAGCGGGTAATCGCGTGATGCTCAAGCTCAGCGAAGCCACGCCTGCAACCGGCCAGTTGCTGAAAACCTTGCTAGGACGGGTGTTCTCAACAGATCTGGTGTCCGTGGTTCTCGGTGAAGCCGATGTTGGCGTCGCGTTTTCCAGACTGCCCTTCGACCACCTTCTGTTCACGGGCGCAACCAGCATCGGGCGGCATGTGATGCGCGCCGCCGCCGAAAATCTCACGCCTGTCACGTTGGAACTGGGCGGAAAATCGCCAGCCATCGTCTCCGCTGACGTGCCGATCGAGGACGCAGCCCAGCGGATCGCGTTCGGCAAGACCTTCAATGCAGGACAGACCTGTGTGGCCCCGGATTACGTGCTGGTCCCCAGAGATCGCATCGATGCGTTCGTCGCTGCCTACACCCAGGCCGTTACCGGTTTTTTTCCTACGCTGGATGACAACCCGGACTACACCGCCATCATCAGCCCTCGGCATGTCGCTCGTCTTGAGCATTACCTGACCGATGCTCGGAGCAAAGGCGCGAAGGTTATCTCGCTGTTCGAACGAGGTCAGGGGCGCCGAATGCCGTTCAGCCTGCTGCTGGATGTCAGTGACGATATGATCGTGATGCAGGACGAAATCTTCGGACCACTGCTGCCCATCGTGCCGTATGAGACTATCGAACAGGCCTTCGATTACATCAACGCCCGACCTCGCCCACTGGCGCTGTATTACTTCGGCTACGACAAGGCTGAACAGAACCGCGTGCTGGAGCAGACACATTCCGGCGGCGTGTGCCTGAATGACACGTTGCTGCATGTCGCCCAGGACGACCTGCCTTTCGGCGGCATAGGCGCCTCTGGCATGGGGCATTACCATGGCCGCGAAGGATTTCTGACGTTCAGCAAGGCCAAAGGCGTGTTCATCAAGCAACGCTTCAATGCGGCACGTCTGATTTATCCGCCTTACGGCAAGGCCCTTCAGAAGCTGATCCATAAGCTGTTCATACGCTGAAAGGCGAACCGGGACCTGCACCGAGCCGACTTGGCCCACCCGACGCGCTGCGATACCATCCCAGTCCCTTTACGGACTCCGACCAGGACGACGCGATGAACCGAGTGTTGTACCCAGGCACCTTCGACCCCATCACCAAGGGCCATGGCGATCTGGTCGAGCGCGCATCGCGCCTGTTCGATCAGGTCATCATTGCCGTCGCCGCCAGCCCGAAGAAAAACCCGCTCTTCCCGCTGGAACAACGCGTCGAGCTGGCGCGTGAAGCCACCCGGCACCTGCCCAATGTCGAAGTCGTCGGATTCTCCAGCCTTCTGGCGCATTTTGCCCAGGAACAGAACGCCAACATCCTGTTGCGCGGCCTGCGGGCGGTGTCTGACTTCGAGTACGAATTCCAGCTGGCGAACATGAACAAACAGCTGGCACCTGACGTAGAAAGTCTTTTTCTCACGCCGTCCGAACGTTATTCGTTCATATCATCTACGCTGGTCAGGGAAATCGCAGCGTTGGGGGGTGATATCACGAAGTTCGTCCACCCTGCGGTCGCACAGGCGCTGAGTGAAAGGTTCAAGTCCTGATCCCATGCGTCACGGCTTAGGTGCATACCGAGCGCTAATGCGGCACAATTCGCCGCATTAGTTTTGATATGCCCCGGTGTCGACCGCGGCAGGAGTATCCATGTCCCTGATCATCACCGACGATTGCATCAACTGCGACGTCTGCGAACCCGAGTGCCCGAACGAAGCAATTTCCCAGGGGGAAGAGATCTATGTGATCAATCCGAACCTGTGCACCGAGTGCGTCGGCCATTACGACGAGCCGCAGTGTCAGCAAGTCTGCCCCGTGGACTGCATCCCGCTGGATGAAAACCACGTCGAGAGCAAAGACGAACTGATGGCCAAGTACCAGTTGATTACCAGCAAGGCATAAAAACCGAAGGCATATTTGTCGGCATACGCGCTTTCGCCGAAGACACTGGCTGTAAATGCCTGTTGAAATGAGCGAGATACGCATGACATCGAAGTCAACGCCGATACTTTCCTTGTTTGGCGCAGCCATTCTGCTGTTTGCCGTTTCGGTCCACGCGCAACCTGACCATCCTGATCAGGCCGCAATTGCCAGCCCACATCCCCTCGCTACTGCCGCCGGTCGGGAAATTCTGATCGATGGCGGTAACGCATTCGATGCCGCCATTGCCATCAGCGCCACCCTGGCAGTGGTCGAGCCATACGGTTCAGGCTTGGGCGGTGGCGGGTTTTTCCTGCTGCGGCAAGCGGGCGATCCCGTTCAGTATCAGTTTCTGGATGCGCGCGAAAAAGCCCCGCTCAAGTCCCGGCCCAAAATGTTCCACCGCAACGGCATCGTCCAGCCTGACCTGTCTCTGAACGGGCCATTGGCGGCTGCGATTCCGGGCATGCCTGCGGCGCTGGTCGAACTGGCCGAGCGATACGGCCGTCTGCCGCTGTCTATCTCCCTCGCGCCCGCGATACGCACGGCATACCGCGGCTTCAAGGTCGACGAAGTCTATCGGGAGCGCGCCAGCTGGCGGTTGTTCGCGCTGCGCAGCAACAAGGAAAGCGCGCGCCTGTTCTTGCGTAACAACGATGTGCCGAACCTGGGGGACGTCATCACTCAACCCGAACTGGCGCAAACGCTGGACCGTCTGGCGGACAAAGGGCGAGCGGGCTTTTACAGCGGCCTGACAGCGCAGGCGATGGTCAGCGGTGTGCGGCGCGCAGGAGGCATCTGGAATTACCACGATTTTGAAGAGTACAACGTCATCACGCGCACGCCGCTGCGCTTTCAGATGGCCGACCAGCGCGAGCTGATCAGCGCGCCGCCGCCCTCAGCCGGCGGCATTGCCCTGGCGCAAAGTCTGTTCATGCTTCAGCAGCTGCCATGGCGCGAGTCCGCCAAGGTGCAACGCGCACACTACGTGGTGGAAGTACTACGCCGCGCCTACCGCGACCGCGTGCTGTTCGGCGACCCGGACTTCGTGCCCAACCCCATTGCGCAGGTGCTAGCTCCGGATTACCTTTTTCAGCTGTCCACCAGCGTCGATCCTCACCGCGCGACACCGAACAACACGCTGCCTCCGGCACCTCGCTGGCGTGAAGGTGACAACACCAGCCACTTTTCCGTGCTCGACAGCGAAGGCAACGCCGTTGCGGCAACGCTCTCACTCAATCTGCCGTTCGGCTCGACGTTCACGGTTCCGGGGACCGGCGTAGTGCTCAACGATGAGATGGACGATTTTTCGATCGATCCCAAGGGCAGCAGCACCTCTGGCCTGCCAGGCAGTCAGGCCAACATCATTGAACCGGGCAAGCGCCCGCTTTCGAGCATGAGCCCCAGCTTCATCGAGAGCCCCCACGCCTTTGCAGCGTTCGGCACACCTGGTGGCAGCAGAATCCCAAGCATGGTGCTGCTGTCGATGCTGCAATATCTGGACGAGCAACCGATCGCCAACTGGGTATCGGCGCGTCGTTATCACCATCAGTACACGCCTGACGTGGTGGAGTACGAATCCGGCGCTTTCAATGAGGCGGAACTGGCTGACTTACGTGAGCGCGGCTACCCGCTGAAGGAAGCCAAACGCGACTTCGGCAATCAGCAAGTGCTCCTGTGGAACAAAAACAGCGCGAAGGTCGAAGCCGCCAGCGATCCACGTGGCGTAGGAGTTTCGAACACGTTCAGCCCTGACAGCCGACTGAGGCTGGTGCGGACCTGCGCCGATCAGTCTTGCTTGCCGTAGCCGCTCGTCGTGCAACCGAGGCAGCGGACGAACGCTGCCTTGCCTGGATCGACCACCAGCGCTTTACCGGTAGCGCCCAGGTTGCCGCCCGCAGCGGCGAAAGGCGAGGCAACCACGAAAAGCCCGGCCCCGATCACAGTGGCGACGATCAACAAGGGGCGCGCGATCAGCAGGTCGCCGATCATCGCGTATGCAGGAGGATTCTGGATTTCGTAGACCGGATCGCCACTGCCGGACACTTCGACCTGTGCCCAGGCCGGCGCCATCTGCAAGCCGAAGAACAGGGCCAGGGTAGCAGCGAGAATACGAAACGGGCTCATGGCAGATCCTTCGGGCTCAGCAGAAAAGTGATGCTGCTCACTATAAACAGGGATCGGGGTTACGCAAGGGGCCGTGTGTTTCATTCCCGACACAGAGGTTGCACCGACCGCCGAGGTTGACGACCTCGATCTTACTTCTGACATTTGGGGCAATAAACGCTGGCGCGCTGCCCCAGTTTGATCTCGCGCAGCGTCGTACCGCAGACCTTGCACGGCTGTTCGCCACGCCCGTAAGCAAAGAGATCTTGCTGAAAATAACCGGGCTGCCCGTCACCCCCGATAAAGTCCCGCAGCGTCGTGCCGCCGCGCTCGATGGCGGCGGCCAGGATGCGCTTGATCTCGATTGCCAGCTTGATATAGCGCGCCTTGGAAATACTGCCGGCCGCTCGACGCGGGTCGATGCCGGCAGCGAACAGCGCCTCTGTCGCATAAATGTTGCCGACGCCCACGACAACGGCGTTATCCATGATGAACGGCTTGACCGCCATGACGCGACCGCGAGAAAGCTCGAACAGGCGCAGACCATCGAACAGATCGGTCAACGGCTCAGGCCCGAGGCGAATCAACAGCTCATGATTGTGCGGGTCAAGACTCCACAGCATCGCCCCGAAACGCCGAGGATCGGTGTAGCGCAGTGCCAGCCCCGACTCCAGTTCGATATCGACATGTTCGTGCTTGAGCGCGGGTAGCCCCGCCTCTACCAGACGAAGATTCCCAGACATCCCCAGATGGCTGATCAACGTACCCACTTCGGCCTGAATCAACAGGTACTTCGCGCGGCGCTCGACCACCACAATCTTCTGCCCCGACAGGCGCACATCGAGGTCTTCCGGGATCGGCCAGCGCAGGCGTCGATCACGCACGATCACGCGACTGACGCGCTGACCTTCCAGATGAGGCGCGATGCCCCGACGGGTGGTTTCGACTTCAGGTAATTCAGGCATTGGGGGCTCGACGCAGGATTGAGCGAGGGCGCGCAGGATCAGTGCGCGCTCAGCTCGCGAATGCTTTCCTTGAGGTTTTCAAAGTCGTAATCGGACAGACCGACGTAGTCCAGGACCAGATGGCCGATGCTGTTCCATTCATGATCGATGGTCTGATTACCCAGCACGCGATGCGACGAGCAGATGTGTTCGGCCATCTTGAGGATTGCCAGCAGATTTTTCAGCGGCGCATTGCGGCCCGAATCATCTTGAAAGATTGCCAGCGCGTTGTGATGGTTGGCGATTGCATTGCTGACATGTTCCGGCAAACGCCAGGACTTGGCAGTGAAATAGCCAACAACCGCATGGTTCGTATTGAGGATGCGGTTTTCTGTGTCAACCACGCGGACATCTGGGCTAGCCTTGGCGTAAGCCTCTTCAAGCACGTTCATGTATTCGGGGAAACGCTTGAGCATGAGCGGAATGCCGCAGTCGTGAAACAGGCCCAGCGCATAGGATTCGTCGACCGTCTGCGAGCCGATGCGCTTGGCCAGCGTCAGGCTCGTCATCGCGACGTCTTGCGCGGTGTCCCAGAAGCGGTTGAGCACCACGATGGTCTCGTCGCTCATCTCGCCCTTGATCGACTGGGCGTTGATGAGGTTGATCACCGAACGGCTGCCCAGCAGGTTGACCGCACGCTGGATCGAGGCAATTTTGTTGGCGAGGCCGTAATGCGCCGAGTTGACGATCTTCAACAGCGCGCCGGACAAGCCAGGGTCCTGCGCAATCAACCGGGCGATCACACCCAGATCAGGGTCGGGCATGTACTGCTCCATCTGCAAATCCACCATGATTTGCGGCTGGGGCGGCACGCTGATGCCTTGCAACGCCTGCTGAATCTGCTCGGAAGTAAGCTCTTGGGACATAAGTACACACTCAAGGTCAGGGGGCGATTCTAACCCTTACCGCCCATGCTTCGACAGCCGTTGAAACACTTAATGGATCCGACCGGCTGCTTGTTTGTAAATTCATCCGGACCGCCCGCGTGCCGGATCACGGGTTATAATCCCGCTCTTTTCTTCGGAGCGACGTCATGTCCCTGCCCAGCTTGCGCCTCAAGCCCAACGCCGACCGTCGCCTGCGCGCCGGTCACCTGTGGATCTACAGCAACGAAATCGACGTTGCCGCCACCCCGCTCAACGGCTTTGCACCAGGCGCCCAGGCGATCCTTGAAGCAGCGGGCGGCAAACCTTTGGGCATCGTCGCGATGAGTCCGAATAACCTGATCTGCGCCCGCTTGCTGTCGCGCGATATCAAGTTGCCGTTGGACAAGTCGTTGCTGGTACATCGCCTGAACGTCTGCCTGTCCCTGCGCGAGCGCCTGTTCGACAAACCTTTTTATCGCCTGGTGTACGGCGATTCCGACCTGCTCCCCGGTCTGGTCGTCGACCGTTTCGGCGATATTCTGGTCGTGCAGCTGGCATCGGCCACCATGGAGCAGCATAAGGACGACGTGCTGGCTGCGTTGATTCAAGTGCTCAAGCCAAGCGGCATTCTGCTCAAGAACGATTCGGCTGCGCGCGACGCGGAAGGCTTGAATCGCTACGTCGAAACCGCATTCGGCCTGGTGCCTGAGTGGGTCGCGCTGGAAGAGAACGGCGTGAAATTCGAAGCGCCGGTCATGGAAGGCCAGAAAACCGGCTGGTTCTACGATCACCGCATGAACCGCGCGCGTCTGGCGCCGTACGTCAAAGGCAAGCGCGTGCTGGACCTGTTCAGCTACATCGGCGGCTGGGGCGTCCAAGCGGGCGCTTTCGGCGCGAGCGAAGTGTTCTGCGTCGATGCGTCAGGCTTTGCACTGGACGGCGTAGAGCGCAACGCGGCGCTCAACGGTTTTGCCGAGAAAGTCACCTGCATCGAAGGCGACGTTTTCGAAGCCCTTAAAGAGCTCAAAGCCGCCGAAGAGCGCTTCGACGTGATCGTTGCCGACCCGCCCGCGTTCATCAAACGCAAAAAAGACCTGAAAAACGGCGAAGGCGCCTACCGTCGCCTGAACGAGCAAGCGATGCGCCTGCTCAGCAAGGACGGCATTCTGGTCAGCGCATCCTGCTCGATGCACCTGCCGGAAGACGATCTGCAAAACATCCTCCTGACCAGCGCCCGCCACCTGGACCGCAACATCCAATTGCTGGAACGCGGCGGCCAAGGCCCGGACCACCCGGTCCACCCAGCCATTCCGGAAACGCGATACATCAAGAGCATTACGTGTCGGTTGTTGCCGAATAGTTGAGGAGATGCTGCGTCTGGAAGGACGCCATCGCAGGCAGGCATGCTTTTAAAGGAATTTGAATGCCCTGCCCCACATCTCTAGAACCCTTCCAGACCAGCCAGACCGGATAGCATCGAATCAACTCATTCCTACAACCATTACGGACAACCTGTAGGAGTGAGCTTGCTCGCGATGCTTTTTCAGAGCCACTTGCCCGCCCTAATAGACCGCCCGGTAGGAGCGTGGCTTGTCTCTGGGCCGCATCCGGACGATCTGTTGCGCAGCAACAGCAAATCCAGCGAATACATGCTTCCTGACATACCGCAATGGCTGGTTGCACTTCTGGTTCCCGGCAGATCGTCCGGATGCGGCCCAGAGACAAGCCACGCTCCTGCAAGTCGCGCTTTCTGAAACACAATTTCGCGAGCCCATCTATTCCTGACCGCTAACGTTATCCTCAACGTTGATTGACGAGGCGACGGAATGTCTGAGATGTCACCCGGAGGAAATCGTCTCCGCTTGGGGCGTTACTCCGAATCCGGACGTATTTATCTTCTAACGAGCGTCACGCGAGATCGCTCACCGTTTTTTGGCGACTGGCGGATGGGGCGGCTGCTCGTGGATGCTTTTCGCCAGGCAGAAGAAGAAGGGGCGGCAAGATCATTAGCATGGGTGGTCATGCCAGATCATTTCCATTGGTTGGTCGAGCTCCAGAATGTCCATCTCGCGGTTCTGATGTGTAAAACAAAATCGCGAACGGTGCGGGCGTTCAACAACGCAGCCGGAAGCAATCACCGCCTCTGGCAAAAGGGTTATCACGACCGAGCAGTTCGACGAGAGGAGGATCTGCAGGCGATTGCGCGCTACATTGTCATGAATCCAGTCAGGGCAGGGCTAGCCAGGCGGGTGCATGACTACCCTCTGTGGGATGCTATCTGGATCTGAGGCAGTCTCTCGATCCATCGCGGGACAAGCCACGCTCCTACAGGGCTCTGCGTACGTTACAAGGTCGCTTGCCCATTCCCTCCCGCCCCCACAGGTGTAGAATCAGCGCTATTCATCGCCAGTCATCCCCCGGCGGGTTTATGAGCTCAGGCTGAGCGTACGGTGATCCCGTGTCGTTCGGTTTCTTCGCTGCATCCGGTCACTGCCTTTTGCAAACGACGTCACTAGAAGCTCACTCCCTTCCTTATTAGCCGATTAGCCGGAGTGCTCCAATGCCTGATTACCGTTCGAAAACGTCCACCCACGGCCGCAACATGGCCGGTGCACGCGCCTTGTGGCGCGCCACGGGCATGAAGGACGAAGATTTCAAAAAGCCGATCATCGCCATCGCCAACTCGTTCACCCAGTTCGTGCCAGGCCACGTGCACCTCAAGGATCTGGGGCAACTGGTTGCCCGCGAGATTGAAAAGGCAGGCGGCGTTGCCAAGGAATTCAACACCATCGCCGTGGACGACGGCATCGCCATGGGTCACGACGGCATGCTGTACTCGCTGCCAAGCCGCGAGATCATTGCCGATTCGGTCGAATACATGGTCAACGCTCACTGTGCCGACGCGATCGTGTGCATCTCCAACTGCGACAAGATCACCCCCGGCATGTTGATGGCTGCACTGCGCCTGAACATCCCGGTGATCTTCGTTTCCGGTGGTCCGATGGAAGCCGGCAAGACAAAGCTCGCCAGCCACGGCCTGGATCTGGTTGACGCGATGGTCATCGCGGCAGACTCCTCGGCCTCCGATGAGAAAGTCGCCGAGTATGAGCGCAGTGCCTGCCCGACCTGCGGTTCGTGCTCCGGGATGTTCACGGCCAACTCCATGAACTGCCTGACCGAAGCCCTGGGCCTTGCTTTGCCTGGCAACGGTTCGACGCTGGCCACCCACTCCGACCGCGAGCAACTGTTCCTGCAGGCTGGCCGTACCATCGTCGAGCTGTGCAAAACCTACTACCGCGACAACGACGACTCGGTTCTGCCGCGCAATATCGCCAATTTCAAAGCGTTCGAGAACGCGATGACCCTCGACATTGCGATGGGTGGCTCGACCAACACCATCCTGCACCTGCTGGCAGCGGCCCAGGAAGCCGAAATCGCGTTCGACCTGCGCGACATCGACCGTCTGTCGCGCAAAGTGCCGCAACTGTGCAAAGTCGCGCCGAACATCCAGAAGTACCACATGGAAGACGTCCATCGCGCGGGCGGCATCTTCAGCATTCTCGGCGAACTGGCGCGCGGCGGCCTGCTGCACACCGACCTGCCGACGGTGCACGCTCGCTCCATGGAAGAGGCGATCGCCAAGTGGGACATCACGCAGACTGACGACGAAGCGGTGCATACCTTCTTCAAGGCAGGCCCGGCCGGCATCCCGACGCAAACCGCATTCAGTCAGTCGACCCGTTGGGAGACGCTGGATGACGACCGCGATAACGGCTGCATCCGCAGCGTCAAGCACGCCTATTCGCAAGAAGGCGGCCTGGCCGTGCTGTACGGCAATATCGCGCAGGACGGTTGCGTTGTGAAAACCGCAGGCGTCGACGAGTCGATCCACGTGTTCGAAGGCAACGCGAAGATCTTCGAAAGCCAGGACAGCGCGGTGCGCGGCATTCTCGCTGACGAAGTGAAGGCCGGCGATATCGTGATCATTCGTTACGAAGGTCCGAAAGGCGGTCCGGGCATGCAGGAAATGCTCTACCCGACCTCGTACCTGAAATCCAAAGGTCTGGGCAAAGCCTGCGCCTTGCTGACTGACGGCCGTTTTTCGGGCGGCACTTCGGGCCTGTCCATCGGCCACGCTTCGCCTGAAGCCGCTGCCGGTGGCGCGATCGGTCTGGTGCGCGACGGCGATAAAGTACTGATCGACATCCCGAACCGTTCGATCAACCTGTTGATCGACGATGCGGAGATGGCCGAGCGGCGTGCAGAACAGGACAAGAAAGGCTGGCGGCCTGTCGAAACCCGTCCGCGCAAGGTGACCACGGCGCTGAAGGCTTATGCCCTGCTGGCGACCAGTGCCGACAAAGGCGCGGTACGAGACAAGGCGATGCTGGACAAGCTGGTGCCGTAACTGGCCTTAGCGCGCAGCGAACCAAAAAGAAGCCCGGCAGCGATGCCGGGCTTTTTTTCCACCGCGTATCAGCACGCTCCCGCGAAAGTCTTTACTGGATTTGGTCGGGCTTGACGATCACCCAGTTCTTGTCGGCCGTCACTGGCAAGCCCTCTTTGGCCTGAGCGTCGGCGTTGGATTTGATCATGCCGTTGAGTTGGGTCATGTATTTGTCTTTGCGGTTCACCCACAGATGAATCCCGCCTTTGTTGACGTCGACGCTGTGAAACAGCATGTAACCATCGCTCGTCGGCGTGTCGCCACCCACCAGAACCGGTTTTTTCCACTGATCGATATAGGTCAGGATCGCCGCCTGCTTGCCGGCCATCCAGGTCGCCGGAGTCCACAGATAGGGCGTCAGTTCGAGGCCAAGGTTGGCTTTCTCGTCGTATTTGCCTGCGGTGATCTGCTTGCGCGCGGTGGTGAGCTCGCCGGTTTCGCGATTTTTCAGCAACGTGGTCACGCCAATGACGTTCTGCGGTTTGACGTTGTAGCCATATTTGGGATCGGCGGCCACCATGCGCACCAGTTCTTCGGACGCCGCGGTCATCACGTAAACCTCGATGCCGTTCTCCATCAATTTGTTGAACAGCTCCGCCTGACCGGTGAACACCTTGGGCGGCTGGACTTCGATGGTCTTGACCACGTCACCCTCGTAGTACGTACTCGGCACCGGCTTGCCTGAAGCCATCAGCTCGTCGACGTAGCCCTTGAGTTCCTTGAGGGTGAAACCGGAAAACACCTGCGCAACCCATGGGTAACAGACCATGTCGTCGACTTCGCAGAGGCGATAGTAATAACTGAACAGGCTTTCCTTCTGGTCCGCCGTGTCTTTGAACGGGATGAGCTTAAGGGAGGGGTCGAGCTTGTCGCGGGTGATCAGCCCTTTGTTTTCCATGAAAGGCAGCAGCGATTCTTCCAGATCGTTGCGGTAGCTGGTGTTATCCATGTCGAAAACCGCGAAATTACCTTTATTGGCATTCGCCGCGATCATGGCGTTCAACTGCTTGGCGGCAGGCTCCGGCCAGTGCGTGAGCTCCGTCGAATACGCCTGAGCGGCAAGCCCCAGACAGAGCGCAGCGGCCAACAATTTCGGTGCGAGCTTCATTACGGTGTCCTCCCCTGTTTCAGTTCGAGGCTGGACCGTAACAAAAAGCTGTTGCTGTTTTAATGCGTCAGCGACTGTGTGCGTTCTGATGACGTCATGTTGAAAACCGTTCGCGACAGATGACATAAAAACGACATGTTTGTGACAGCGGGAACACCCGTTGCGCCGTCGCCTGCAGGAATCGGCCGCTCTGGGCCGTGTCCAGACGATTCGATATCAGATCCGCTCCCACACCTCAAAGTGGTAGGCAGGCTTGCCATCCAGTGCGGGGTTCGGCGTGTCGGAAACCAGTTTCCAATCAGTCGGATCAAACTCGGGAAACCAGGCGTCACCATCAGGACTCAGCGCGACGCGAGTGAGGTACAGACGATTGGCCTGCGCCAGGCTTTGGGCGTACAGCTGCGCGCCACCGATCAGCATGACTTCATCGACGTTCTGCTCAATCGCCCATTGTTCTGCGCGCGCGACAGCCGCATCCAGTGAGGTGAACACCTCGGCACCTTCAAGCGTGAGATCGGCCTGGCGAGTCACCACGATGTTCAGGCGGCCCGGCAGCGGACGGCCCAGCGAATCCCAGGTCTTGCGACCCATGATGATCGGCTTGCCCAGCGTCGTCGCCTTGAAGTATTTGAAATCGCCCGGCAGATGCCAAGGCATGGAATTGTCGATGCCGATGACGCGGTTTTCACCGAGAGCGGCAATCAGGCTGAGGGGGAGATGATTTTTCATGTCGGCGAGAATAACAGCACACATGCACACACGCATGCACGGAAGCGCGCGATAGCGGTCACACCAGTTATGCTCCCACCTGAACTCACCAACGAGACGCCGCGTGACCGCACTGACCCCACTCGATGAACTGTGGCTGACCGAAGCCGTGCGCTTGCGTGAACAACACGCAGGTCCGCTTGAGGATGACGAAGCCTGCCGCCGTGCCCGCAACACCACGGGCGACTTGCTGACCCGCGTCAAACACCGTGCCTTGTGGCTGGCCGAGCGTGACGGCATGATCGCCGCTTTAAGTCACTGGAAACAGGGAGCACGGCTGGGCCTGATCCTGTTAACGATCCTGGCCGTAATCAGTGGCGCCGGGCTGGCCTTTGCTGCGCTGGGCGACGGACAAACGCCGGTCAATGTGTTCTGGGCCTTGGGCAGCCTGCTGGGCCTCAACCTGATTCTGTTGATCAGTTGGGTGCTGGGCCTGATGTTCGCAGGCGAAAGCGCTGCCAGTCTGGGCCGCTTGTGGCTATGGCTGAGCGAGAAGCTCGCCCGTGACGCTCAGGCTGCACAACTGGCTCCCGCGCTGGTCCTGTTGTTACAGCGCAAGCGCCTGAACCGCTGGTTATTGGGCACGTGCGTCAACGGCCTGTGGCTGATTGCATTACTCAGCGCCCTCACTCTGCTGCTCTTACTCATGGCGACGCGACGATACGGATTTGTCTGGGAGACGACCATTCTGGGCAGTGACACGTTTGTCGGCCTGACCCAAAGCCTGGGCGCGCTGCCCTCGTGGCTAGGATTCGACGTGCCCAGCGAGTCGATGGTGCGAGCCAGCGGCGAAGGGGCGCTGGTCATCGAAAATGCGCGACAAGTGTGGGCCGCCTGGTTGGTGGGCGTGCTGGTGGTGTACGGGATCGCGCCACGCCTTTTGCTGACGCTCTTTTGCTACGGACGTTGGCGAGCAGGACGCCAGGCACTGGATCTGGATTTGAGTCAGCCCGGTTTCGCCGAGCTGCGAGCACGCCTGATGCCCAGCAGCGAACGGTTGGGCATCAACGATGCCGCACCGGCGCAGCTCCATTCGGTGCAGCCCGGCCCTCGCGCCAGCGAAAGCGAGGGCGCATTGGTCGTGGCCATCGAACTGGACGACCAACACCCTTGGCCGCCCGCGCTGCCCGAAGGTGTGACGGACGCAGGCATACTCGACAGCCGCGAATCACGACGCAAGCTGCTGGATCAGCTGACTCGATACCCTCCTGCACGACTGGTGGTTGCTTGCGACCCTCGACGCTCGCCTGACCGTGGCAGTCTGGCCCTGATCGCGGAGCTCGCACGCTGCGCCGCAGACACACGCATCTGGCTGCTGCCAGCGCCCTCCGGCCAGGCACTCGATGCGGATCGCCTGGGCGACTGGCACGCCGCGCTGCATCAGCTGGAGCTGAACTGGACGCAAGGCTCGCCCCTGACCTGGCTGGAGAAAGGACATGACTGAGACCGCAACCCGCGCGCTGAAGCTGGCGGTGGTCGGCCACACCAACGTCGGCAAAACGTCTCTGCTTCGCACCCTGACGCGCGATGTCGGATTTGGCGAGGTGTCACATCGCCCCAGCACGACCCGCCATGTAGAAGGGGCGCGATTATCGGTGGACGGCGAGGCGTTGCTGGAGCTGTACGACACGCCCGGCCTGGAAGATGCGATCGCGTTGCTCGACTATCTGGAACGACTCGACCGGCCGGGCGAACGGCTTGACGGGCCGGCGCGACTGACCCGCTTTCTGGAAGGCAGCGAAGCGCGGCAGCGGTTCGAACAGGAAGCCAAGGTGCTACGCCAGTTGCTGGCGTCGGATGCCGGCCTTTACGTGATCGACGCCCGTGAGCCGGTGCTGGCCAAATACCGCGATGAACTGGCGGTGCTTGCCAGTTGCGGCAAACCGTTGCTGCCCGTGCTCAATTTTGTCAGCAGTCCTCAGCAGCGCGAGCCTGACTGGCGCGAAGCGTTGGCGCGCCTTGGGCTGCATGCGCTGGTGCGTTTCGACAGCGTCGCCCCGCCCGAGGACGGCGAGCGGCGACTTTACGAAAGCCTGGCACTGCTGCTGGAGGACTCACGCCCACGCCTTGAGCGCTTGATCACTGACCAGCAAGCACAGCGTCAGGTTCGCCGTCAGAGTGCAGCGAGACTGATTTCGGAATTGCTGGTCGACTGTGCAGCGTGTCGTCGTAGCGTTGCGACGACTTCTGAGCCTATGCAGGCGGCGATCCAGGACCTGCGCGCAGCGGTGCGCAAGCGTGAACAACGCTGCGTCGAGGCGCTGTTGACGCTCTATGCGTTCCGCCGTGACGACGCCTCTGCCAGTGACCTGCCGTTGCTCGATGGTCGCTGGGGCGATGACTTGTTCAACCCGGAAACGCTTAAATTATTGGGTGTCAGGGTGGGCGGCGGCATCGCTGCCGGCGCCGCCGCGGGCGCTGGCGTGGATCTGCTGGTGGGCGGAATCACCCTTGGCGCTGCGGCGCTGGTGGGTGCGATTGCCGGCGGCGCATTGCAGACAGCGCGCAGTTACGGCGGGCGTCTGCTGGGCAAGATCAAAGGCCAACGCGAACTGACCGTGGACGATGCCGTGCTGCGACTTCTCGCGCTACGCCAGCGACAATTGCTGAGTGCGCTGGAGGCAAGGGGTCATGCGGCGATGGACAGCATCAAGCTTGATGCCCCACAGGACAAGAACTGGCGCGAAGGCAAGCTGCCGGACGCGCTGCGCAAAGCCCGGGCACATCCGCAGTGGTCTTCGCTGAATCCACACGCCAAGCTCAATCAGGCAGAGCGGCAGGAACAGATCGAGCGATTGGCCGAGGTCATCATTCGCACGTGAAAAGCTGTGGAGCTTTGAAGCATGCGCAAGCTCACGCCGCCTTCAATATCCTGCCGACAGTCGCGTCGATCATTTTGCGATAGGGGAAATGCGCGCGGCTCGGTATGATCGCGCGCCCGATACACCCGGAAGCACAACGCCATGAAACCCACCTTGATCGCCGCTGCAGAAATCGACCGCCTCGAGACCTGGCAGAAATACTCCAGCCACATGTGCGGAGGCTGCATTTCCAGCTGCTGCACGTTGCCGGTGGAAGCGAAGATCAAGGACCTGATACGTATCGGCGTCGTCGACGAATTCGAAATGGGCGACAACCCGAAGAACATTGCCAAGCGCTTGCAGAAGGAAGGCATTGTCGAGCGCTTCAATCAGAAGTCCGGGATTTTCACGCTTCAGCGGATGAGCAATAACGACTGCCTCTATCTGGATCGCAAAAGCCGACTGTGCACGATCTACGACAAGCGCCCGGACACCTGCCGTAATCATCCAAAGATCGGTCCACGGCCGGGCTATTGCGCATACAAGCCAAAAGAGGTCGTGCGCGAGAAAAGCGGCACATTGAATTCGAACTCTGGCCGGGTACCGTTGAAGTTCTAAAACTTATACAGCAATCGCGTTCGCCTTCCCGCCTTAAGCTGGCCCTACTGACGACGCGGCGCAGCGCAGGACTGGTTTTAGCCGAGAAGAGACCAGTTCGAGCGCCGTTGGTATCTGCTGCCCCCCGAACCAGACCAAATCCCGCACAAACAAAAACGCCCCCGGCCTTTCGACCGGGGGCGTTTTCGTTCAGCCGGGGCTAGTTACGCCTTGGCTTTCTTGGCAGCGCGGGTACGCTCGCTTTCGTCGAGGATCTTCTTGCGAAGACGGATCGACTTAGGCGTGACTTCGCACAGCTCGTCTTCCTGGATGTATTCCAGAGCCTGTTCCAGCGTGAAGCGAACAGGTGGGACCAGCGCGATGGTTTCGTCTTTACCCGAAGCACGCATGTTGTCGAGCTTCTTGCCCTTGGTAGGGTTGACGCCCAGGTCGTTGTCACGGCTGTTCTGACCAACGATCTGGCCGTTGTAGATTTCCTGACCGTGTTCAACGAACAGCTTGCCACGTGCCTGCAGGGTTTCCAGCGAGTAGGTCAGTGCCTTACCGGTTTCGACCGATACCAGCACGCCGTTCTGACGGCCGGACATGTGGCCCGACTTGACGGTGTCGTAGCGATCGAAGATCGAGGTCAGGATGCCAGCACCGTTGGTCAGGGTCAGGAACTGGTTACGGAAACCGATCAGACCGCGAGCAGGGATGTTGTATTCCAGACGAACACGGCCCTTGCCATCCGGCACCATGTTGCTCAGGTCGCCTTTACGCAGACCCATTTCTTCCATGACCTTGCCCTGCGATTCTTCAGGGATGTCGATGGTCACGTTTTCGTACGGTTCCTGCTTGACGCCGTCAACTTCACGGATGATCACTTCAGGACGGCCCAGGGCCAGCTCGAAACCTTCGCGACGCATGGTTTCGATCAGTACCGACAGGTGCAGCTCACCACGGCCGGAAACCTTGAACTTGTCAGCCGAGTCGCCTTCTTCAACGCGCAGTGCAACGTTGTACAGCAGCTCTTTGTCCAGACGGTCCTTGATGTTACGGGACGTCACGAACTTGCCTTCTTTACCGCAGAATGGCGAGTCGTTTACCTGGAAGGTCATGGAAACGGTCGGCTCGTCAACGGTCAGCGGCTTCATCGCTTCTACAACGGTCGGGTCGCACAGGGTGTCGGAGATGAACAGCTCTTCGAAGCCGCTGATGCAGACGATGTCGCCGGCAGCTGCTTCTTCGACGTCGATGCGGTGCAGACCGTGGTGACCCATCAGCTTGAGGATACGACCGTTGCGACGCTTGCCGTCAGCGCTGATCGCCACAACCGGGGTGTTCGGCTTGACGCGACCGCGAGCGATACGGCCAACACCGATAACGCCCAGGAAGCTGTTGTAGTCCAGAGCCGAGATTTGCATCTGGAAAGGACCGTCACGGTCAACTTTCGGCGCAGGAACGTGGTCGACGACCGCTTGGTACAGCGGGGTCATGTCTTCGGCCATGTCGGTGTGATCCAGACCGGCGATGCCGTTGATCGCCGAGGCGTAGACGACTTGGAAATCCAGCTGTTCTTCAGTGGCGCCCAGGTTGTCGAACAGGTCGAAGATCTGGTCCAGAACCCAGTCAGGACGCGCGCCCGGACGGTCAACCTTGTTGATGACCACGATTGGACGCAGGCCGGCTTCGAAAGCCTTCTTGGTCACGAAACGGGTTTGCGGCATAGGGCCGTCTTGAGCGTCGACCAGCAGCAGAACGGAGTCAACCATCGACATCACGCGCTCTACTTCACCACCGAAGTCGGCGTGGCCCGGGGTGTCGACGATGTTGATGTGGTAGCCATTCCAGTTGATCGCGGTGTTCTTCGCGAGAATGGTAATACCGCGCTCTTTCTCCTGGTCGTTGGAGTCCATCACGCGCTCGTCGTTGAGCTCGTTACGCTCAAGGGTGCCGGACTGGCGCAGAAGCTTGTCGACGAGGGTGGTTTTACCGTGGTCAACGTGAGCAATGATGGCGATGTTACGTAGATTTTCGATCACTTGTGTGTCTCGATCAGAGGATTCGGTCAGCTACCAATAATAGGCAGCTATGAACGGTAGAGTCGGCTAAAGCCGTTACGGCTGACGACTGGTGTCGGGGGGCCGGTGACGCAAGCCACAGGCAAACAGCCCCGGGCACTTAGCTCGGTCGATAAACGCGCACATTGGCATGCCCCTCACTGAGCAAATGATGAGCATGCAGGCGACTCATGACGCCTTTGTCGCAATAAAGCAGGTACTGGCGCGTGTCATCCAGCTCCTTGAAACGGCTGTTCAATGCAAAGAACGGCAGCGTTTGTACTTCGATGCCAGTCAGTTCCAGCGGGTGGTCCTGCGCTTCATCCGGGTGACGGATGTCGATGACCACTTGCCCGGCCAGCGCCTGACTGACTTCTTCGACCTGAACGTCCTGACCCAGCTCCTCGATCACGCGATCGATAGGAACGAGGCGGGCGTTTTCGAGCGCGCGCTCGAGCACGGCCATGTCGAACTCTTTTTCTTCATGCTCCACGCGATGGCGTTTGGCCGCGGTCTTTGGGTTGACCGAGATGACACCGCAGTATTCGGGCATGTGCCGGGCAAAATCGCCGGTACCGATCTGATCGGCCTGATCGATGATGTCCTGCTTGTGACTGGCGATCAGCGGGCGCAACACCAGCTTCTCTGTCACGCAATCGATGACCGACAGGTTGGGCAGCGTCTGGCTGGACACCTGGGAAATCGCTTCACCTGTCACCAGGGCATCGATCTCCAGCCTGTCTGCAATATTGGTCGCAGCGCGCAACATCATACGCTTCAATACTACGCCCATATGACTGTTATCGACTTTTCCGAGAATTTCTCCCAGAACCTCCTCGAACGGCACGCTGACGAACAGCACGCGCTGTGAGCTGCCGTACTTCTTCCAGAGGAAGTGCGCAACTTCCATCACGCCCAGTTCATGCGCCCTTCCGCCCAGGTTGAAGAAGCAGAAATGGCTCATCAGACCGCGGCGCATGATCTGGTAAGCGGCCACGGTCGAATCAAAACCACCCGACATCAGCACCAGAGTCTGCTCAAGCGAACCCAACGGGTAACCACCGATGCTGTCGTGCTGGCTGTGAATCACGAACAGACGCTGATCGCGGATCTCGATCCGGACCTCGACCTCCGGCGCCTTGAGCGAAATACCGGCAGCGTTGCACTCACGACGCAGCTTGCTGCCGACGTATTTCTCGACGTCCATGGAGCTGAAGTCGTGGTGACCGGCGCGCTTGCAGCGCACGGAAAAAATCTTACCTGGCAGAGCGTCACCGAAATGCAGTTTGCACTTCTCGTAGATGTCGTCCATGTCGCCCAGCGGGTACTGATCGACCTGCAGGAAGTGCGCGATGCCGGGCATGCAGCTCAGCCGCTCGGTCATTTCGTGCAGAACCTTGGGATCCTCGACCCTGGTTTCGACCTCGAGGTTGTCCCACACGCCATCCACCACCAACGCCGGGTCCAGATCGCGGAGCACCGTACGGATGTTCTTTGCCAGCTGTTTGATGAAGCGCTTGCGCACAGGCCGGCTTTTGATAGTGATTTCAGGGAAAACTTTGACGATTAATTTCATGAAAACAGCGCGCGAGGTGCCGGTCGAAAAAGGGGGGCGCGGATTATAGCGGAAATTGCTCAAGGTTTAACCAGTTATCGTACAGCCGATCATCAGCGCACCAAAATGGGACTGTATACAATTATCGAGCACCAACAAGGTGCGCCCGTTTTCACAATTGCGACGTTTAACGCCGGAAATAACGGGGTTTTCCGAAGAAATCCCAACACGGGGCACTGGCATGCAAATTGCTCCCTTGTGAGGCAGGTTGCCTTGGCCGACTATCGCGCCCGGCATCACCCATATTTAAGGGCTAACAACTATCAGGCCCTAATCCACCCCGGAGGACAACATGTCGAAGTCGGTTCAACTCATCAAAGATCATGACGTTAAGTGGATTGATCTGCGCTTCACTGACACCAAAGGCAAGCAGCAGCACGTCACCATGCCAGCGCGTGATGCTCTGGATGACGATTTCTTCGAAGTCGGCAAAATGTTCGACGGCTCCTCCATCGCTGGCTGGAAAGGCATCGAAGCTTCCGACATGATCCTGCTGCCGGACGACGAAACCGCCGTTCTGGATCCGTTCACCGAAGAGCCTACGCTGATCCTGGTTTGCGACATCATCGAACCTTCGACCATGCAAGGTTACGACCGCGACCCACGCGCCATCGCTCACCGCGCTGAGGAATACCTGAAGTCCACCGGTATCGGTGACACCGTATTCGTCGGTCCAGAGCCAGAATTCTTCATCTTCGACGAAGTAAAATTCAAATCCGACATCTCGGGTTCGATGTTCAAGATCTTCTCCGAACAAGCTTCCTGGATGACCGATCAGGACGTCGATGGCGGCAACAAAGGCCACCGTCCAGGCGTCAAAGGCGGCTACTTCCCAGTGCCTCCGGTCGACCACGACCACGAAATCCGCACTGCAATGTGCAACGCCCTGGAAGAAATGGGCCTGACCGTCGAAGTTCACCACCACGAAGTGGCAACTGCCGGCCAGAACGAAATCGGCGTCAAGTTCAACACCCTGGTGAAGAAAGCTGACGAAACCCAGACCCTGAAGTACGTCGTCCACAACGTCGCTGACGCTTACGGCCGCACCGCTACCTTCATGCCTAAGCCTCTGTACGGCGACAACGGCTCGGGTATGCACGTACACATGTCCATCTCCAAAGAAGGCAAGAACACCTTCGCTGGCGAAGGCTATGCCGGTCTGTCCGACACCGCTCTGTACTTCATCGGCGGTATCATCAAGCACGGTAAGGCTCTGAACGGCTTCACCAACCCGTCGACCAACTCCTACAAGCGTCTGGTCCCAGGTTTCGAAGCGCCAGTGATGCTGGCTTACTCGGCCCGTAACCGCTCTGCATCGATCCGTATTCCATACGTTTCCAGCCCTAAAGGCCGTCGTATCGAAGCTCGCTTCCCGGATCCGGCTGCCAACCCGTACCTGGCATTCTCGGCTCTGCTGATGGCTGGCCTGGACGGTATCCAGAACAAGATCCACCCTGGCGATGCCGCTGACAAAAACCTGTACGACCTGCCGCCTGAAGAAGCTGCAGAGATCCCGCAAGTTTGCGGCAGCCTGAAAGAAGCTCTGGAAGAGCTGGACAAAGGCCGTGCATTCCTGACCAAGGGCGGCGTATTCAGCGACGACTTCATCGACGCTTACATCGCTCTGAAATCGGAAGAAGAAATCAAGGTTCGCACCTTCGTACACCCACTGGAATACGACCTGTACTACAGCGTCTGATCCAGTCGCGTCAGCGATAACTGCGTAGAGAGGCCTCCTTCGGGAGGCCTTTTTTATGGGCGCGATAACGTGATCAGTCAACCCGGAGCAGTTGCTCGGCGAGGAGTCAGGTTATCCGGATCAACGACGTGAGAGGTAATACATATGTACCGCACCTGAGGATCGCTATTCGGGCAACCTGCGCGCTATGCCAAACCAAGCACCAGGAGGTTGTACATGCTCAGGGAGATCACTCTTCTATTACCCGCCGTTCTTGCGCTGACCACGCCCCACGCCAGCGCCAGCGCCAGCGAGGCGCCACCATCGCTTGAGCCACTGATCAAGGTCATCAGGGAGCGCCTCGATCTCGCCGAGAGCGTGGCGCGTTTCAAACTGCACCACAAACTCCCCGTGACCGACCGCGGCCGCGAAGACACCGTCATCGCCAACGCCAAGCGCGAAGGCGAGCCGCCACTTGAACGTGAAGAAATCCGCGAGCTGTTCGTTGCCCAGATCGAAGCGAACAAGCTGGCGCAATATGCATTGCTTGCCCGATGGCAGTCACTGGGCGTCACACCCAAAGCGCCAGGAGACATCAGCGCAGTCCGCTCGCAGCTCGATCAGTTGCAGACGCGACTGTTGCAAACCTACGCCGACTTCGCGCCGCACCGGCGTGACCCGGATTGCATCAGGTGGGTGACACGGGCGAGAGACAAGCAAACCCTCAACCCGATTCAGGACATGGCGCTCATACGAGCCGTGGGCGAACTGTGCGTGGTGAACAAATGAGCGTCAGCAGAATGATGAAACGGACGTCATTGATCGCCATGGCCCTGCTGTCTGCAGGGTGCAGCGCCATTCCCTCAGCCCCCCCAGCCATCGAGTCCCGCGTGTTGCTCAAAAGCACGACGTCCTGGGAAGGCAGTGCTTATCAGGCTTATCCCGCCGGTCAGCCGGAGCTGACCGTCATGCGCATCAACATTCCCGCGAACACTTCACTCAAGTGGCATCAACACCCGATGCCTAATGCAGCTTACGTGGTGTCAGGGCAGCTGCGCGTCGAAACACGGGACGGCGGCAAGTCGATCATGCTCAAACCAGGCGATGTGCTGCCGGAAATCGTCGACAGACAGCATCGCGGAGTGACGGGAGATAGCGCAGTCGAACTGGTAGTGTTCTATGCTGGCACCCCGGGGCTGCCGCTTTCACAGTAGGTCCAGCTACCTGTCGTTGACCTTGTCGTTGTCATTGGAGTGTTCATGCGTCAAAGCCTCGCCCTTCTGCTGCTGATGCTCGCGTTGCCTGCAGTTGCGCAGATCTATAAATACACCGATGCCAACGGCAACACGGCTTACAGCAGTCAGCCGCCAGACGGCACCAAAGCCGAAACGGTCGAACTGCCGCCGCTTAACAATGTGAATACCGCCGCACCCCCTCCAGGGCCGTCCGCGCCGCAGCCCCAGAATCAGCAACAGCCCAGTGCGGCGGCGTATCAGGTGCTGGAACTGACGGACTTGCCGCAGGATGAAGCGCTGCGGGCCAATAATGGGAGCTTCACGGTAGGCGTCGCAATTCAGCCCCGCCTGCAACCCGGCCATGCGCTGCAACTGCTGGTGGACGGAGAGCCTTACGGCCAGCCCACCAACGTTCCTCGTATTCAAGTGATGCAACTTGATCGCGGCGAGCACAGTCTTGCAGTGCAAGTTCTGCAGGACCAACAGTCGATTCAGCAAAGCCAGACCGTCACGCTGACAGTGCAGAGAGTCCATGTCGGCAAGCCTTGAACGCAGCTGGATGCACGGCGTGCTGCTGTGCCTGCTGCTTGCACTCAGCCAATCGGCGCTTGCAGAGGTGTACATGTACATCGACGGTGAAGGTAACCGCGTGTTCACTGACCAACCCCATCGCAACGCTAAAAAAGTCGACATTGCGCCGAGCAACCGCCTATCGCAGCCAGACCAAACGATAAGGAAACCGCCCCGGGCATCAAGTGCCAAGGCCACGCCGGGCCCGATCTTCCACTATCAGCTGCTGCGTATTCTGGCGCCTGAGCCAGATGCCACGATCCGCGATATCCAGGGCAACCTGAACGTCACGGTCAGCAATGATCCGGAACTGCAGCCAGGTCACGCCTATCGTTTGCTGGTGGACAGCAAGCCGTATGGAGAAACCGGGCGCAGCCCGGTCTTCCCTCTGACGAACATAGACCGAGGCACGCATCAGCTGTCCATCGAAATCGTTGACCAGTACGGCCGCGTGGTAGAACGCACGCCGAACCAGCCATTCCACATGATGCGCATTTCCCTTGCGCAGAAACGCCTTGCCAACCCGTGCAAGCCAGACGAGTTCGGGGTGCGCCCGGAATGCCCTATCAAGGATAAGCCCGAGGAAGAAAGCAGCATCCTGCCATTCTTCTGATTGCCATACGCAGCGCAACAGCCCCACGATGGTGCACAACATGAACGAAAGCGTAGAGAAAGATCCCATTTTGGTTCATGCACCGTGTTGCCCTGCGCCCTGATTGGGCTCAAGGTGCAAAAAAAGCCCGAAATGTCTCAATTCGCGCTTCTTTTCGGAGCCTTGGTTTGGTTTTTGCATTTTCCAGACTTCAAGCGAGGGAAAACCCGGCCGAAGGTCGCGTCCGACGCTGGCGAAGACCAACCAGAGCCTGCACTTTCGGGCCCGGCCCCCAGTGCAATGTGCCAAAAGAGGTCAACGAGATTCATGACTATCAGCGATACGTTGCATCGACTGTTACTCGATAACCTGACCACTGCCACGATTCTGCTCAATTCGGACCTGCGCCTGGAGTACATGAATCCGGCAGCCGAAATGCTGTTGGCCATCAGTGGTCAGCGCAGCCATGGGCAGTTCATCAGCGAGCTGTTCACCGAGTCGGCTGAAGCACTCAGCTCTCTGCGACAGGCGGTTGAGCAAGCACATCCTTTTACCAAACGTGAAGCCATGCTGACCGCGCTCACGGGTCAGACGCTGACGGTCGACTACGCCGTAACGCCGATCCTGTCGCAGGGCGAAACCATGCTCCTGCTGGAGGTGCACCCGCGCGACCGGTTGCTGCGCATCACCAAGGAAGAGGCTCAGTTGTCCAAGCAGGAAACCACCAAGATGCTGGTGCGTGGTCTGGCGCATGAAATCAAGAATCCGCTGGGAGGCATCCGCGGAGCAGCGCAATTACTGGCGCGCGAGCTGCCGGAAGAGAGTCTGAAGGACTACACCAACGTCATCATCGAAGAAGCCGACCGCCTGCGTAATCTCGTCGACCGGATGCTGGGCTCCAACAAACTGCCCTCACTGGCAATGACCAACGTGCATGAAGTGCTGGAGCGTGTGTGCAGCCTCGTCGAGGCCGAAAGCCAGGGCTGTATCACGCTGGTTCGCGACTATGACCCGAGCATCCCGGATGTATTGATCGACCGCGAACAGATGATCCAGGCGGTGCTCAACATCGTGCGCAACGCCATGCAGGCCATCAGCGGACAGAATGAGCTTCGCCTTGGCCGCATCAGCCTGCGTACCCGCGCGATGCGTCAGTTCACGATCGGCCACGTGCGCCATCGTCTGGTGAGCAAGATCGAGATCATCGACAACGGTCCCGGGATCGCGCCGGAACTTCAGGAAACCATTTTCTACCCAATGGTCAGCGGCCGCCCGGACGGTACCGGGCTGGGCCTTGCCATCACCCAGAACATCATCAGTCAGCACCAGGGGCTGATCGAGTGTGACAGCCATCCTGGCCACACAACATTCTCGATCTTCTTGCCGCTGGAACAAGGAGCAGCTTCGACATGAGCCGTAGTGAAACTGTCTGGATCGTCGACGACGACCGTTCCATCCGCTGGGTACTGGAAAAGGCCTTGCAACAGGAAGGCATGACCACGCAAAGCTTCGACAGCGCCGATGGCGTGATGAGCCGTCTGGCCCGTCAGCAACCGGACGTGATCATCTCCGACATCCGCATGCCCGGCGCCAGCGGACTGGACCTGTTGGCGCGCATTCGCGAACAGCACCCGCGTCTGCCGGTCATCATCATGACTGCACACTCGGACCTCGACAGTGCCGTGGCTTCGTATCAGGGCGGCGCCTTCGAATACCTGCCCAAACCATTTGACGTCGACGAAGCGGTTTCGCTGGTCAAGCGCGCCAACCAGCATGCTCAGGAACAGCAAGGCATGGACGTCGCGCCGACCCTGACCCGGACGCCGGAGATCATCGGTGAAGCGCCGGCCATGCAGGAAGTGTTTCGCGCCATCGGTCGTCTGAGCCATTCCAACATCACGGTGCTCATCAACGGCGAATCGGGAACGGGTAAAGAGCTGGTCGCTCACGCCCTGCACCGCCACAGCCCGCGCTCGGCCTCGCCTTTCATCGCGCTGAACATGGCGGCGATCCCGAAAGACTTGATGGAATCCGAGTTGTTCGGTCACGAAAAGGGCGCGTTCACCGGCGCTGCCAACCTGCGCCGCGGACGCTTCGAACAAGCCGATGGCGGAACGCTGTTCCTCGACGAAATCGGCGACATGCCTGCCGATACCCAGACGCGCCTGCTGCGCGTACTGGCCGATGGCGAATTTTATCGGGTGGGCGGCCATGTGCCCGTCAAAGTCGATGTGCGCATCATCGCCGCCACGCACCAGAATCTGGAAACGCTGGTTCAGGCCGGCAAATTCCGTGAGGACTTGTTCCACCGCCTCAACGTCATCCGCATCCATATTCCGCGTCTCTCTGACCGCCGCGAGGACATTCCGACGCTGGCCAAGCACTTCCTCAGCCGTGCCGCGCAAGAACTGGCGGTCGAACCGAAGCTGCTGAAGGCCGAGACCGAGGAATACCTCAAGCATCTGCCATGGCCGGGTAACGTGCGTCAGCTGGAAAACACCTGCCGCTGGATCACCGTAATGGCTTCAGGCCGTGAGGTGCACATCAGCGACCTGCCGCCAGAGCTGCTCAGCCTGCCGCAAGATGCCGCGCCAGTGACCAACTGGGAGCAGGCGCTGCGCCAATGGGCCGATCAGGCGCTGGCGCGTGGCCAGTCCAGCCTGCTGGACAGCGCGGTACCGACCTTCGAACGCATCATGATCGAAACAGCCCTGAAACATACGGCCGGACGTCGCCGCGACGCGGCAGTGCTGCTGGGCTGGGGCCGCAACACCTTGACGCGCAAGATCAAGGAGTTGGGCATGAAGATCGATGGTGGGGATGACGACGAAGGAGACGAAGCGTAACCGTGCTGTCATTTGTGACAGTTTACGCCGTCTTGTAACAGTGATTAGCTCCCTGAGTGTCATGCGCAACGGGCAGGGAGCTCTATTACGTGAACGGATTCTGGCAACACCTCTACCGTTGGGGCCTCAGCGAACGCGTTCGTCGTTCGCTTATTACCAAGCAGGAGCGCCTGGTCGACTATTCCCTCGTGGAAATGGCTGCACTGCTGCGCACTGGCGAACTGTCGTCCAGGCAGATCACCCTGGACTACCTCGCGCGCATCGACCAGCTCAACGGTCCCCTTGAAACCTATAACGACAATGGCGGCTATAACGCCTTTGTACGTATCGACCGCGAGCAGGCGCTGGCACAGTCAGCCGACGCCGATGCGTGGCTCAACAATCCCAATGATCCTCGCGGCACCGCCCCGCCACTTTGCGGGATACCGATTGGCGTCAAGGACTCCATCGGTATCGTCGGCCTTGAGAGCAAAAATGGCGCGCCGGAATTCAGCACCAATTTTGCGCTGCGCAATGCCACCGCCGTTGCCCGGTTACGCGATGCAGGCGCCGTCGTGCTGGGTCACACGATATGCTCCCGCTTTTCAGGCAGCACCCACGGCGATTTCGGCTGCAATGCCTGGGACATCGACAAGGTGCCCGGCGGCTCAAGCTCTGGATCGGCCATCGCGCCGGTCGCGCGACTCTGCGTTGCGACGCTTGGGGAAGAAACCGGCGGTTCCATGATCATCCCTGCAGCGGCCAATGGCGCCAGCGCCATCAAGCCCTCGCTGGGCTATGTATCAACCGGCGGCGTGATGCCGCTGCGTATAGGTTGGGACGTGGTCGGGCCGATGGCGCGCTCGGTACAGGACGCCGCTCATGTGCTGGCTGCGATACAGGGACCCGATCCCGATGGCGACCCGCAAACTCTGCATACGCCGCTGCCTTTTCCGCAAATGCCGACTGCACCGCGTCCGGGAGCGACGCCGCTGGCTGGACTGACGATCGGCATCCCCCAAACGGACTGGATGACGCAATCCGTAACGCCTCCTGCACAGACCTACGACTCCGACTACGGCGCGGCCTTCGAGCGCTTCAAGGGCCAATTGCAACAGCTGGGGGCGCGAGTGATTGAGTTCGCTGGGGTGGACATGATGGATGAGGCCAACTGCCTCTATTACGCGGGACCCATTCTATGGACGATCGAAGAGCCCTTCACGTCCGTAACGCCAGCCATGGCGACAACCTATTGCCAGCAATACGAAGCAAACTATTGGCAAGCCGTCGAGACCTTCGCCGCAACTCGTCCCGAGGACGACCAAGCAGTGCTTTTGCGTTATTACAGCAGGGAGCACGCCCACCCGGTGGTGGAGCAGCTCCCATGCGTCGTGCGAATTGAGGCGGAGCAACGTCGTCGTATGCAGATGACACTATGGCAAGACGCCTTGGATGAAGCGGGCGTGGATTTCATGATGGTCATGCCGTTGGGTGCGCATGTGGGGTTCAGAATGGGAAGAGGGGAACCCATCGGCCTGCAGAACCAACGGTCGTTTTACGACCTGCCCAACGCTCTGGGATGGCCGATGGTCACCTTTCCCATCGGCCACGGCAGTTCGGGCATCGATAGACGATTGGCGATAAATGCCGCGTTTTGGGGACCTCGATTCAGCGACGCAAGCCTGGTGCAGGCGGCGATGGATTTTCAGCACCATCTCCCCGAATACCATCGTGCAGCGCCAGATGATCCATCGCTTCGAACGCCGGTACCGCTTGCGCGACCTTATTGGCCAGTGACCCGCGACAGCTCGACTGATCCGCTGGTCAGGGAAGGGACTCTGCAGCCATGAACAGCGACTCAGGTTTCTTTGTAATTGACTGGCGCCCCGCGAACGCGCCGATTCGGCTTGTGCCTGATCGCAGCGCGCCTCATCTGACCGTGAGATGGCGCGCGCCGCTGGGGGCGGTCAGCTATGACCGTCCCCACCTTTTGCAGCCTGTTACTGCGCCGAAGACGGCTTCTCCCACAGATTGATCCCGCCCTCCACTGCGAAACGATCGATTTCGGCCAGTTCTTCCTGGCTGAACTGGAGATTGTCGAGGGCCGCCACGTTCTCGATGATCTGTTCTGGCCGGCTGGCACCAATCAGCGCAGACGTCACCCGCGGATCGCGCAAGGTCCAGGCGAGGGCCATTTGCGCCAGGCTCTGCCCTCGCCGCTTGGCAATCTCGTTCAAGGCGCGCACGTGTTCGATGTTCTGCTCGGACAAATGCGACGCCTGCAGCGAACCGCCGCCCGGACGATTGACGCGTGCGTCCTTCGGAATGCCGTTCAGGTATTTGTCCGACAACAGGCCCTGCGCCAGCGCGGTAAAGGCGATGACGCCCGCCCCCAATTCCTCGGTGGTCTCCAGCAGATCTTTTTCGACCCAACGGTTGAGCAGGTTGTAAGCCGGCTGATGAATCAGCAGCGGGACTTTCCACTCTTTGAGCAGCCCGGCAATTTCGCGGGTCTTCGAGCCCGAGTACGACGAGATACCGATATACAGCGCCTTTCCCTGCTGAACGGCAGTCGCCAGCGCGCCAGCGGTTTCTTCGAGCGGCGTGTCAGGGTCGAAACGGTGCGAATAGAAGATATCCACATAGTCCAGGCCCATGCGCTGCAGGCTCTGATCCAGGCTCGCCAGTACGTATTTGCGCGACCCGCCGCCCTGACCGTAAGGCCCGGGCCACATGTCCCAGCCGGCTTTCGTCGAAATGATCAGCTCGTCGCGATACTGCTTGAAGTCTTCGCGCAGCAGGCGGCCGAAGTTGATCTCGGCGCTGCCGTAGGGCGGGCCGTAATTGTTGGCGAGGTCGAAGTGGTTGATGCCCAGGTCGAACGCTGTGCGCAGCATCGCGCGCTGGGTGTCCATCGGCGTACTGTCACCGAAGTTGTGCCATAACCCCATGGACAAGGCCGGCAGGACCAAGCCGCTTCGGCCTACGCGGCGATACGGGACGCGCTCGTAGCGGTTTTCGGCAGCGATGTAGGTCATTCATTCCTCTCTTTATTTTCCGAATGGCAAGGAGCGATAAGTAGCGCTGATGAATAAGCTGTAAAGCGAGTATATTCAGCGCTCCTTACGGCAGAAAAATGCTTTATTGCTCTGGCAGCCATCGGTTCCTGATATGGATATTCGTCAACTCAACGCATTCGTGGCGGTGTTCGAGGAACGCAACATCACCTCGGCCGCACAGCGTCTGTTCACCAGTCAACCGACGTTGTCGGTCACCATTCGCCAGCTCGAAGAAGCGCTCGGTACCACGTTGTTCGAGCGTCTGCCCCGCGGCGTCGACGTGACCGACGATGCGCGAACCCTTTACCCGCAAGCGCGTCGGTTACTCGCTGAAGCCCAAGCTTTGAGCAGTCAGTTCCGCCAGCGCAATGATCGGCTGACGCTTGAGATCGGCGTCGAAGGCGAGATTGCCGCGAGCCATCTGGATGCATTTCTGACGATGGCGTATCGCGTCGTTCCCAATCTGATGCTGACGCTGCACGATGGTTGCAGTGGCGATGCGCGACTGTCGGTGGAAGACGACTGCTGTGAGGATGAGCTGTTCATGCCGCTGTGGGAGGAACCCTATGTGCTGAGCATGGGCGTCGGCCATCCGCTGGCGGCGCGAGACAGGCTCGATGTAGCCGACCTTGCAACCGTGCAGTGGATCACCTGCCCGACGCACTCTTCGCATCAGCGGCTGATGGAACTCTACAATCGAAGTTCGGGCTTCGTCGCCGCCACTGCGGGGTCGTTGAACCTTGCCTTGCGGCTGGTCGCGGCGGGGGCAGGTCTGGCGATGCTGCCCCAGTCCATGGCCTCCAGGCACGCGGGGGTCGTCACTCGCCCCGCACGCACGCCGAACCTCATTCGCCGGGTCGGGCTGTGCTATGCCGCGCAGGCGCTGGACGTGCCCGCGTTGCGCTTGCTGCACGCACACCTGCAGGGCAAATCCCTCGAGACCACCACCGCCCTGTAGCAGCGCCGAGGGTTGCACCGCTTAGCGCACCAGATGCAAAAACTGCATGTGCCGTTCGTACTGGTCGAGAATGTCGTTGATCACTTGCTCTTTGGTGTAGCCCACCAGATCGTAATCCTGACTGCCCTCGCTCAAATGCACCTCGGCGCGGTAGTAGCGACGGTTGTTCAGCTGTTTTGATCCCATCCCGGCGCGCGCGAAGGAAGGCGTGAAGTAGCCGCGCATGGTTACTTGATAGATGAACGGGCGCTCTTCTCCGTGGCCGATTTCCAGACCGACCGTGTGATTCGCCGGATCAGGTTGCGTGACCACGCTCAATCCCTTTTCGACGAAGACGGCGGTCACTTCTTCGATGGCTGGACGTACGGTCTGATCGAGGAATCGATAGACCTCGTCACGTGACGGGAAATGCACGGCCTGGCTCAATCGCTGCCGCCACCCGCCGCGTCGCGCGCCAGATACGGGCGCCAGTGAATAGAGCTGCGCAATCTGCCGCTGCGATTCCATGTGAAACGCCTTGTGCAGGCCCCACATCATCGTCAGCAGGATCAGCGAAAACGGCAGCGAAGTCAGCACGACGGCCGACTTGAGCGCGTCGATGCTCCCCGAGAACAACAGCCCGCTGGTCACCAGCGCGGTCATCACGCCCCAGAATACGCGCAACCACTTGGGACCGTCCTCGTCAGGACTTCCGCCTTTGGCCGAGAGCGTCGACAGCACCACGGTGCCGGAGTCGGCTGAGGTGACGAAGAAAACGAAGCTGATGAACACCGTGACCGCAATGACGGTTTTGCTCCACGGATAGTGTTGCAGCATCAGGTAAAGCGTCATCGAGGGATCGTCGATGGCCGACTGGCCCAGGGCGACCATCCCGTGGTTGAGCACCTGATCGATTGCGCTATTGCCGAAGATCGACATCCAGGCGAGGGTGAAACCCAACGGTATCAACAGCACGCCGCAAACGAACTCACGAATGGTACGACCGCGCGAAATGCGCGCGATGAACAAGCCAACGAATGGTGACCAGGCGATCCACCAGGCCCAGTAAAACACTGTCCAGCCGCCCAACCAGTCACTCGGCCCGTTGTAGGCATAGACATCGAAACTCTTGGTCGGCAATGCGCCGAGGTAATCGCCGACGTTCTGCACAAGGGTATTGAGCAGGTGCTGCGTGGGTCCGGCGAACAGCACGAACAGGAGCAGCGCGCAGGCCAGCAGCATGTTGATGTCGGACATGACCCGCACGCCTTTGTCGACACCCGCAACGGCAACGAGGATAGCCGCACCCATCATCAGCGTGATCAGCCCGACCTGAATCCATTGCGTGTGAGGCACCCCGAACAGGTAATCCAGACCAGAGTTGAGGTGCAAGACACCAAAGCCCATGTCAGCGCCCAGGCCGAAAATGGTTGCGATGATGCCGAACCCGTCGACCGCATAGCCGATAGGGCCGTTGATGCGTTTGCCGATCAGTGGATACAGCGCCGAACGCAGCGCCAGCGGAAGGTTGTGTCGGTAGGCGAAATACGCCAGCGCCATGCCGACAAAGGCGAAAACGCCCCAGCCATGCAGGCCCCAGTGCAGGAACAGCAACTGCATCGCCTGACGTGCCGACTCAGTCGTCCCGCCCTCGCCCTGGGGCGGCTGCAAGAAGTGCGTCAACGGTTCTGAAACGCAGAAGAAGAACAGCGTGATGCTGATGCCAGCGGCGAACAGCATGCCCGCCCACGACAGATAACTGAATTCAGGCTCGTCATGGTCGGCGCCGAGTTTGATCTTGCCGTAGCCTGAAATGGCCGTGACCACCACGAACACCAGGTAAAGCGTCATGGCGAGCATGTAATACCAGCCGACGGTATTCGCCGCCCAGTTCTGAGCAGAAAGAAGCCACTGTCCAGCGGCGTCAGGGAAGCTGATGACCACCACCCCGAAGATGAGGATAAAGCTGGCAGCGAAGTAGAAAACAGGGGCATTCATGCGTACGGGTGCGCTGTTTTGAGCGCTCGGCACACTCATGCGAACACCGCCGCGCGGGCGGAAAAATCGATCATGCAAAACAGATGCGGCAAGGGTAGGCCTCCTGATATGAGCGGTCAGCGAACCACCGGTTTAACTTGATTGAACGTTCAATTAAAACACGGAAAGCAGGTGAAGGACCAATCGCCAGACCCTGGACGCTAGCTCACGCGACGGTAGGACGCACGCTGAGACGCTTTCGTTCCGCGGGCTGGAGGGATGAATGAGGGCCTGAAAAGGCAGTCAGGTCTTGCCCGTGAAAGGCTGGCGCGGATGAAGAAAACCGCTGACAGGAAGGGCGGCGTCCGGACAGACGCCGCTACGTGTGGCCGACGTTGACGACTTACTTCTGCGAGCCGTCGTCGGTCTGCAGGCTCGCCTGATTGACATTGCTGCCTGCCGGCACATTGCGCGTCAGCCAGACATTACCGCCGATGGTCGAACCTTGGCCGATCGTGATTCGCCCAAGAATCGTTGCGCCTGCGTAGATCACCACATCGTCTTCCACGATCGGGTGCCGGGCATGGCCTTTTTGCAGCTGACCGTCTTCATCCGCCGGGAAGCGTTTGGCGCCAAGGGTCACGGCCTGATAGATACGCACGCGTTCGCCGATGATTGCGGTTTCGCCAATGACCACGCCCGTCCCGTGGTCGATGAAGAAACTCGGGCCGATCTGCGCGCCAGGATGAATGTCTATCCCGGTGGCAGAGTGCGCCAGCTCCGAACTGATCCGCGCGAGCAAGGGCAAACCATTGTGGTAGAGGTGATGCGCCAGACGATGATGGATCACTGCCAGAATCCCGGGGTAGCACAGCAGCACTTCGTCGACACTGCGCGCGGCCGGATCGCCGTGATACGCCGCCAGCACATCGGTATCGAGGATCCGGCGGATCTGCGGCAGGGCGCTGGCAAAGTCCTGAATCAACCGTTCAGCGTGAACATCGGCGCAACCGGCGTCTTCGCCGCGCTGCCGGGCGACATAGCGCAATTCGAGGCGCGCCTGCGCGAGCAACGCGTTCAACGCCACGTCCAGCGTGTGACCGACGTAGAAATCCTCGCTTTCTTCACGCAGATCCACAGGCCCCAGTCGCATGGGAAACAACGCACCGCACAACGCCTCGAGGATATCGCGCATGGCCTCGCGGGATGGCAGTTCACGACCGCCCTTTTCCCCGCTGATGCGATTGTTGCTGTTGCGCCAGTCATCACGCGCAGCGCGCAACTCACCTACGATCCGCTGCAGCTGCCAATGGCCGGTCACGCCCTCGGCACAGGTTTCCGGGGACAGTTCGGGAATAGTGCTCACGCAGATTTCTCCTCAGTTCAATGGCTCGTCAGGCTGGACACGACCATGGTCGGTTCACTCTACGGCAAACATTTGTGGCACAAAAATAACAATTTTCGTGAGGCTTTAGCTCGGGCGCTGTGAGATATCGCCCGGTTGCCCTGTGGGAACGGTCTGCCTATAGTCCTGCGACTCACTTGCTGACGTATCGAAAACCGACATGATCAAACAACAGCTCGCCCGTTTTGACCGCCTGGATCTGCTGGGCGCCCCGACACCGCTGGAAAAGCTCGAACGGCTATCCGCGTGGGCCGGTCGGGACATCTACGTGAAACGTGACGACATCACGCCATTGGCGATGGGCGGCAATAAGCTGCGCAAGCTCGAATACCTCGCCGCCGATGCCCTGGCCCAAGGCTGCGACACGCTGATCACCGCAGGCGCGATTCAATCCAACCATGTTCGCCAGACCGCAGCGCTGGCCGCCCGGCTGGGACTGGGTTGCGTGGCACTGCTGGAGAACCCGATCGCCACGACGGACAGCAATTATCTGGGCAACGGAAACCGTCTGCTCCTGGACCTGTTCGATGCCAAGGTCGAACAGGTGGATAACCTCGACAACGCAGACGAGCAGCTTCAGGCGTTGGCTGCGCGACTGCGCGCCAGTGGCAGAAAACCTTATCTGGTCCCGATCGGTGGCTCCAGCCCCACCGGCGCATTGGGCTACGTGCGCGCAGGCTTCGAGCTGGCCGAGCAGATCGAACAGACCGGCGAAACGTTCGCCGCCGTGGTCCTGGCCTCAGGCAGTGCAGGCACTCACAGCGGCCTTGGCCTGGCGCTGGCGGAGGCCTTGCCGCAATTACCCGTGATCGGCGTGACTGTGTCGCGCCCTGAAGAAACCCAGGCGCCCAAGGTTCAGGGGCTGGCCGAGCGTACTGTGGAGCTGTTGGGCGAGGCGCTGCCCGCAGCGTTCAAAGTCAACCTGTGGGATGAGTATTACGGCCCACGCTATGGCGAACCGAACGCGGGCACATTGTCGGCAATCAAGTTGGTGGCCAGCCACGAAGGGCTGTTGCTGGACCCGGTTTACACCGGCAAAGCGATGGCGGGCTTGCTCGACGGGATCGGACGGCAGCGTTTCGAAGACGGTCCGATCATTTTCCTGCACACCGGCGGCGCCCCGGCACTGTTCGCTTACGCGGGTGTGTTTTCCGCGCAGTGAGTGCTGTAGCTCTCGATCCTGCAGATCGGGGGCTGCCACCGGCTTTCATATGCACAAAACAGATAAGTGCTTCGTTTTTAATTATTTTTATTCCTAAAAAGCTGCCCTTATGATCGCCGCCAGCGCCGCGCGAAATCCCGGCAGAGTACTGAAAAAGCTGGATAAACGCGTGATGCCACAGTAGTTTCGTCAGGTCTGACGCTGACCTGACATTCCAATTAAAAACAGGGGATTTTCATGAACATGTCTGCAATCCGCCGCACCTTCCTGCTGTCGGCATTCAGCCTGGTGCTGGGCACCGGTCTGGCGACCCAAGCCGTCGCTGGCGAGCAACTGAAAACCATTAAAAAGAACGGCACCCTGAACGTCGGTCTGGAAGGCACTTACCCGCCCTTCAGCTTCGTTGGCGAAGACGGCAAGCTGACCGGTTTCGAGGTCGAGTTCTCCGAAGCGCTGGCCAAGGAGCTGGGCGTGAAGGTCAAGCTGAGCGCCACCCCATGGGCTGGCATCCTGGCTGCGCTGGAATCCAAGCGTCTGGACGTCGTGATCAACCAGGTCACCATCTCCGACGAGCGCAAGAAGAAATATGACTTCTCCGAACCCTACACTGTCTCCGGCATTCAAGCACTGGTGCAGACCAAAGACGCTGGCGTGATCAAGACCGCTGCCGACCTGAAAGGCAAGAAGGTCGGTGTCGGCCTGGGCACCAACTATGAAGAATGGCTCAAGGCGAACGTGCCTGACGCCATCGTCAAAACTTACGACGATGATCCGACCAAATACCAGGACCTGCGTGTAGGCCGTATCGACGCCATTCTGGTCGACCGCCTCGCCGCGCTGGAGCTGATCGCCAAAACCAAAGACAAACTGGCCGTTTCCGGCGAACCCTTCTCCCGTCAGGAAGCCGGCATCGCGCTGCGCAAAGGCGAGCCGGAGTTGCTGGCAGCGATCAACAAAGCCATCGACAAACTGCGCGCCGATGGCACCCTGGCCAAGTTGTCTGAAAAGTACTTCAAGGCTGACGTGACCAAATGATTCCAGAGAGCCTACAGCTCGCGCTGGACTCCGCGCCTTTTCTGCTCAAGGGCGCGTATTACACGGTGGGCCTGAGTCTCGGATCGATGTTTTTCGGATTGGTGCTGGGCTTCGGCCTGGCACTGATGCGTTTGTCGAAAGTCTGGGTCATCAGCGCCATCGCCAGGGTCTACGTGTCGTTCTTTCGCGGCACGCCCCTGCTCGTTCAGCTGTTCATGATTTATTACGGCCTGCCTGATCTGGGCATCGAACTGGATGCCATCACCGCAGCGCTCATCGGCTTGTCGCTGAACATGGCAGCCTACGCCTGCGAAATTCTGCGCGCAGCCATTGGCGCCGTGGACCGGGGCCAGTGGGAAGCGGCCGCCAGTATCGGCATGACCCGCGCGCAGACCATGCGCCGGGCAATCTTGCCGCAAGCTGCCCGAACCGCCCTGCCGCCGCTGGGCAACAGCTTCATTTCGCTGGTCAAGGACACCGCCATGGCCGCCACCATTCAGGTGCCGGAAGTGTTCCGCCAGGCGCAGCTGATTTCGTCGAGAACGCTGGAGGTCTTCACCATGTACTTCACCGTGGCGGTGATCTACTGGGTGTTGTGCACGGTGCTGGCGCATGTTCAGAACCGTCTCGAAGCGCGGGCCAACCGCCATGATGTGGAGTCTTGAGGCATGATCACCGTTGAAAAACTGACCAAGGAATTCAAGGGCAATCAAGTTCTCAAGGGCATCGATCTGAAAGTCGAGCCCGGTGAAGTCGTCGCGATCATCGGACCCAGCGGGTCCGGCAAGACCACTTTCCTGCGTTGCCTGAATTTCCTCGAAGAACCCACCAGCGGCACCATTGTGGTGGGCGACATCCGGATCGACGGCAGCAAGCCGCTCAGCCAGCAGCAGGCGCTGGTCCGGCAGTTGCGACAGCACGTCGGCTTCGTCTTTCAGAACTTCAATCTGTTTCCCCATCGCACAGCACTGGAAAACGTTATCGAAGGCCCGATCGTGGTCAAGAAGATGCCACGCGATCAGGCTGCCGAGTTGGGTCGCAAACTGTTGGCCAAGGTCGGTCTTGCCGGCAAGGAAGACGCTTACCCACGCCGTTTGTCCGGTGGTCAGCAGCAACGCGTGGCCATCGCGCGGGCGCTGGCGATGGAGCCGGAAGTCATTCTCTTCGACGAACCCACTTCAGCCCTCGATCCTGAACTGGTGGGCGAGGTGCTCAGCACCATTCGTGCACTGGCCGAAGAGAAACGCACGATGGTCATCGTCACGCATGAGATGAGCTTTGCGCGGGACGTCGCCAACCGTGTTGTGTTCATCGACAAAGGGGTCATTGTCGAGCAAGGAGAAGCCAAAGCGTTGTTCGCAAATCCTGAAGAGGAACGCACTCGGCAGTTTCTCGAACGCAGCCGGAATTAATCCCACGCTGTATGTATCCCAAACGGCGCTCATGAGCGCCGTTTTCTTTCACTTCAATATTTAGAAAAGTCTTGATGGACTAATAGTCTTTCTATTTCCATTCGGAAAACCGGTTGTCTATATATCTATTTTTCCGATCCAAGTGCGACTTCGTGGTTTTCTCGGCACATCGAGTTTATTGACGAATTCGACACCCACAAATAATCCTTCACGCCCCTTCACCCACCTCCATCTGCCGTCCGCAGAGAGCACCGCCGCCTGTGCGCAATGCAGCCGTAGGACGTCACACCTGTTGCACCCACCATTGAGTGAAAACCTCTCGTAGGAAAGTTCTGCTTTTCCCGTACATATAGTTTTATGAGTTATTTACCATTGACACAAATGCCGCAACACAATTAGCTCAAAAGCACTTGGGAAGACTCTATCGAAACCAATAACAAGTCCGAAATTGCGACCGGTTGTAATGTTTGCCATGACTGGCCATCGAGCGTGTACTAACAACATCGTTTTCCAAGTTGCATTCGCGACAACCACTGTCGTGACACGCCTTGATAAAGGCCTACGTTCAAAGAGTATTCGAAGATGATCCAGACACCCGTCAATCACACCCCTATCAAGCTTTTCGCCCCGTATCTGCCGCAGTCGAACAAACAGGGCATCGGTGCCCTGGCGGCTGCGCAGCTGTTGGTGAACATCGATCCCTATCCGAACATGGAATGCGCCGATCTGATCGAGCTGTTCTGGGGAGGCTGCTACGTTGCGTCAAAACTTTTGTCGGAGGACGACATCGGTCACACATCGGTCCTACATGTACCCGAAAGTTTTCTCCGAAGTGGCAAGGTGAAAACTTACTATCGGGTCACGAAAATTGGCTGCGAATCAGTCAAATCGCCCAGCACAAAGCTCTGGGTCAAACTGGAGACGCCTGGCGGTCATTTGGTCAGTGGCGACGCTGACGAGAATCAAGGGCTGGCGCCTGTGGTCATCTCAACGCCTGACGCGAGCACAGAACTGAGCGCCGAGCACATCGCAGGCGGCGTTGAAGTCGTCATCGACACTTACCTGAACATGGACGCCTACGACGAGATCACATTGCGCTGGGGTGATGTGCGCATGGACCTGCCCGCGCTCAGCCACGAAGACGTCGGCAAACCGGTCATCGTGCGAGTGCCAGCCGCCCTGATCAGCGAAGCGGGCGATGATGCCCATCAGGAAGTGACCTACTGCGTGATCGATCGGGTGGGCAATAATTCTCGCTGGGCACCACCGAGGTTGATCAACGTTCGTGCCGATGGCTTATCCAGGCTTGAAGCTTGATCTGCACGTCCTCGGGCGTGGCTGTCGCAGTATCGCGGCTCGTGACTGCGACAGCGCCCGGTCGGCACAACGTGAGCGATAGCACAAATCCGGCGCTCCCAAGACAGTTCCCACTTGCGGCTCAGCCCTTTCCTACAGGGCAGCCCAAATTCGACAAAAGAGCGCTGCTAGCCTGCGGTTAAAACCCTGTGAGGGACATCCGCATGCGCAGCCGACCCTTCTTCAAATACCTGATCCTGATACTGGTTTTCAGCTCATGCCTGACATACGCACAGTCCGTCTGATTGGCAGCCGGACAGCCGTGATCACCTTCTATGCTTATTCCCAAATGTAAGTTTATTTAATTTTTATACACGCTTAGGGTATATGCACCGGACCACCGGATCATCGTCAGCTTCCCTGCCGCCCTGCGGCGTTGATTCGAGGTTCGAATGGTCACGCACAACCACCCTAGTGCTCGCGTTCACGCAGGTCACCACCATGACTGATCTGAACGCCCTTTCAGTCCAGCACACCCTGGACATAGCTCCTCCTTTGTTGCCCGCCAAAGTGCTGAGCAGCGACGCCGAGGCGATTGCAGCCGCCCATGGACTGGCGGCCGTTGTCCGTTCCAACGCAGCCGCGCGTGATCGCGAGCGGCAACTGCCATGGTCTGAAATTTCATTGTTCAGCCAGAGCGGCCTGGGCAGTATTTCCGTCCCACGAGCGTACGGCGGGCCTCAGGTGTCGTTCGTGACCGTCGCTGAGGTGTTCGCCATCCTGTCGGCAGCAGATCCTGCGGTGGGACAGATCCCGCAGAATCATTTCGGCATCCTCAATTCCCTGATCGGCAGTGCCAGCGACGCTCAGCTGAAAACGCTGTTCGAGAGTGTTCTGAAGGGCGCACGAATCGGCAACGGCGGTCCGGAACGCGGCACGAAAAACACCCTCGACGTCAAAACACGACTGACGGCTGACGGTGATCAATTTTTGCTCAACGGTCGCAAGTTCTATTCAACGGGCGCCCTGTTCGCGCACTGGGTCGCAGTGAAAGCCATCAATGACGATGGCAAGCAAGTTCTGGTATTCGTGCCGCGCGGTGCGCCGGGCCTGCACATCATCGATGACTGGTCCGGGTTCGGTCAGCGCACCACCGCAAGCGGCAGCGTGCTGCTGGAAAACGTGCGGGTCAGTGCCGATCTGGTCGTAGAGAACTGGAAACTGGCGTTGTCGCCCACTATTCAAGGCGCCGTCTCTCAATTGATTCAGGCCGCCATCGACGCCGGAATTGCCCGCGAAGCCGTCGACGAAAGCATCCGTTTCGTGCGTGAACGCTCCCGTCCCTGGATCGAAGCCAACGTCGAGCGCGCCAGCGATGACCCTTATGTCATCGCCGACATCGGCAAGCTGAAACTCGAATTACATGCCGCCGAAGCCCTGCTGCGCAAGGCCGGCCGTGTGCTGGATGAAATCGCCGCAGCGCCCATCGACGCGCAGTCGGCGGCGCGAGCTTCCATCGCGGTCGCCGAAGCCAAGGTGCTCACGACGCAGATTGCCCTGCAGGCCAGCGAGAAGCTGTTCGAGCTGTCTGGCAGCCGCGCGACGCTGGCCGAATTCAATCTGGACCGGCACTGGCGCAATGCACGTGTCCACACGCTGCACGACCCTGTCCGCTGGAAGGTCCACGCCGTAGGCGCCTGGCACCTCAACGGCGCACTGCCTGCCCGCCATTCCTGGATCTGAACCAGACAACTGGAAGCACTGATATGAGTCTTCAAACCTTGCCCCGCGACCGCCAGGCACACGCGCCGACTGCAACCCGGACGACCTTGATCCGTGACGACGCCCAAGCGCTGGAGAGCGCCCGGGCACTGGCCGAAACGTTCAAGGCACAAAGCGCCGAGCGAGACCGCGAGCGACGCCTGCCGCACGAAGAACTGGAGGCGTTCACCCGCTCCGGGCTGTGGGGCATCAGCGTACCGAAAGCGTTCGGCGGCGCGGGCGTTTCCAGCGCGACGCTGGCCGACGTCATCCGCCTTATTTCCGCCGCCGACGGCTCGCTGGGGCAGATACCGCAGAATCACTTTTATGCGCTGGAAGTGTTGCGCGTGAACGGCAGTCCCGAACAACAGAAGCGACTGTACGCCGAAGTGCTGGAAGGCCGGCGATTTGGTAATGCGCTGGCTGAACTGGGCACCAAAACCGCCCATGACAGAACCACGCGATTGAGCCGCGACGGAGCCGGCTGGCGCATCAATGGTCGCAAGTTTTACGCCACCGGCGCCCTGTACGCGCAGCGCATACCCACGTCTGTCATCGATGATGACGGCATCCAGCAACTGGCGTTCGTCCCAGCCGATTCAGCCGGCCTGAACGTCATAGACGACTGGAGCGGCTTCGGTCAGCGCACGACCGGCAGCGGATCGGTGGTGTTCGACAATGTGTATGTCGAGGACGAGGACGTGGTGCCGTTTCAGACAGCCTTCGAACGACCGACCACCGTCGGCCCGCTCGCGCAGATTCTTCACGCGGCGATCGACACTGGCATTGCCCGGGCTGCCTTTGAAGACGCTTTGCACTTCGTCCGCACCCGCACGCGGCCATGGATCGATTCGGGCATCGAGAAAGCAGTGAATGACCCGCTGACGCTGCACAGTTTCGGCAAACTGGGCATACGCCTTCATGCCGCCGAGGCGCTTTTGCAGCGCGGCGGAGAATACCTTGATCGTGCGCAAGCCCTGACGACGCCGGAAAACCTGGCCCAGGCGTCGATCGCGGTGGCAGAAGCACGCGCCATCAGCACCGAAATTTCCCTTGAAGCGGGCAGCACGCTGTTCGAACTGGCAGGCTCGCAATCGACGCTGGCCGAGCATGGTCTGGATCGTCACTGGCGTAATGCAAGGGTCCACACGCTGCATGACCCCGTGCGCTGGAAGTATCACGCCATCGGCAACTTCTACCTCAACGACGTCAATCCGCCTCGCCGGGGGACGATCTGATGAGCAAGAAAAAGATCCTCCTGAATGCGTTCAACATGAACTGCATCGGCCACATCAATCACGGTTTCTGGACCCATCCGAGGGACACTTCGACCCAGTACAAGACGATTGAATACTGGACCCGTCTGGCGCAATTGCTGGAGCGCGGATTGTTCGACGGCCTGTTTATCGCTGACATCGTCGGCGTCTACGACGTGTATCAACAGTCGGTGGATGTGCCGCTGCGAGAATCCATCCAGCTGCCGGTCAATGACCCCTTATTGCTAGTCTCGGCGATGGCGGCAGTGACAAAAAACCTTGGTTTCGGCCTCACTGCCAACTTGACCTATGAGGCGCCGTACCTGTTTGCGCGTCGCATGTCGACGCTCGACCACCTGTCCGGCGGACGGGTCGGCTGGAACATCGTGACCGGTTATCTGGACAGCGCCGCCAAGGCCATGGGCCTCAAGGAGCAGATCGAACACGACCGCCGCTACGATCAGGCCGATGAATACCTGGAGGTGCTTTACAAGCTCTGGGAGGGAAGCTGGGAGGACGACGCGGTGATCGAGGATCGCCAGGCCCGGGTCTACGCCCAGCCGGAAAAAGTCCACTACGTGCGCCACAGCGGCGAGTTCTATCAGGTTGAGGGTTATCACCTGTGCGAGCCGTCGCCCCAGCGCACACCGGTTCTGTTCCAGGCGGGCAGTTCAGAACGTGGCCTGCAGTTCGCGGGCAGCAACGCCGAGTGCGTGTTCATCAGCGGCCAGAACAAGGCGGCGACGCGCGAGCAGGTCGACAAGGTTCGCGCCAGCGCCGTGGCGGCCGGTCGTAATCCGGACGACATCAAAGTGTTCATGGGCCTGAACGTGATCGTCGGGGCAACCGAGCAGCAAGCGCGCGCCAAGTATGATGAGTACCTGAAGTACGCCAGCGCCGAGGCGGGACTTGCCCACTTCTCGGCCTCCACCGGCATCGATTTTTCCGCCTACGAGCTCGACGAGCCGATCCAGCACGTGAAGGGCAACGCCATTCAATCGGCGACGAAGATTCTCAAGAACAACGACTGGACACGCCAGAAACTGCTCGACCAGCACGCCCTTGGCGGCCGCTACATCACCGTGATCGGCTCACCGGAACAAGTCGCCGACGAGCTGGAATCCTGGATCGCCGAGACAGGCCTGGACGGCTTCAATCTGACCCGCATCGTCACACCGGAAAGCTACGAAGACTTCATCGATCTGGTCATCCCGGAGCTGCAACGACGCGGATCCTACAAGACCGCCTACGAGCACGGGACCTTGCGCGAGAAGCTGTTTGCCGAGGGTTCGGCCCGGTTGCCCGAGCGGCATGCGGGAGCCAGCTTTCGAATTTCAAACTCATGACACGGATCGGCCTGCCTTATTCGTGAGCAAGCTCACTCCCACAGTGGGATTGAGTTGTTTGCAACGGGCGGCGGCAAATCTGAACCCTTAAGGGAGTGAGTTCGCTCACGAAAACAGCCTTACAGGCACCCAAAAAACAAAACCGAACACTCACCCGGACAACGACACATGAGCAAAACACTCCTTACCCTGGCCCTCTCTCTTGGCCTGTTCACCGGCATCACCCAGGCCGCCGACCAACCTTTGAAAGTCGGCACCACGGCCGCGTTCGCCATTCCGCTGGAAGCGGCCGTCGCTGAAGCCGACAAGCAGGGCCTGAAGGTCGAGCTGGTGGAATTCACCGACTGGATCGCGCCCAATGTCAGCCTCAATGCAGGCGACATCGACGTGAATTACTTCCAGCACATTCCTTTCCTGGAAAACGCCAAAGCCGCCTCGGGCTTCGATCTCGAGCCCTATGCGCCCGGCATCATCAACAACGTCGGCCTGTATTCGAAGAAGTACAAAAGCTTCGATGAGCTGCCGACCGGCGCCACCGTGGCGATTGCCAACGACCCGATCAACAGCGGCCGGGGCCTGCAACTGCTGGCCAAGGCGGGGCTGATCACACTCAAGCCGGGCGTCGGCTACAAGGCGACCGAAGACGACATCACTGCCAATCCCAAGAAACTCAAGCTGATTCAGGTAGAAGCCGTGCAATTGGTGCGCGCTTACGACGACGCGGATCTGGTGCAGGGCTATCCGGCTTACATCCGTCTGGCGAAGACCTTTGACGCTGGTTCAGCAATTCTTTTCGACGGCCTGGATCATCCGGAATACGTGATTCAATTCGTGATCAAACCGGATCACAAGAACGATCCGCGCCTGGCCAAATTCATCGACATTTATCAACACTCCCCGGTAGTGCGCGCTTCGCTGGACAAGGTCAACGGCTCGCTCTACCAGGTTGGCTGGAAGAACTGATCATGAATGCAACCGCGCAACGATCCCTGCCGCTGCATACCGATCTCCCGACGTCTGCCGAGCAGGCCGAGCTGCATCCGGGCAAACAGCGCGCGCATGTACGCTTCATCAACCTGGGCAAGGTCTACCAAGGTCAGCAAGGGCCTGTGCCTGCGTTGCAGGGCATCGATCTGGATATCCAGCGCGGTGAGGTATTCGGCATCATCGGCCGCAGCGGCGCGGGCAAGTCGTCGCTGATCCGCACCATTAATCGTCTGGAGCAACCCAGCAGCGGCCGCGTGCTGATCGATCAGGTAGACATCGGAGAATTCAACGAAGACCATTTGGTGGCGCTTCGCCGACGCATCGGGATGATCTTCCAGCACTTCAATCTGATGTCGGCGAAAACCGTATGGCAGAACGTCGAGCTGCCGCTGAAAGTCGCGGGCGTTCCCAAAGCGCAACGTCAGCGCAAAGTCGCTGAGCTGCTTGAGCTGGTGGGCCTGGAAGGCAAGCACAAGGCCTACCCGGCGCAGCTGTCGGGTGGGCAGAAACAACGCGTGGGCATCGCCCGCGCGCTGGTGCATGACCCGGCTATTTTGCTATGCGACGAGGCCACCTCGGCGCTCGACCCCGAAACCACTCAGTCAATCCTTGGCTTGCTGCGCGAGATCAATCAGCGCCTGGGCCTGACGATCATCCTCATCACCCATGAAATGGCTGTCATCCGAGAGATCTGCGACCGCGTCGTGGTCCTTGAAAAGGGCGAGATCGTCGAACAGGGGCCGGTCTGGCAGGTATTCGGCAATCCGCAGCATGAGGTCAGCAAAACCCTGTTGGCGCCCCTGCAACATGCGCTGCCGGAAGATCTGCAAGCCCGCCTGCAAGCGCAGCCGCCTCACCCGCACGCCAGCGTCGTGCTCGATCTGCAATTCACGGGCAGCGAGGGCAACGAACCTGATTTGTCTGCGCTGTTCAGTGCATTCGGCGGGCGAGTGAGCCTGCTGCACGGCGGCGTAGAACGTATTCAGGGACGGGCGCTCGGCCACCTGCTGCTGGCGATCAGTCATTCGCCGCTGTCCCTGGAAGAATTGCTCAACCGCGCCCGCAAACAGGCGCAGCACGCGGAGGTACTGGGTTATGTGGGTTGATCGTCTCTGGCAGGGCGTCATCGACACGTTCCTGATGGTGGGTGTGTCATCGTTGATCGCGCTGCTGCTGGGCATTCCGCTGGCTGTGATTCTGGTTACCAGCGGCAAGGGCGGCATCTTCGAGGCACCCCATATCAATCGGGTGCTGGGCGCCTTCGTCAATATCTTCCGGTCGGTGCCGTTCCTGATTCTGATGGTCGCGCTGATCCCCTTCACGCGGCTGATCGTCGGAACCACTTATGGCGTGTGGGCCGCCGTCGTGCCCCTGACCATCGCCTCGACACCGTTCTTTGCCCGCATCGCGGAAGTCAGCCTGCGCGAAGTCGACCACGGCCTGATCGAAGCGGCACAAGCGATGGGCTGCCGTCGCTGGCATATCGTCTGGCATGTCCTGCTTCCTGAAGCACTGCCAGGAATCGTCGGCGGCTTCACCATCACGCTGGTGACCATGATCAACTCCTCGGCCATGGCGGGCGCTATCGGCGCAGGCGGCCTGGGCGATATCGCCTACCGCTATGGTTATCAGCGTTTCGACACCCAAGTGATGCTGACCGTGATCGTACTGCTGGTGGCGCTGGTCGCGGTCATCCAACTGGGCGGCGATCGACTGGCGTTACGGCTGAATAAGCGTTAAACCGGGGAAGTCCTCCCTTCAGGACTGGCTTTAGCCGGGAAGGCGTCAGGTGTCACGCTGCGGGACTGATGACGTCAGCACAGGCCTCTTCCCGGCTGAAGCCGGTCCTACAGGATATGCGCGGTCCGCAAGGAGATTGCGGCTCGTGAGCGGGGTATATTGGCAGCCTTATTCGCCCAGACACTCGCCCCATGAAACTTGACTCAGAAGACCTCGCTCAGATCACGGCCACTACGCTCGGCAACTACAACGATGCCGCCGAAGGTTTTCGCGAAGGCACACGCGATCACGACGTCAGCCAGAACATCGATGCATTACTGCGCAATATTCAGGGTTCGCCGCCGTTCCAGATTCTCGATTTCGGCTGCGGGCCGGGGCGTGATCTGCAGACATTTGCGGCTATGGGGCACATACCCACCGGCCTTGACGGCTCCGACCGCTTCGCTGAGATGGCTCGTGTCGACAGCGGCTGCGAAGTACTGCACCAAAACTTCCTGGAGCTGAACCTCCCCGCCGAACGCTTCGACGGAATCTTCGCCAATGCCTCGCTGTTCCACGTGCCACGTCAGGAATTGCCTCGGGTGCTGCGGGAATTGCGAGCCGCACTCAAGCCCGGGGGCGTGCTGTTCAGCTCTAATCCGCGGGGCAACAATCAAGAAGGCTGGAAGGGCGAAAGATACGGCGCCTTTCATAGCGCTGAAGCCTGGAGCGAACTCATGACCGAGGCGGGATTCGTCGAAGTCGAGCATTACTACCGACCATCCGGATTGCCGAGAGAGCAGCAGCCCTGGCTGGCGAGTGTGTGGCGCAAGGGCTGAGGCCGCGGTCCGGCAAAGAGCCATGCGGTCAGAGGGCTCAACCGTGGCTGCCAGCGTAAACAAACACGTTCACTCATTCGAAAAAAGTCCGTGACTGTCATTTCTGACAGTATCCCGTGCCGTCTACCGCGCGCACACTAAACCCGCGCCGTTGGCGTCAGCCCGGATGCTGGATGAGCAAGGGCTGTCAATAATGATGAGCAAGGGAATGACCATGGACAATATTCTGATAAATGGCGACTTCGGTACCGGCAAACTAACGCCGTGGACAAGTGCTTCCGGCGAGGAAACCTGGGAGATCAAGCCGGAAGGCGCGGGTTACTACATCCAACTGACGAAGGCAGCCAATCTGACTCAGATCACGCCTGAGGGCAGCTACAAACCCACTGTTCTGACATTCGATGTCCGGGCGGGCCAAACCGTGAGACCCGGCGATTACGTGATGTTCAGTTATTCGGCTGTCGTCACCACGGCGGAGGGAGCAGCGGGGCACGGCGACTTGGGCGGAGCAACCGAGAAGTGGCAGACAGTGACGCTCAACATCCCCCACACGCCGTCCCCTGCCACTACAGTGACCGTGCAGGTAAATACCGCTTCCGATCCTGAAAAACTAGGCGGTCAGCCAGGGCAGGTGCATTTCAGGAATTTCCGAGTCGTTTGACCGCACCCCGTTGTCCGAAGTAAGAAGCGAAAGCGGCACGTTATCGCCTTCGCTTCATCTGCCTGTTCAATGCGCGGGTGAAGACGCGCCGTCGTCCGAGTCGCCAGTAAGGTGATTATCTTCCTGTTTGCTTTGCTGATGCTTGCGTCGCTCCTCGTCAGTCGGCTCTTTGATCTTGTACCAGGCCACATAGAGCGCGGGCAGGAACAGCAGCGTCAGAAGCGTGGCAATGATGATGCCACCGATCATCGCGTAGGCCATCGGGCCCCAGAATACTTCGCGGGCGATGGGGATCATGCCCAGGCTTGCCGCCGCAGCGGTCAGCAGGATGGGTCGGCGACGGTGCTCGGTGGCCTCGGCCACCGCATCCCAGGGCAGATACCCCGCAACTTCGTATTCATGAATCTGCGTCACCAGAATCACCGAGTTACGAATGATGATCCCGATCAGCGCCAGCACCCCGAGGATGGCCACAAAACCCAGCGGCGTTCCCGTCGGAACCAGCGCCAGCACAACACCGATCAAGCCCAGCGGCGCGACACTGGCGACGAGAAACATCTTCTGCACGCTGTGCAGTTGAATCATCAAAAAAGTCGCCATGAGGAAGATCATCAGCGGGACGACTTTGGCAATCGGACCCTGAGCCTTGCCGCTCTCTTCCACCGTGCCGCCTGTGGCGATCTTGTAGCCCACCGGCAGACCGGCCGCGAATTTGTCGATCTCAGGTTTGAGCTCTTTGACCAGATCGGTCGGCTGCATCTCATCCCGTACCGCCGCCTTGATCGTGATCGTCGGCTTACGATCGCGACGCCAGACCAGCGGCTGCTCCAGCTCGTATCGAACATTGGCGAAGGCCAGCAGCGGAATCGACGTGCCCTGTGGCGTGACGATCTGCAGGTTTTGCAGGGTTTCCGGCGAGCCGCGCTCCGAGTCGACGGCGCGACCCACCACGTTGATCAGGTAGATATCATCGCGTACCTGAGTCACCGATGAGCCTGTGACGATGCTGTTCATGAGCTGCGCAACGTCTTCGGACGACAGCCCGAGCTGCCGCGCCTTGTCCTGGTTGATATCGATGCGCAGCACCTTGCCCGGCTCGTTCCAGTCGTAAATCATCTCGCCGATGTGCTGGTTCTGGTCCAGCAGCGTGGCGAGCTCGATGGCATGCTGACGCACCTTGTCGATGTTTTCCCCGCTGACCCGATACTGAATCGGACGCCCGACCGGCGGCCCCATTTCCAACGGTTGAACGTAGGTGCCAATGCCGACGAACTCGTCCCTCAGCCGCTTGTTGAGGCGCGCCATCAACGCGCCGCGCGCTTCCAGGTCCTTGCTGACGATCACCAACTGCGCGTAGTACGGGTTTTCCAGTTGTTGATCGAGCGGCAGATAAAACCGCACGGCGCCCTGACCGATGTAGGTGCTCCAGCGCACGATATCCGGATCGTCCTTGAGGGAGGCCTCCAGCTTGTCCACCGCCCTGCGCGTCTCGTTGATCGACGCGTTCTGCGGCAGGTTCAGGTCCACCAGAATCTCGGGACGGTCCGACGACGGGAAGAACTGGTTCTGCACGAACCGCATACAGAACAAGGCCGTCGCAAACAGCGCGATGGTGATGATGATGGTCAGCCAGCGATTGCGCATGGCCCAGAACATCGACCCGTTGAAAGCCCGGGCAATGCGGCCCGGCTTGGCATGCTCGTCTTTTTTCTTCACCTTTTCGCTGAGGATGTGCACCCCGATCACTGGCGCGAACAGCACCGCGACGACCCAGGACACCAGCATGGCAACGGCAATAACGGCGAACAGGGTGAAGGTGTATTCGCCCGCCGAACTTGCGTTGAGGCCGATGGGCACAAAACCTGCGACCGTCACCAGCGTGCCGGTGAGCATTGGGAACGCAGTGGAGGTGTAAGCGAAGGTCGCCGCCTGCTCTTTGCTGTCGCCCAGCTCCAGACGCGAGACCATCATCTCCACGGTGATCATGGCGTCATCCACCAGCAGCCCCAGCGCAATGATCAGCGCGCCCAGCGAGATCCGTTGCATCGTGATGCCGCTGTACTCCATGAACACGAAGACCATCGCCAGCACCAGAGGAATCGAGCAGGCCACCACGAGCCCGGCGCGCATGCCAAGGCTGATGAAGCTCACGATCAGCACGATCACGACCGCTTCAAACAGCGCACTGGTGAAGCCGCCTACCGCTTTCTCGACCACCTGTGCCTGATCCGAGACGTTGTGGACGCCCACGCCAATGGGTAAGTCGGCCGTGGCCGCATCCATGCGCTCGTGCAGCTGTTTGCCGAACTCCTGAACGTTGCCGCCCTTCTTCATGGCGATGGCCAGACCGATCGCCGGTTTGCCATCGAAACGGAACAGTGGCTTGGGCGGGTCAACGTAGCCGCGCGTGATCTCGGCGATATCGCTCAGGCGGTAGAACCGGTCGTTGAGGCGCAGATTGACCGTTTCCAGGTCCTTTTCCGAAGCGAACTGTCCGGAGGTGCGCACCGAAATCCGTTCAGGCCCGGCCTCGATAACGCCTGCTGGCGTGACGGTGTTCTGCGACTGAAGGCTTTGCACGACTTGCCGTTGGTCCAGCCCCAGCGCCGCGAGTTTGCGCGTGGAAAAATTGAGGTACAGCACCTCGTCCTGCTGGCCGATCATCTCGACCTTGCCCAGTCCGGGCACGTCGCGGATCTGCACGCGCACTTCTTCAACGTAATCGCGTAACTGGCGAAGCGTCAGGCCATCGGCCGTGAAGGCGTAGATCGAGCCGTAGACGTCTCCGAACTCGTCGTTGAACGCCGGCCCTTGCAGCCCCTGAGGGAATGTGCCGCGGATGTCGTCGATCTTCTTGCGCACTTGGTACCAGATATCTGGAATCGCGCCCGCGCTGGTGGTGTCGCGCAGGTAGACGAAAACCGTGGACTCGCCGGGGCGGGTATAACTCTTCACGTAATCGAGGGAATCGAGCTCTTCGAGCTTTTTCTCGATGCGGTCAGTGACCTGCTCCAGGGTTTCATCCACCGTAGCGCCCGGCCAGCGGGTCTGGATGACCATGGTTTTGATGGTGAACGAAGGGTCCTCCTCGCGACCGAGGTTCATGTAGGAAAACACGCCCATCAGTAGACCGACGAACATCAGGTACCAGACGAAGGATTGATGCTTGAGCGCCCAATCGGAGAGGTTGAACGTCCCTTTCATCGCGGGCTTTCCTTATCGACTTTGACTTTCTGCCCCGGCTTGAGGCTGTTTACCCCGGCAGTGACGACCAGATCACCGCCCTTCACGCCACCTGCCAGCACCACGCTGCCGCTGGCGCGGCTGACGACATTGGCCGGGCGCGGCGAAACGGTCTGGTTCTGCTGGTCGATGACCCAGATCTGCGTCTTGCCATCGACCTCTTGCAGCGCCGTGTCGGGCAACTGAATGCGAGGCTCAATCGCCGAGCTGAGGGTGACGCTGATCGCCGTGCCCAAGCGAAAGGACGGCGGCGTGTCGGCCAGCGTCAGTCGAGCGCGACGGGTGCGCGTCGTGCTTTCTGCCTGCGGCTCGAGCTCTCGCACGGTGGCGGTGGTGTTGATGTCCGGCTCAAGCTGACTGGCGACCTTGAACACGACGTCCTTGGGCAGTTGATCGGCAAGCTGTGCAGGCAGGTCGATCACGGCCTCCTTGATGTCAGGCCGCGCGAGGGTCACGACCTGCTCGCCGGCGCTGACCACCTGGCCGGCTTCGACCTTCCACTCGGTCACCACCGCATCGTGGTCGGTCCGTAATTCGCTGTAGCTCAACTGGTCCTTGGCCTGTTGCAACGCGGCTTTGGCTTGATCGTAAGAAGACTGAGTGGTCTTCAGATCCGTGACCGCGACATCGAGCGCGGCCTGTGCGCCCACGCCCCGATCAAACAGTTCCTGCTGCCGCCGGGCATTGGCCTGCGAGTTGATCAACTGCGCCTCGACCCGCGCCAGATCGCCCTGCGTGGAGCGCACCTGGTTCTGCTGATCGGTCGGATCGAGCACGGCGAGCATGTCGCCCTTTTTGACCTGTGCGCCGACATCGACGCTGCGCTGAGCAATGCGACCGGAAACCCGGAAACCCAGCGTGCTCTCGTAGCGTGCGGCGATATTGCCAGCGAAGCGTCCGAGGCTTTCTTCGGCTTGGGGTTTGACCTCCACGAACAGCACGGGACGCACAGGCTCGGGCGGCGGCTCTTCCTTGCTGCACGCGCCCAGTAACAAACCACTCAGGAGGATCCCCGAAAATCGCTTCATTGCGGGGCTCCCGTCAGGTCCTTGTAGACATCGGCCAGTTCGACCTGCATGTCCGGGTGCAGCAACTGGTTACCGGCAACGACCACTTTCTCTCCGTTTTTCAGACCGTCCACGATGATCACTTTGCCTGTCAGATAACGCCCGACCGTGACCGTCCGCAGGCTCACCTTGTTCTGCTCATCCACCACCCAGACCGCTGGCTGCCCGAGGTGATCGCCCAGGCCCTTGGTCAACGCTGACCACGGCAGCTCGACACTCGCCTTGGCCGGCACGCTCAACGCAGCACTGACCACCGAACCCAGCTCCATGCCAGGCGGCAGCGACGACAGCGCGATCTTCACCTGCAGCGTGCCGGTCTGTGCCGACACCGCAGGCGTGACTTCGCGCACCTTCCCGGTGGCCTTGATTTTCGGGTTATCCAGCAAGGTGACTTCGACCGGCTGATCGGTTGGCGGGTTGACGAAGAGGGATTCGTACACATTGAACACAGCATCACGCTCGCCGTCGCGGGCCAAACTGAAAATCGGCATGGTCGCCTGAACCACCTGCCCGACCTCGGCCTGCCGCGCCGTGATGATGCCCGGTGCATCGGCGATCAATGCGGTATACCCCAGCTGCTCGCGGGCGTTTGCCAACTGGGCCTGGGCCGCCCGCAACGCGCTCTGGCTGCTGCGCAGGGCAGCCTGGGCCGAATCGTATTCGCTGCGGCTGGTGTAGCCCTTGGGCAGCAGTTTTTCCTGACGCACGAATGCCGCGGCGGTCTGTTTCACGCGGGCCTGCTCTGCGGCTTCGGCGGCAATGGCCGAGTCGACGTTGGTCTGCAGGTCTTTGGGGTCGAGCCTGGCGAGCACCTGTTTGGCCGAGATTCTGTCGCCGACATCGACCGAGCGCTGAATGATCTTGCCGCCGACGCGGAACGAAAGCTGAGTCTGCACGCGCGCCTGAATGTCGCCTGTGAGGGCAACATCGGCAGCGAATTCGGCCGTTTTGACTTCTTGCGCCTGCACGCGCGGGCGAACGGGCTCCTTGGGTTTTTCCTTGCCGCAGCCGGGCAGCACAGCCACGCACAGGCCGAGCGCCAGCGCAGCCAGGCTGGAATGAATTACCGAGGGTTGAGCGGGCATGCAGACTCCTTGTGCCAATGCCGTTGCATACAGTCATCGGCACCCCTTTCATGCTTGGGTCTGCGCCGCGATGATCATGCGACTATGAGCGTAGATCAGGGTTCCTTACGCCGCTAAACTGCGCAGATCCTCCTGCCTGCACACAGCAAGGAATGCTCGATGCTCACCACCCTCGCCGTCGCCAACTACCGATCAATCAACACGCTGGTTGTTCCGTTGCAACGACTGAATCTCATCACGGGGCCCAACGGCAGCGGCAAATCCAACCTGTATCGAGCGTTACGGCTGCTGGCGGAGACCGCACAAGGCGGCGTCATCAATGCGCTGGCCCGGGAAGGCGGCCTGAAGTCGACCTTCTGGGCTGGGCCGGAAAACATCAGCCGGCGCATGCGCAATGGCGAAGTGGATATTCAGGGAGGTCCGCGCAAGGAGGTCGTGCGCTTGCGGCTGGGATTCGCCGCCGAGGACTTCAGTTACGCCATTTCGCTGGGCCTGCCCCCACCGCCAGCGGCACCGACGGCCTTTGCACTGGACCCGGAGATCAAGCGTGAATGCATCTGGGCAGGTCCCGTGTATCGTCCGGCGAGCCTGCTGGTCGACCGGGCCGGCCCCATGATCCGGGCCCGCGAGGGACGCAGTTGGGATGTGCTGGCGCAACACACGCCAACGTTCGACAGCCTGTTCGATCAGGTGGGCAACCTTCGCTCGTCGCCGGAAGTGCTGCAGTTGCGCGAGAACATTCGCGGCTGGCGATTTTATGATCACTTTCGCAGCGACGCCGATGCGCCCGCTCGCAAGGCTCAATTGGGCACGCGGACGCCCGTTCTGCATCACGACGGGCGCGATCTGGCGGCCGCGTTGCAAACCATCCGGGAAATCGGCGAGCCCGAGGCGCTCGACGCCGCCATCAGCGACGCCTTCCCCGGCGCACGCATACACATCAACGCTCAAGGCGGCGGGCTGTTCGCGCTTGAGTTTCATCAACACGGATTGCTGCGCCCGTTGTCAGCGGCAGAATTGTCGGACGGCACGCTGCGCTATCTGTTGCTGATCGCTGCGCTGCTCACGCCCCGACCGCCCACCATGATGGTACTCAACGAACCCGAAACCAGCCTGCACCCGGATCTTCTGCCCGCTTTGGCGAGGCTGATCATGCGCGCATCCCACAGCTGCCAGGTGTGGGTCGTCTCCCACGCGAACCGGCTCATCGCCGCATTGGAACAAGACCCTGAGTGCAACTGCATCGTGCTTGAAAAGGACCTGGGCCAGACCGGCATTGTGGGCCAGGGCAGGCTGGATGAACCGGCGTGGCACTGGCCGGATTGAACATCGCGGGGTCTCCCACGGAGATCGCGGGGGCAGCACCGTTCGGCGATACACCCTAAAACCCGCAGGAGCGAGCTTGCTCGCGAAGGCTGATGCCGGTTCGCTGCGGCTCCCACGGCATGCACCGGCCTCTTCCCGGCTAAAGCCGGTCCTACAAACGCCGCAAGCTTTTCGTTGTACCGGCTTTAACCGGCCCTACAAACGCCGCAAGCTTTTCGTTGCACCGGCTTTAACCGGTCCTACAGACGCTGAGAGTTTTCGTAGGACCGGCTTTAACCGGCCCTACAGACGCCGCAAGTTTTTCGTAGGACCGGCCTTAACCGGCCCTACAGACGCTGCGAGTTTTTCGTAGGACCGGCTTCAGCCGGGAAGGCGTTGGGTCAGGCAATGAATTTATCGCAGCATGACCGGACGTTTCGCGAGCAAGCTCATCCCAAGGTTGATCCCGAGATCGATGGCCTCCATCAGCTACCCGCCCCGCCGTGGGCCTCTTCGAAGAAGAAATCTTTCCAGCTGTCGGCCTTGTTCTTCAGCACGCCGATTTCATGAAGCTTCTCGGCATAGATGAAGGTGCGTTGCGGCACGACGGTGAAGTCGATTTCCGGATCGTTGACGATCTTCTCCACGAGCGGCAATGGCAACTTGGATTTCTCGACCTCGATGTAGGTCTTCGCCGCTGCGTTCTTGTCGGCCTTGATGATCTTTTCGGCCTCGGCCAAAGCGTCATAGAACGCTTTATAGGTTTTCGGGTTCTCGTCGTGGAATTTCTGTGTGGTGTAAAGGACGTTGAACGTCGCTTGGCCGCCCAGCACGTCGTAAGAACTCAGCACTTTATGCACGTTCGGGTTTTCCAGTTCCTGATACTGGAACGGCGGGCTGGAGAAGTGCGCGCTGATCTCGGAACCGCCTGCGATCAACGCCGAGGTGGCGTCAGGGTGCGGCAGGCTCACGGAGATGTTGTCGAATTTCTTGTAGTTGTCGTTACCGAACAGCTTGGCGGTTTCGATCTGCAGGGTACGCGACTGGAAGCCCACGCCCGCGGCCGGCACAGCGATGCGATCCTTGTCGGTGAAGTCCTGGACTGTCTTCACGTTCGGATTGTTGCTCAGCAGATAGTTCGGCATCGAACCCAGCGAAGCGATGGCCTTGACGTTCTGTTTGCCCTTGGTGCGGTCCCAGATGGTCAGCATCGGCGGCACGCCTGCCGATACCACATCCAGCGCGCCAGCCAGCAGCGCTTCGTTCATTGCCGTTGCGCCGGAGATGCTGTTCCAGTCGACCTTGATGTCCAGGCCCTGCTCTTTGCCGTGCTTCTCGATCAGCTTCTGCTGCTGCACGACATCGAGGATCAGGTAGCCGATACCGAATTGCTGGGCGATGCTGATCTTGCCTTCGGCGTGCGCGCCGCTGCTCAACAGTGCGCCGAACAGACCGACCGTGGCTGCCAGTGCGGTGAGCACTGGACGTTTGCTTGAAGTCCCCATGAATTCCTCACAATGAAAGCGAAAGTGTTGGAAAGCTTCATGTCCGGCGATCCGGTCCACTCAGCGAAATGTTCTTCTAATAAGCGATCAGCGCTGCATGCCCCAACGTTTGACGGTCAGGCGCTCGACATTGCTGAACAGCAGGTTTTCCACCAGCAGACCGATGATGATCACAGCCGCGAGGCCCGCGAACACCTTGTCGGTGTACAGCTCGTTGCGGTTCTGGAAGATGTACCAGCCCAGTCCGCCCTTGCCCGACGACGCGCCAAACACCAGCTCGGCAGCGATCAGGGTGCGCCAGGCGAACGCCCAGCCAATTTTCAGGCCCGCCAGAATCGACGGCAGCGCCGCCGGAATCAGGATGTACCAGACAAAACGCAGCCCTTTGAGCCCGTAGTTGCGACCGGCCATGCGCTGGGTTTCCGAAACGCCGAGAAAACCTGCGTAGGTGTTGAGCGCCAGCGCCCACAGGACCGAGTGCACGAGGACGAAAATCAGGCTGTTCTCGCCCAGACCGAACCACAGCAGCGACAGCGGCAGAAGCGCGATAGCCGGCAGCGGGTTGAACATCGCGGTCAGCGTGCCGAGCAAGTCCCGCCCCAACTGGGTAGAAACCGCCAGTGTGGTCAGGCCGAACGCGAGGACGATGCCAATGAGGTAACCCTTGACCAGCACCGTCAGGGAGATCCAGACCTTGCCCAGCAGTTCGCCGGTTACGATGCCGTCAATGAAAGCCTGCGCGGTTTGCAAAAAGCTCGGCAGCAACAGGTCATTGCCCTGGATGCGCGCGGCGATTTCCCAGATCACGGCCAGCAGGACGAGGATCACGGCTTTGCGAACCCAGCTCAATTGCCAGATGCGTTGAACAAGGGGAATGTCGCGGGCCAGGTCTTCCTGAGTGAAAGGCTCCAGCGCGACTTCGTATTCCTCGCGAATCGGAGGTGAAAGGCTCATGGTCTTGTCTCATTTGGGCCAACGTCCTCTGTAGGAGCGCGCTTGCCCACGATAACGGTGTGTCAGGCGATCTAAACGTCACAGGCACATCGCAATCGCGGGCAAGCGCGCTCCTACAAGAGTGAAGTAGGCGCATTAATAGGCGATACGAATATCCTGAAACCGCAGGTCTTGCTCCACTGCGGGCGCTTCGCCTTCATCGAACAGCAGCCGGTGGATGCGCTGCGCTGACGCCTGGAAATCCACGCCACCGAGGCTTTTCAGATCGTACTGATGGCTGTTGATCTCGGCCCGCACGCGTCCCGGATGCGGGGACAGCAACAGAATCCGGTTGCCCACCACCAGCGCTTCTTCGATGGAGTGAGTCACGAACAACAACGTGAAACGCACCTCTTCCCACAGCTCGAGAAGCTCTTCCTGCATCTTGCGACGCGTCAGGGCGTCGAGCGCTGCGAACGGCTCGTCCATCAACAGGATCTTCGGCTGCATCGCCAGTGCACGCGCAATGGCCACGCGCGCTTTCATGCCGCCCGACAGGGTGTGCGGGTACGCATCGGCAAACGCGCTCAAGCCTACTTTTTCCAGGTAATGCCGCGCGCGCTCTTCTGCGTCCCGGCGCTTGAGCGTGCGCGAAGCCAGCAACGGGAACATCACGTTCTCGATCACCGTTTTCCACGGTGGCAGCTGGTCAAATTCCTGGAAGACCACGATGCGGTCCGGCCCAGGTTCTTTGACAGGCTGGCCGGCCAGACGAATCTGCCCTTCGCTGGGCTGAATGAAGCCGGCGACCGCTTTGAGCAACGTTGACTTGCCGCAGCCCGATGGGCCGAGCAGGACAAAACGGTCTGCAGGATCGATTTCGAAACTGACTTGATGAGTGGCCCGCACCACGCGTTCCGGGGTGCGGTATTCAAGGCTTACGCCCTGGACTTGCAACAGCGCTTCAGCGGTAGGCTGATTGGCCTGTTGCGCATTCAAGCGATCGCTAGCCGTGTGGCTTTGCAGAACAGCGTTCATGGAACGGTCTCCGGATCAGGACGGCGTAAATCAGAACGGCGCATCGCCCTGAATGGTGGTGCGATGCAGACGACGGCGAAGATGGTCCGGGGTCCCACCGGCCAAGTGAATCAGGGAGCGGTTGTCCCAGAACACCATGTCGTTTTCCTGCCATTTATGCCGGTAGACACCTTCGGGGCGCACGCTGTGTGCGTACAGCTCGGTGAGAATCTGCTGACTTTCGTCTTCTGGAATACCCACGATATGCGTGGTGAAGCCTTCGCTGACGAACAGTGCCTTGCGTCCGTTTTCCGGGTGCGTGCGCACGATCGGATGGCTGACCACCGCCACTTGAGCCAACTGCTCGGCGCTGAGGGTCGGACGCCAGTTTTCGGCGTTATGGCCATCGCGATAACGCGAGGTGTAGCTGTGGACGGCCTTGCGGCCTTCGACCGCTTTACGCAGATGCTCAGGCAGCGTGTCCCAAGCCAGGTGCATGTCGGCGAACAGCGTGTCGCCGCCTTCGCTCGGCAGCTCCTGGGCGTAGAGCATCGAGCCCAGGCTTGGAAGCTCTTTGTAAGACAAATCCGAGTGCCAGTACTTACCGGCGTCACCCAGACCGACCGGCTGGCCGTTCTCGACGATGTTGGAAACGATCAGAATTTCCGGATGGTTGGCGAGCAGAAACTGCTTGAGGACGTGAATCTGCAGCACGCCGAAACGACGGCTGAAATCGATCTGTTGTTGCGGGGTGATCTGCTGATCGCGAAAAACCACCACGTGGTAATCCAGATGAGCACGATGCACGCGCGCGAAGTCAGCGTCATTGAGCGGACGGGACAAATCCAGCCCGACGATTTCCGCGCCCACCTTTTCGGCGAATGGACGCACATCGAACTGCTGATCCGGCGCTTGCGCGGACGTGGAAGCTTGGGAGGCTGCTGGCATGAGAACTCCGACTCCAAAAAGGCGTGTGACTGAAGAGTCGGAACTTTAAAGCTATAAGAAGATAAATTTAAATATCGTTAGAGCATATGCATAGCGCTGAACGAACTAGCAGCGGCTTAGTGCCATTATCGGTAACCGCATCGATACCAAATTCTTATCTTTGGATGCGAACCTGACGCGCATGATTGCGGTCTATTCCGCATCTCGCAGCGGGCATTGCCTGCGCTGGAGCAGATGTCAGGGATAACAAAAAGAGGACCAATCATGCCGGAACGCGCCAGCTTCAATGACCACTCGCAGGACAAACTTCTCGAAGACAACATGAAATTGCTGATCGCGCTGCGTCGCGCGCTGGGCACACATGCAAAAACGCCGACGCAGGTACAGGCCGTCGGCGTGAAAAACGTGGGTCAGTAATCCGACTCTTTTCCGGCTTGCGCCAGACATGCATGAGCGAGCTTGCTCGCGAAGACTGACTTCCAGCCGCCAGATCTTCACCAGACACGCCAGCCTCTTCCCGGCTGAAGCCGACCCTACAGACGCTGCAAACTTTTCGTAGGACCGGCTTTAGCCGGGAAGGCGTCGGGTATTACACCGTCGATCGAAGGGGCGTGGAAGACCGTTGGCTCACGCCCCCAGTGGTCACTGCGCCCCTGCCCCATCAGAACGCTGGCAATACCGCGCCGTCGTACTTCTTGTTGATGAAGTCTTTGACCTGCTGGCTGGTCAGCGCCTTCGACAGCTTCTCGATCGCGTCGGTGTGGGCGTTTTCTTTACGGGTCACCAGATAGTTCACGTACGGCGAATCAGAACCTTCCAGAATCAGCGCGTCTTTCTTCGGATTCAGCTTGGCTTCCAGCGCGTAGTTGGTGTTGATCAGGTCCAGGTCGACTTGATCCAGAGCGCGTGGCAGCAGCGCGGACTCCAGCTCGCGGAACTTCAGTTTTTTCGGGTTGGTGGCGATGTCTTTCGGGGTCGCCAGCGCATTGGTCGGGTCTTTCAGGGTGATCAGACCGTTCTTCTGCAGCAGCAACAGAGCACGACCGGCGTTGCTGCCTTCGTTAGGGATGGCAACGGTTGCGCCTTCAGGCAGTTGGTCGATGGACTTCCACTTTTTCGAGTAGCCGCCGAACGGTTCGACGTGTACGCCAACGCCGAGAACCAGCTCCGCGCCCTTACCTTTGTTGAAGCCCTCCAGGTATGGCTTGGTCTGGAAGTAGTTGGCGTCCAGACGCTTCTCGTTCAGCTGCACGTTTGGCTGCACGTAGTCAGTGAAGACTTTGATCTGAAGGTCCACGCCTTCTTTGGCCAGCTCAGGCTTGATCAGCTCCAGGATTTCGGCGTGCGGAACGGCAGTTGCGCCGACAACCAGTTTCTCGGCCGCTTGCGCAGCACTGATGCCGAGAGAAAGAGCAGCCGCCAATGCGGTGAACAAAAACGTCTTTTTCATGCAATGTCCTTGGGTAATCCGATCGCTCTGATGGCGATGAAGGGAAAGTGGTCGCCGCCGAACTGTCGCAATCGTGCAGCACGGCGGCGTGGGGCGAACATTACCCGGATTTTTTATTCCATTAAAAGACTTTTTAATCGAATGCTTATACCAATTTGGAAGGTCATTCGAAGTCGGCGTACGGCCCGCGTTCTTGCAGCTAGCGCTGAGGCAGATTCAGATGCTCCGGCAAGACTTCTGCCCCGCTGCTCACCAGCAGCGCAAAGTGAATGACGTTCTCAAGTTCCCGCGTGTTTCCTGGCCAGTAATGCGCTTCGAGCACACGCTGAGCCGCATCGCTGATCAGCGGCATCGGAAAGTCCAGACGCTGGCTGTAGATGCCAAGGAAGTATTCAGCCAATGGCAAGATGTTACCCGGTTGTTCCCTGAGCGCCGGCAGGTCCAGCCGACCTTCGCTGAGATACCGATACAGGCGCTCGTGAAATTTTCCCGCCGAGACTGCCAGTCTCAGGTCAATGCTGGTGGCCGCAACCAGTCTGACGTCCACCGGGCTTGGCTGCGACGCGCCCACGCGGGTGACCTCGCGATTTTCGAGCGCTGCCAGCAACTTGATCTGAATGGACAGCGGCAAATCGGCAATCTCATCCAGATACAGCGTGCCGCCGGTGGCCGAGCCGAACCAGCCAGCGCGGCTGCTGGCCGATCCGGCATAGGCACCTGCAGCGTGACCGAACAGCTCGGCATCGGCATACGTCGGGCTGATGGCTCCACAGTTCACGGACACGAACAAACCCGAACGGTCGCTGCCACGATGAATGTGCCTGGCGAGCAACTCTTTGCCGGTTCCCGGCTCTCCTCGGATCAACACGGGCAGTTCAAGCGGCGCGAGTTGCTCCATCTCTTCACGCAGCTGACGCGAGCGTGGATCGATGAAGACCAGCGCTTTGGCGCGAATACTGAGGGGGCTTTTTTCGGCTTCGGGGAAGGTCAGCAGCGGGTTGTTCAAAACATCAGGATGGCTCATGGCAGTCTCCCGCCCAAGCCTTCCGATGACCTGAGCGTTAAAAAAAAGGCCGCAGCGCCTGTGCGTTCGCTGCGGCCAAAAAAGTGATCATCAGTGCAGGCTCAGAGGTGCCGACAGCCGAGCAACATGCCTTCACGCGCGACGCCGGGTCAGCTGTTCGATGCGTCCTTGCAAGCGATAAAGATACGCAAAGCCCTGTTCCCATCGTTGATGGCCGGATTTGACGTTGATGTGCCCGGCGCCACTGAGGATGCCGATCTCGGCGCCCCAGTTGCGCGCCATTTCCATGGCTCGCAGGGCGCTCACGGCCGAATCGTTGTCAGAGCTGACGACCTGAGCAGGGAACGGCATCAGGTGTTCGGGAATCGGCGCAAAATTGCGAATGGCAGGCGGGCAGTTCGCACGTTCGACATCAGCAGGTGCCACCAGCAACGCACCGCGCACCTGACGCAGGGTTTCCAGGGGCGCCAGTTGCGCCCAATGGGCAACCGTCACGCAACCCAGGCTGTGGGCAATGAGGATAACGGGCGAGCTGTCCGCCGCGATCACGCGCTGCAGCTCACCCACCCAGTCTTCGCGGCGTGGCTTGAGCCAGTCGGCCTGCTCCACACGCACACTGTTCGGCAGACTGTTCTGCCAATGGGTTTGCCAATGGTCGTCGGCAGATCCTTGCCAGCCTGGCACGATCAGGTAACGGATCGATTCGTTATGCATGGCCTTCGCCTCCTGCATGTTGCGTTCATGGGGGCGAGTATAGGGACGAGACATATATTCGAAAAAGAATAAGAAGATATTTATTAATAGCTCAAATACATATGCCGCAGCCTCAGGCATCTGCGCGCAAAAAAAGAGGGCCACCCCCTGCCTTAAGGAGTGGCCCTGATAAATCACGCTGTCTGCCCCCAGCTCGCCGGGGATGAGTGAAGAATACGGGCGAGTTGTTACAGAATTTTTATCGACGAAAAATCCCGAACGCTACCTGAGCATCAGCTTTCGCGAGCGAGCCCGCGCCCAGAGGCTGCACCCGTTTTCACGCCCGTCGGGGTGAACCGGTTCGCGCGACCGAACGTCCCGAAATCATTGAACCGAACGCCCATTTGCGCCATGACCTTATGCGCGACGGGCGCCGTCATCTGGCGGATGTAAAAAGGCTCCTTGACCACGAAATGGTGAATCGCGTGAGTGCTGCCGAAGTTGAAGCAGAACGCCTGCAGCGGCCACATCCACCAAGGATTGAGGACCTGAGTCTGTTGCATCACATTGCCGGGTTCGACATCACCGTAGTAGTGCATGTTCGAGCTGACGAAATGCAGGCAGAAGGTGCGCAAGACGTTGGGCCCGACGATCACCACCACTGCAACGTCGATGGCGTGCATGAATGCCAGCGTGCTCTGCGACCAGTCAATCGAGTTACCTGCCAGGGCCGCGATGCCGTTGATCCCGTGAAAGCCCAGAAACACATACCAGGCGCTCCAGTTCAGCAAGGCCAGCGGGGCATAAACCCGGAGTGTCCGCTTGAGAATGCTGAACCGGTGAGCCCAGGTTTGCGCACGCAACATCCGGATCAACGACGACATCACGTTATCGCCGACCATCAACAATCGGGCGAGCCCCCAGGGTTCGCCGTTGGTGATCGCGCGTTCTTCCAGGTCGGCCTCGGTGCCGGACACCTTGTGATGATTCAAGTGCAGATGCCGACGAATCCACGGGTTGATGGTGCTCGGCCGGGCCATCCACACCAACGCCAGCATCAGGTTGTGCGGCACTCGCTGCTTGCGGAAATACATGCTGTGAATCAGGTCGTGCTCCAGCTCATGGGTCAGCGACGCAAAGAACGCATTGAGCAACAGGCAGGCCCACCACGCGACGTGGCCCTCGATGTAGAGCGCCGCGCTGAGCGTCATGCCGCCGAGCGCAAACATCAGGATGCTCACGCCAATGGCATCTTGATGTCGAAGGATCGGATAACGCGCACGCAGGATCTCGCCATGGGCCATGACCGCCGCGCGAATATGGGCTGATCGCTGCTGTGCATTCAGTCCGGCTGCACTTGCAGAAGTGTCGTGCATGCTTCCATCTCCGGTTTTATGATTCAGAAAAACACGACATCACTGTGCCGAGCGCGGCGCACAACCGCCCTGCCGTGAACGCCAACCTGTTGACCGGAAGCGCCAATCTGTATGCCTGAGCCGAGCATTCTCGCCAGTTGGACCCGCGCCCTGCGCAAGCAACTCGACGCCCTGGGCCTGGACAGTCTCGCGCTGAGTGAAGCGGCGGGCCTGGACTCACAGTTGATGGACGACCCTAACGCGCGCTATCCGGTGGCAGCCACGACCCGTTTCTGGCAACTGGCCGTGCAAGCGAGCGGCGATCCCGCGCTGGGTTTGCGCGTGTCGCGCTTCGTCAGCCCCACCACTTTTCACGCACTCGGCTATGCACTGGTTGCCAGCGGCTCGTTGCGCGAAGTGTTCGAGCGCATCGTGCGCTACCACCCGGTGGTCAGTGACGCGCTGGATCTGAGCTTCGTGCGTGAGGGGGATCACTACGCGTTCCGTTTTCGGGTGCCGGAGGGCGGACCGATGCCGGCCAACGAGGCCATGGACGCGTTTGCCGCCATCTACGTGCGGACCTGCCGTAACCGGCTCGGGCGGCATTACGCACCTTTGGCCGTTCACCTGATGCGCCCTCAACCCGAAGACCCGAAGCCGTGGCACGACGTGTTTCGGGCGCCGCTGCATTTCGCTGCGCGGGAAAATTTGCTGGAGTTTGCGTGCGCCGACTTCGACAGCCATCTGGACGATGCCAATCCGGAACTTGCCGAGCATAACGAAGCGGTCCTCAATCGCACGCTGGAGCAGCTCAGCCCGTTGACGTGGGAGCGCAAGGTGCGTGGAGCGATCGAAACCCAGCTGCCGGAAGGTGAGCCGTCAGCCGAGCGCATTGCCCAGAACCTGCACTTGAGCCTGCGCAGCTTGCAGCGCCATCTGGCAGACGAGGGCTGCAGTTACGATCTGCTGCTTAACCAGTGTCGGCAGAACCTGGCGCTGCAGCACATGCGCGAGCCTGGTACGTCACTCAGCGAGATCGCTTACCTGCTGGGATTCTCTGACACCAGCAGTTTCAGCCGCGCATTCAAGCGCTGGACCGGCATGACGCCCAGCCAGTACCGCGACGGCCTGTTGCGCTGACACCTAGCCCGGTCAGGCCTTCACTTCCGTCAGCCGGTGCAACGCCGCACGGCGCAGCCGACCAGTGTCCAGCACGTGGATCAAGTTACCTTCGCGCCGCACAATGTTGCGCTCGGCCAATTCCCCCAGCACGCGCTCGACCACTTCACCGCTCAGTCCCAGACAACGCTGCGAGGCCATGTTCGAGAGCGCTACGACCCGCACGGAGCGGTCCAGCTCGCCGTATCCCTCGGTCAGCATCAACAGACGAAACGCCACTCTCTCGACGGTCGGCAACAGTGTCATCTGTTCAGGGAGCGGAACCAGCAGACCGAGTTTTTGACTCAGCAACGCGCAAAAGTGACGCCACAGCGCCGGGCGCTCTTGCAGCAGTTGCCTGATCGGCGCGTGAGGCATGTGCAGGAGGATGATCGAGCCTTCGGCAAAGCCGTCCAGCGCGCTGGGCTGATCGTCAAACAGCGCCCGTTCGCCAAACCAGTAAGGCCGCTTGCCAACGGGACGGGGAAGGTCATGACATTGCTGAGCGGGATCGCCGAAGCGGATCGATCCATCCAGCAGCGCGTACAGTCCGGTGACCGGCTGACCGCGCTCGAACACGGTCCTGCCCGATGTGAAGCGTCGCTGCTGCATACCGCTCAGCAGGCTATCCTGCAATGAGGCGGGCAACTCGGTGAACCATCGGTCGTTCATCAACCAAGAGCTCCATTGCGTTCCATTCGTCATGTGAATCTCCTTTTTATCAGCAGCGTTTTATTGCAGGCTGAACCGGCAGTCGCGGCTCATCCAAAAATCAGCGGCATGATCCACGCATCACCAGAGGAATAACAATGAAAAACCTCGTCGATCACTTAAGCCAATACGCGTCTTACCATCGCGACACCCGAAATATCGCCACCCACTTCGTCGGCGTTCCGCTGATCGTGCTGGCCGTGGCGATACTGCTGTCCCGGCCGGGCTGGAGCAGCTGGGCGCTGGCCGATCTGTGGATTTCACCGGCCTTGCTGGCAACGGTCGCGGCCACTGCGTTCTACCTGCGGCTGGACAGGCCTTTCGGCATCGCCATGGGCATCGTGCTTGCGCTGTTTCTGTGGATCGGAGCGCACCTGGCGCAGCAGAGCACGATGGTGTGGCTCGGCTCAGGCGTCGGGCTGTTCGTGGTCGGCTGGGCGATCCAGTTCGTGGGCCATTATTACGAAGGTCGCAAACCGGCGTTCGTCGATGACGTCACAGGCCTGATCATCGGCCCGCTGTTCGTGGTCGCCGAAGCGGCCTTTCTGATGGGAATGAGAAGGAAGTTGCAGAACAGCATCGAGGGTAAAGCGGGCCGCGCGCACAAGCGCAACCTGAAGAAGGCGGCTGTGTAGCAAACACAGCCTTTTTGCAGAGCGCGCTTGCCCGCGAATGCGGTTTGTCTGTGACAAGCCAGAACCGACTTAGATACTCTCGACCTTCTGCCAGACCTTCGGCTTGAAGAACAGCGTCTCGCCGCGGGCCAGGCCGATCAGGCTGTCGTGGTCCTTGACCACTTCAGCTTCGATCAGCTCCGGCTGACCTTCGACCTTCAAGGTCACGCGGGTGGTTGCGCCCAGCGGACGGATGTCACGCACTTCAGCGGCGTGATGCCCTTCCACTTCATGACGCGACAACGACACTTCATGCGGCCGGAACAGCACGTGGTTGTCTTCGCCCAGGTGCAAGCGGTTCGAATCCCCGAGGAAGTGATACACGAAATCGCTGGCCGGGTTCTCGTACACCTCGCCCGGCGAGCCGATCTGCTCGATCACGCCCTTGTTCATCACCACAATGCGGTCGGCGACCTCCATGGCTTCTTCCTGGTCGTGGGTCACGAAAACCGAAGTCAGGTTGATGTCTTCGTGCAGGCGCGCCAGCCAGCGACGCAATTCCTTGCGCACCTTGGCGTCCAGCGCACCGAACGGCTCATCCAGCAGCAGCACTTTGGGCTCTACCGCCAGCGCCCGCGCCAGCGCGATACGCTGACGCTGACCGCCCGACAGTTGCTCGGGGTAGCGATCGGCGAGCCAGTCCAGTTGGACCATGTTGAGCAGCTCATGCACTTTCGCCGCGATCTGGCTTTCGTTCGGCCGCTGGTTCTTGGGCTTCATGCGCAGGCCGAACGCGACGTTGTCGAACACCGTCATGTGGCGGAACAGCGCGTAATGCTGGAACACGAACCCGACGTTGCGATCACGCACATCGTGACCGGAGACGTCTTCGCCGTGGAATACGATGCTGCCCTGATCAGGGGTTTCAAGCCCGGCGATGATGCGCAGCAGCGTGGTCTTGCCACAGCCTGAGGGCCCCAGCAAAGCCACCAGCTCGCCACTCTGGATGTCCAGACTGATGCTGTTGAGGGCCTTGAAGGCATTGAAGTTCTTGCTGACGTTACGGACTTCGATCGACATGAATTATTCCTCCGCCGCGCTTTGGCGCAGACGGCTAATGCGCGCTTCGCTCCACTGCTTGAGCAGCAGGATGAACAGCGCAAGGATCAATAACAGGCTCGCCACGGCAAAAGCAGCCACGTGGTTGTACTCGTTGTAGAGAATCTCGACATGCAGCGGCAGGGTGTTGGTCACGCCGCGAATGTGGCCGGAGACCACCGACACCGCGCCGAACTCACCCATCGCCCGGGCGGTGCACAGCACCACGCCGTAGATCAGGCCCCATTTAATGTTCGGGACGGTCACGTGCCAGAACATTTGCCAGCCATTGGCGCCCAGCAGCCGGGCGGCCTCTTCTTCCTGCGTGCCCTGCTCCTGCATCAGCGGGATCAGTTCACGCGCCACGAACGGTACGGTCACGAAGATGGTCGCCAGAACGATACCGGGCAGCGCAAACACGATCTGGATGTCGTGATCCTGCAGCCACGGCCCGAAAACGCCGCGCGCGCCAAACATGAGGATGTAGACCAGACCGGCAATGACCGGGGATACCGAGAACGGCAGGTCGATGAGCGTGACCAGAATGGCTTTGCCGCGGAACGAATATTTGCTCACGCACCAGGCGGCAGCCACGCCAAACACCACGTTCAATGGCACAGAGATGAGCACGGCATACACGGTAAGTTTCAGCGCCGACAGCGCGTCGGGCTCAAGAATCGCCGTGAAGAAGCCGCCGATGCCGTTCTTCAGGCCCTGACTCACGACCACGAACAGCGGCAGCAACAGAAAGAGCGCGAACACCAGCCACGCGAGGCCGATGAGAATACGCCGCGACACTGCGCTGCCACGACGGGATGCATTGGCCGAAGAAGCGGCAATAAGCGATGGACCGGACATGATGCGCCTCCTCAGTTAGGGGTTTCGATACGTCGCTGCAGCAGGTTGATCAGCAGCAACAGAATGAATGAGACCACCAGCATCAGCACACCAATGGACGTTGCCCCCGCATAGTCGTACTGATCAAGCTTGACCATGATCAGCAGCGGCAGGATTTCGGTCTTCATCGGCATGTTGCCGGCGATGAAGATCACCGAGCCGTATTCACCGACGCCCCGCGCGAACGCAAGCGCAAAGCCGGTCAGCCAGGCAGGCAGCAATGCAGGGGCGAGGATGTAACGGAACACTTGAATCGGCCGCGCGCCAAGGCACGCCGCCGCTTCTTCGACTTCACGCGGGATGTCGGCAAGCACCGGCTGCACGGTCCGGACTACGAACGGCATGGTGACGAACGTCAGCGCCAGCGTAATACCGAAAGGCGTGTAGGCGATCTTGATGCCCAGGTCGGTGGCGAACTGACCGACGAGGCCTGCGGGCGTGTACAGCGCTGTCAACGCGATGCCCGCCACGGCTGTGGGCAGGGCGAAAGGCAGATCGATCATCGCGTCGATGATTTTGCGGCCCGGGAAGGTGTAACGCACCAGCACCCAGGCGAGCAGGGTACCGATGATGCCGTTGATGATGGCCGCATAGAACGCAGTGCCGAAGCTCAGTTTCAGCGCAGCCAGCACACGTGGCGCCGTGACGATGGTCCAGAACTGCTCAGCGCTCAGTTGGGAGGCGTGGATGAACATCACCGCAAGCGGTATCAGCACAATCAAGCTGAGGTACACCAAGGTGTAGCCCAGCGTCAGCCCGAAGCCGGGTATGACGGGGGATATGCGTCGAGACATAAGTGTCCTTGGTTGATACACGTAACCCGGAACGGGTCCGGGTCAGTTGGTTTTTCGCCGTGGAAAACGTCACGGAATTTATCAGATCCCGGGACGTTTCATGCAGGAGCGCGCATGCCGCGATGGCGATCTGTCCATGTCAATCGCATTCATTGACATACCGTCTCGCGGGCAAGCGCTCCTACAGGCTTATTTAGGAATGTAAATCTGGTCGAAGATACCGCCATCGTTGAAGAACTTGGGCTGAGCCGATTTCCAGCCGCCGAAATCCTTGTCGATGGTCACCAGTTCCAGTTTCGGGAACTGCTTCTCGTACTTGGCGGCCACTTCTTTGTCGCGAGGACGGTAGAAGTTTTTCGCGGCGATTTCCTGGCCTTCCTTGCTGTACAGGTGCTTCAGGTATTCGGTGGCGATTTCGGTCGTGCCGTGTTTCTCGGCGTTCTTCTCGACGACGGCTACCGGAGGTTCGGCCAGGATCGACAGCGAAGGTACGACGATGTCGAACTTGTCAGCGCCACCGTCTTCCTTGAGCGACAGGAAGGCTTCGTTTTCCCACGCGAGCAAGACGTCGCCCAGGCCGTTGTTGGTGAAGCTGATGGTTGCGCCGCGCGCGCCGGTGTCCAGCACAGGAACGTGCTCGAACAGCGTTTTGATGTATTCCTTGGCTTTGGTCTCATCGCCGCCGTTGGCTTTCAGGCCGTAGGCGTACGCAGCGAGGAAGTTCCAGCGGGCGCCGCCAGAGGTTTTAGGGTTTGGCGTGATGACGGCGACGTCTTTCTTGATCAGATCCGCCCAGTCATGGATGCCCTTAGGGTTGCCCTTGCGAACCAGGAAGACGATCGTCGAGGTGTACGGCGTGCTCGCGTCCGGCAGCTTGGTCTGCCAGTTTTCAGGGATCGATTTCCCCAGCTTGGAGATTTCGTCGATGTCGCCAGCCAGCGCCAGCGTCACGACGTCCGCAGGCGAACCGTCAATGACGGACCGACCCTGCTTGCCCGAACCACCGTGGGACTGGTTGATCTTGACGGTGTCGTCCGGATGGGCTTTTTTCCAGTAGTTGATGAACTCGGCGTTGTAGTCCTGATAAAGCTCGCGAGTCGGGTCATAGGACACGTTCAACAACGTGTAATCCTTTGCGACTGCAGAACCGGCAAACACGGCACTGGCGAGAGCGGCCAGCGCGTAACGACGAATGGACATGTATCAAGCTCCTGGAATTTATGTGTTGTTGGCTTTTTCTAGTTTTGATTTCGGTTCAAGCAAATCGGTAACCCATGGCCGCACGCGCTGAAGCGTCCCTCAGCCTTGCTGTTTGCCCGGATTCTGCAGACGGAATTTTTCTTTGCGTTCGATCTGTACCACTTGTGCGTTATGCACAGTGATTTCAACCGCGCCAAAGCGCAGGTCGCGCAAAGCGCTCTGAATTTCACGCAGAATGCTTGCTTCGTCCTGGCCATCGACGCTACGTAGAGATGCGCTCATGATCGTGCTCCTTGAAAAGTTTGCCCGCAGCGGCGTGGGAGAAGCGGCTGCTCGTGGCGTAAGCGCGATATTAGAGAGGGAGGGTTATTCTTAAAAATACTATTTAAGAATGCAGATATAACCAAAGTGAATTTGGTGTTCTGAGCGGCTCGAAACCTTGTGGAGTGAGCTTGCTCGCGATAGCGTTTTTTCCGTCAGTAAACGACAGACTGACCCAGCGCCATCGAGCAAGCTCACTCCTACAAGATCAGCACGATTTTCCCTGTAGGGGCTCGGCGATCTGACGATCAGCTCAACCCAAAAACCGGCGCATGCTGCCAGTCGATCTGCTCGGCCGGCATTGGCCGGGCGAACCAGTAGCCCTGACCCAGCTCGCACTGATTATTCAGCAGAAAGTCAGCCTGCCCGGCCTGCTCGATCCCCTCGGCCAGCACGCGCATCCCCATGGCCCGCGCCAGCGCAATGATCGCGTGTACGATCGCCACGTCGTCCTCGTCGTCCGGCAGGCCCGCAACGAACCCCTGGTCGATCTTCAACTTTTGCACAGGCATGCGCTTGAGACGCAGAAGAGAGGAATACCCCGTGCCGAAATCATCAATGGACAGTTTCAGGCCGAGCTCGCGCAGACGATGCATCTGCTCGATGGCCTGATCGGGGTCATCCATGATTGCGCTCTCGGTGACCTCGAGCTCCAGATGTTCAGGCGCCAGCCCTGTTTCTGCGAGGACCCGAGCGACTCGACGATCAAGATCGCCCCGGGCGAACAGCCGACTGGAAACGTTCACCGCCACGAAGGATATCTGTATGCCGCTTTCGAGCCAGCGGCGCATTTGCAGGCACGCCTGGGTCAACACCCAGTTATCGATGTCGGCTATCAGGCCGCTCTGCTCGGCGATCGGGATGAACTCACCTGGCGAAACCATGCCTCGGTTCGGATGCTGCCAGCGGACCAGCGCCTCGACGCCTTCGATCCCGCGGTTATGCAGGTTATGGATCGGCTGATAAAACACTCGCAACTGGTTCTGCGCGATGGCCTGACGCAGTTCGTTGGTCAACTCGACACGTCGCTGGGCATGGGCCGTCAACTCGGCGGTGTACAGCGCGTAGCTCTCCCGCCCCTGATTCTTGGCCTGAAACAACGCAGCATCAGCGTTGCGTAGCAATTGCTCAGCGTTCTCGGCATCGTTGGGGAAAACGCTGACACCGATGCTGGCCGTCAGAAACAGCGATTGGTCGTTGACGAAAAAGGGCTCGCGCAGGCCATTGAGAATCCCCTGCGCCACTTCGGCAGCCTGTGCCGCTTGCTGCGCGTTTTCGAGCAAGACGGCAAATTCGTCACCGCCCAGCCTGGCCAGCGTCACGCCTTTCTCCAACAGGCTTTTCAGTCGTTCGCCGACGGCTTTGAGCACTTCGTCGCCGATGTTGTGACCCAGACTGTCGTTGATGTGCTTGAAGTGATCCAGATCCACCAGCAGCAGCGCCAGACTCTGGCGATTTCGGCGCGCCTGGGTGTGCGCCTGTTCGGTCCGCTCAGTAAACAGAAGCCGGTTCGGCAGACCGGTGAGCGCGTCGTAATGAGCCAAATGGGCCAATTCGCGCTCGGAATGCTTGACGGTGGAGATGTCAGAAAACACCGCCACGAAATGAGTGATTTCGCCGCGATCATTCTTGATCGAGCGAATGCTCTGCCACTGCGGATAGATCTCCCCACTCTTGCGCCGATTCCAGATTTCTCCGCTCCACTGCCCGGCGCTGAGGATGCTCTTGTACATGCGCTCGTAGAATTCAGGCCCATGACGCCCTGACTTGAACGTGTTCGGCTTCTCGCCCAGCACTTCGTCCTGCTGATAGCCCGTGATTTCCATGAACGCCCGATTGACGTGCACGATCACGCCATTGGCATCGGTCACCAGCACGCCTTCCAGCGTGGTGTCGAATACCGCGGCTGCCAGCCGCAGGCGCTGCATGTCCTGATCACTGCGAACCGGCGCCTTGACGCCCATGAAACTCAACAGCCGGGATCTGGCGAGGTAGACGAGCAGCGCGCTGAGGGCCAGCCAGGCATAGCCGCTCATCAGTTGGGCGCGAGCCAGCTGGACCGGGTCTTCGATCAGCCGGGGCAGCAAGAAGTCGGTGATCCCCAGCCAGATGATCGACAGCAGCCCATACAACAGTGCGGTTCGGAGCGCATCTCGGGTAATGGTCGACATAAAAAGGAAAGACCCTACGAAAATCCGGGATTATAGAGTAAGAAACATCTTGCGACTCTTATCTAAAACACCGACTGGTTTTATCTGGTGGCTAAGTGATAATGCGCGCTGCCGCACCGGGGTCGCACTCTCGACCCCACACACTCGCACGCGTTACAACCGAGGGCAACTCAGCCTATGTGGAACAACGGTCTGCTTGACCTTTCCGTCTGGCAATTGGTCGCAGTCACTCTGGCGATGACACACGTCACTATCGTCAGCGTCACGGTCTATCTCCATCGCTACTCTGCTCACCGCTCGCTGGAACTCAACGCCGGCCTCAAGCACTTTTTCCGTTTCTGGCTGTGGCTGACCACGGCGCAGAACACCCGCGAGTGGACCGCCATCCACCGCAAACACCACGCTAAATGCGAAACAGCCGATGACCCGCACAGCCCTGTCATCAAGGGCCTCTCGACGGTGCTGCGCAAAGGCGCCGAGCTGTACCGCGCCGAAGCCGAGAATCCGGAAACCCTGCGCATCTACGGCAAGAACTGCCCTGAGGACTGGATCGAACGCAATCTCTATTCCCGTTACCCACGCCTGGGCGTGATGATCATGGGCGCGCTGGATCTGGCGTTCTTCGGCGTGATCGGCATCACCGTCTGGGCGATTCAGATGATGTGGATTCCAGTGTGGGCGGCCGGTGTGGTCAATGGCCTGGGGCACGCCGTCGGTTATCGCAATTTCGAATGCCGAGACGCTGCGACCAACCTGGTGCCTTGGGGCATCCTGATCGGCGGCGAAGAACTGCATAACAACCATCACACCTATCCCAACTCGGCGAAGCTGTCGGTCAAGCGCTGGGAGTTCGACATGGGCTGGGCGTGGATCAAGCTGTTTTGCTGGCTGCGTCTGGCCAAGGTCCAGCGGGTCGCGCCGATCGCCCACCGGGTCGAAGGCAAGGGCCATCTGGACATGGACACCGCGATGGCGATCCTCAATAACCGCTTCCAGATCATGGCCCAGTACCGCAAGCTGGTAATTGCACCGCTGGTCAAGCAGGAACTGGCCAAGGCCGACGAGTCCGTCCGCCACCAGTTCCGTCGCGCCAAGCGCCTGCTGTCCCGCGAAACCAGCCTGCTGGAAGACAAGCATCAGCTGCGCATCCAGACCATGCTCGAGCACAGTCAGGCGCTGAAAGTGATCTACGAGAAGCGTCTGGCACTTCAGCAGATCTGGGCGAAGACCAGCAGCAACGGTCACGACATGCTCGCGGCCATCAAAGACTGGGTCCACGAAGCCGAGGCCAGCGGTATCCAGTCCCTTCGCGACTTCGCCGACCAGCTCAAGACTTACTCGCTTCGCCCGCATCACGCCTGATGCCGTTGATCGGCTCCTTCCTCCAGATGGGGTAGAAAACGTCATCCGCGAAGATGAGGCAAGGCAGATCAGGCGAAAAACGACCGGGGTCGCGACCCGACTCCGGCCGCTCTAAATGAGCCTTTCTCGCCTGTTTTCCTCGCAGCATCATCAAGCGGAGTCGTTTTCAGTCAGTCTGGCCGGCTGCGCGCCTGTCGGAACTTCCTGCCTCTGGATCAATCTCATTAGCACCTTCGCACTATGCTTTGTGTGACATGTTGTGGCTGTGCGCCGCACCTTATTTTGAGATGCAGTGCTCATGGACAACCAGAACGCTTCTATCGAGATTCCCGCAGCAGCAGAAACCTTGCTGGCGCTGATGCACGCCCAAGCTGAAGTGGCCCGGCTCAGCGAGCGGGAGCAGCTCTTCAGCTCTCTGCTGGTCAGCGTCAACGCGGTGTTGTGGGCGTTCGACTGGCAAACCCAGCGCATGATCTACGTCAGCCCCGCTTACGAGCGAATCTTCGGCCGCTCCGCCGGCCTGTTGCTCGCAGACTTCGGCGAATGGCGTGACAGCATCTACCCCGACGATCTGGATTACGCCGAGCGCAGCTTGAGCGAAGTGCTGGAAAAAGGCTCCATCGAAGACCGCGAATACCGCATCATTCGCGCCGATGGCCAGGTGCGCTGGTTGAGCGACAAATGCTTCGTCAGTCATCAGGCCGAACACGGCCAGCGGCTGATCGTGGTCGGGATCGCTGAAGACATCACTGAAAAGAAACAACTGGAAGACGAGCTGCAGCGGCTGGCCACCACGGATGTGCTGACCCAGAGCAGCAACCGTCGTCATTTCTTCGAGTGCGCTCAGCGCGAGTTCGAACAGGCACGTCTGCAAGGCACGCCCATGGCGTTTCTGCTGCTGGACGTGGATGACTTCAAGCTGGTGAACGACACCTACGGTCATCAGGAAGGCGACACGGTGCTGCAGCGCATCGCCGAATGCGGGCGCAAGACCCTGCGTCGTGGCGACCTGTTTGGGCGCATCGGTGGCGAGGAGTTCGCGGCGGTGTTTCCGGGCTGCGCGCCGGACATGGCCAAGCAGATCGCCGAGCGACTGCAGCGGGAGATTCAGCGTCTGAGCTTCCAGTGCAACGACAAGACATTCGGAATTACAGCCAGTCAGGGCCTGACCAACCTGGGCACTCAGGATCAAAGCCTGGAAGCCCTGTACGCCCGCGCAGACGCGGCGATGTATCAGGCCAAACGTCAGGGCAAGAATCAGATCGTGTTGGTGTGAAAGCCAGGCGGTGAGTTCAGCAAGACACCACCGCCAGCCTCTCAACGATCAGCGTATGTTCTGGATGCTGCCTTTGTTGCCCATGACCTTGACCTTCACCTGCTTGAAGATGAAGTAATCATTGACCGTGACCTCGTAACGAGGGGCAACGATCAGGTCCGACCCCGAGGACTTCACCGCTTTGTAAGCAGCGGCGGCCTTTGCGTTGGAGACTGGGTCAGGAAGAGGCAGACCCATTGCGGAACCGCTGCCTGCACCATAAGTCACGCCGTCGGCAAACTTGTTGTCGCCGCCTAGCGCCAGCCATCCAAACAGAATATTGGTGGAGGATTCGCCGCTGATGGCCTCGCCCACTTTTACGTCCGCTTTCAAGTCAGTTCTGACTTCACCCGAGAGCGGCGCGGTAGGCTGGCTGACGTTGTAGCTCACGCAACCACTCGTGGTTGCGATCAATGTGCCGACTGCGGCCAATGTCCATAATTTCTTCATCTGTGTTTCCCTTGCTCATGATCAGATAGTTGCAGCGGCGCAACTATGGAGAGGGAATACGGAAAAAAAAGTCAGACACTTCCGAACAGAAAGTAGGCGCTGTCAGCCATCACCCGACGGAGATTTCATACACAAACCACTTCAAAGGCTGTCCTCGAAGCAGTGAAGCCTTTCTGATCGCCTTCGCGGCAAACTCAAGCCACCAGCTTGTTTCGCACCCGCTCAAGATCCGAGGCACCGATTTTCAGGAGCCGCGCCGACTTGCTCTTGGCCAATGCCTCCAGCGGATCCTCCACACCCAACCGCCCCATTTGTCCTGCCAGATTCATCGCCAGCACTTCGCGGGTGTACACGCCGGTGTTGTACTGATAGACCGCCGCGATCAATTCACGCAATTCCAGCGGCAGGCGCCAGCGGGTGCGAAGCGCCGAGCCGAACGCCGCCGAGTACTGCTCGAGCGCGCGGGCAATGGTCGCATCGTCCAGCGTACCGCCCGCGTGCAGCCAGTCCTGCAGGCAACGTATGACGGCCAGATCGCCAAGACCTCTGAGCAATCCGGCGCAGTAGCAACGTTCGTGGTCCAGCTCGAGTGTGCGCGCCAGAATGCGCGCGTAGCCGGCGGTACGCCGTGAGACATCCCAGATCTCGCTCGCCTGAAGTATCAGCGAAGGGTCGGTCAGGATCGCGCCACGCTTGAGCGCCAGCCCCTGAACGAGGTTCGCGCTCTGGGTAGCGCCCAGCAGCGCCAGCGCCTGGCCCAGTGTCTGTTGCGGCTTGCCTTGATGTTGCGAAGCGCTGTTGGCGGCAGCAATCAAAACCGCCGTGACATGAGGATCGTTGATCAGCTCTTGCTCCAAGAGCTTCAGATCGACACCGGCGGCACCCTTGCTACGGGCAACGGCCTGCGCGACATCGACGAACAACGGGCCGCCGTCCGCCACTTCCCGACGCTTTTCCAGAAACCCGTCAAGCCCGACGCCCGGCGCCAGTGCCGGAATCTCGCACGCCACCTGCGCGCCGTCCTGCAACAGCAGCGTCTCAAGCCGATGCCGCAGGCCTTCCATATTCAGGGGTTTGGTGAGATAGGCAGTCGGTGCGAGCTGCACCGCCTCGCGCACGCTGGCGCTGTCATTGCGGTTGCTCAGCAGAATGAAACGGACCGGGGGCTGGCGTCTCAGCAGGCGCACGCCGCGTAACAGGCTGAGCCCGTCGACGCCCGGCAGCTCGCGGGACGCAATTACCAGATCGGGGATGTATCCGCGCATGAGTTCAACCGCCTGCTTCCCGTCCGAACACACGTCGAGTTGTGCGTCGCAGCGCACATCCAGAACGAGTTCATTGAGCATCTCGCGAGCCCAAGGGTCAGCTTCAGCAATCAATACACGAGGAACGGAAGGCGCCTCAACAACGGTCATCATGACTCTCCGGCATCAGTCTTCGTACATTAGTCAAAGAGAACCGCGGGAGACAGGCTTAAAGCGCTTTTTCTGACGTCAATAAACGAAAAAACCTGCCGAAGCAGGTCTTTTCTGATGAATTGGTCACTTTTTGATCAAACGCGACCCGCTTCCATCACGCGATTTCAGCGAAGCACTCTTCGATGATTTTCAGGCCTTTGTCCAGTTGCTCGTCTGGCGAGGTCAGCGGGACCAGAACGCGCAGCACGTTACCGTAGGTACCGCACGACAGAAGGATCAGACCTTTGTCGCGTGCCTTAGCGACCACCTGAGCCACCGCTGCAGCGTTGGGCTTATGGGTGTCGCCGTTTTCGAAGCACTCGACAGCAATCATCGCGCCCAGGGCACGGACTTCGCCGATTACCGGATTCTTGGCCTGAATGGCACGCAGGCCCGTCACCAGACGCTCGCCGACAGCCTTGCAGCGGTCCAGCAGGTGCTCTTCTTCGAACACTTCCATGACGGCCAGTGCAGCCGCGCAGGCAATCGGGCTACCGGCATAGGTACCGCCCAAGCCACCTGGCGCGATCGCGTCCATGTATTCGGCCTTGCCGCAGACGCCAGCGAGCGGGAAACCGCCTGCAATGGATTTGGCGAATGTGGTCAGGTCAGCGGTGACGCCCATCTGCTCCATGGCGAAGAAAGTGCCGGTACGGCCAGCGCCGGTCTGCACTTCATCAGCGATCAGCAGAATGCCATGCTTGTCGCACAGTTCGCGCAGGCGAACCATGAACGCTTTAGGCGCGACGTAGAAACCACCTTCGCCCTGAACCGGCTCGATGATGATCGCTGCAATGTCTTTCGGCTCGGCGTCGTTCTTGAAGATACGCTCGATGCTGGCGATGGAGTCGTCAACGCTCACGCCATGCAGCTCGTTCGGGTACAGCGCGCGGAAGATGCCGCCTGGCATCAGGCCCATGCCGGCCGAGTAAGGCACGACCTTGCCGGTCAGACCCAGGGTCATCATGGTGCGGCCGTGGTACGCGCCGGTGAACGCGATGACGCCAGCACGGCCAGTGGCAGCGCGAGCAATCTTGACGGCGTTCTCTACTGCTTCTGAACCGGTGGTGACCAGCAGGGTTTTCTTGGCGAAGTCGCCCGGCACCTTGGCGTTGATTTTTTCGCACAGCTCAACGTATGGCTCGTAGGCCAGCACCTGGAAGCAGGTGTGCGTCAGCTTGGTCAGTTGCTCTTGTACCGCGGCAACGATTTTCGGATGCAGGTGACCCGTGTTGAGCACCGCGATGCCGCCTGCGAAATCGATGAACTCGCGGCCTTCAACGTCAGTGACGGTCGCATTTTTCGCGGAATCGGCGAAGATCGGGTGAATTTGACCAACGCCACGCGGAACAGCGGCTTCGCGGCGTTTCATCAGAGATGCGTTTGTTTTGCTCATGTTTTCCTCATTCGCCGCTCATCGGGCGGCGTGGTTCAAGGATCAAGCGGCGGGTTCGACAGCGGCAGCATACGATGATCGACTGCCGCGGCCTCCCGGCCAGCAAATGGGTTTTGCTGCTAAAAACACCCGCGTAACGTCGCTCTCGCGCTGCGCGGGTTGAATCTTCTACCGCAATTTGAAGCGTCGCGAGCGACGGTCAGGCAAGGCGGCAAGGTTTGAAAAAAACGGAGTTGGCTCCAGCCAATGAGTATTTTTTCGAACCTTGCCAACGCAGCCTCACCGAGCGCAGCAGCTTCAAACGCTCAGGCAGAGGTATTTGATTTCCAAGTAATCTTCGATGCCGTACTTGGAGCCTTCACGGCCCAGGCCCGACGCCTTCACACCACCAAACGGGGCGACTTCGTTGGAGATCAGGCCGGTGTTGATGCCCACCATGCCATATTCCAGCGCCTCAGCGACACGAAACACGCGGCTCATGTTCTGAGCATAGAAGTACGACGCCAGACCAAACTCGGTGTCGTTGGCCATGGCGATGACTTCGGCTTCATCTTTGAAGCGGAACAGCGGCGCCAGCGGACCAAAGGTCTCTTCCTTGGCCACGGCAGCGTCCTTGGACACGTTGACCAGAATGGTCGGCTCGAAGAAGTTGCCTTCCAGGCTGTTGCCGCCGCTCAGCACCTTCGCACCTTTGCCCAGCGCATCCGCGATGTGCTCCTTGACCTTGGCGACGGCTTTCTCGTCGATCAGCGGGCCGGTGGTGGTGCCTTCGGTCATGCCGTCGCCGACTTTCAGCTTGGCGACCGCCGCCTTCAGTTTTTCGGCGAATGCATCGTAGACCGAGTCCTGCACGTAGATGCGGTTGGCGCACACGCAGGTCTGACCGTTGTTGCGGTATTTGGAGATGATCGCGCCTTCGACTGCCTTGTCCAGATCGGCGTCGTCGAACACGATGAAGGGCGCGTTACCGCCCAGCTCCAGCGAGACTTTCTTGATGTCGTGGGCACATTCGGCCATCAGCTGACGACCGATTTCGGTCGAGCCGGTGAACGACAGTTTGCGCACGATCGGGTTACTGGTCAGCTCGGTGCCGATGTCGCCTGCGCTGCCGGTCACGACGCTGAACACGCCAGCCGGAATGCCTGCGCGCTCGGCCAGCTCAGCCAGCGCCAACGCCGAGTAAGGCGTCTGCGAAGCCGGCTTGAGGACCATCGTGCAGCCAGCGGCCAGCGCGGGGCCGGCCTTGCGGGTGATCATCGCCGCCGGGAAGTTCCATGGCGTGATGGCGGCTGTCACGCCGATTGGCTGCTTCAGCACGATCAGGCGCTTGTCCGGCTGATGGCCCGGAATGACATCGCCGTAGACGCGCTTGGCTTCCTCAGAAAACCACTCGATGAACGAAGCGGCGTAGGCGATTTCACCCTTGGCCTCAGCCAGCGGCTTGCCTTGTTCGAGGGTCATCAGGCGACCGAGGTCCTCCTGGTTTTCCATCATCAGTTCGAACCAGCGACGCAGCTTGGCGCCACGCTCCTTGGCGGTCAGCGCGCGCCAGGCCGGCAGCGCCTTGTCAGCGGCTTCGATGGCGCGGCGGGTTTCGGCAGCGCCCATCTTCGGAACAGTGCCGAGAATTTCGTTGTTGGACGGGTTGTTGACCTTGATGGTCTGGCCACTGTCGGCATCGGCCCAGGCGCCATTGATGTACGCCTGCTGGCGGAACAACTTCGAATCTTTGAGCTGCATGTCGGCCTCCTAAACAGCACCGCGCGCGGCGGAGCGAATTTTATTGATTATTCAAAGGCGCCTCGACCGAGGCTGCCGTCAGGAAAACAGGGGTCGGACCTGCGCGCAAAGAAAGGTAAAGCGCAGAGAAACCGAAGGTGAGCGTTTGAAATCTCAAACGAATCCTAGGGACAACAGGGGTAAAGGACAATACTCCGTTCGAGAAAAAGAACGCAAACCCCGGCAATCCCGAACTTTTCTGATCAACGTCACTTCTGACACGCGCAAACGTGCGAAATCGACAACAGTCACTCGCCAGCATGGACGCACGCAGGTCAGATGAGTATCATGGCGCCCGCGTTGCACTTGTAGCTCAGCTGGATAGAGTACTGCCCTCCGAAGGCAGGGGTCGTGGGTTCGAATCCCGCCAAGTGCGCCATTTTTGATTTCAGGTCGTTCGACACGTTCTGAAAACCGCCGTATATAAAGAAGCCCGCCGATGTGCGGGCTTTTTTGTGGCCGACGCATCGCGGCGCCGCGGGTCGTTCGAGCTTTCAGACAGCGCGTGCCGCTTCGGTCGCTGACGGCTGCGGAGAGGTTTAATGCCGATGGGCGACGGACGATCCACAGCGCGGATCACGATGAACGTGAAGCTCTGAACCGTCCAAACCGGCGCTGCCGATGAGACAGGGCCGGCGTGGAAGGACGAGCTACCGTTCAGGAATGCCTGATCAGACGTTCGGGCAAGGCACCGGGGCCCAGTCGCCCAGATCCGCATTTTTGCACATGGCATTGACCTGCGATTGTCCGCTGGCCGCGATCTGCTCGCTTGCAGCTTGCTTGACCTTGGCGTCCTGCAGAGTCTTCTCGGTGCTCACCGCTTCCTGCGGGACGCTCGGCCGTTTTTTCTTCACCGCCGTCTTTTTCTTGTGAGTCTTTGCAGCGGGTGGCGCGGTGTCTGCAGCTGCAATGACCACGACATCGGCACGTTGAACGCCTACGTTCTGCAGATCCTTTTCATACGCTTGGGTGTAACTGTCGAGGTTCTCAGCCGATCTGCCGTTAACCGCCGCTATCAGGTCGTTGGACTCCTTCAGGCCCGCGACGATTTCAGCCAGTCGCTTGCGACCCTCGGTGTCATCAATGGTCTTGGCCTTGCGGGCGCTGATCAATCGGGTGAACTCACCCTGATAGCAAGACTGAGATGCCTGGGCGTAGGCAGTGCTGCGATCAAGATCGGCCGCGCTGTGGTTGATATCGGTGGCATAGGAACCGATGCGCTGACGGTCATCGACGATCTGTTTCTGTTTCTCGGTGTAGTACCCCGCAGCTCCGCCCACCAGTGCGCCCCCTGCGGCGCCGATGGCGACATTACGGGCGCGGTCTTCGGAATTGCCGACCAATGCACCCGCCAAAGCGCCGCCCACTGCGCCAACGGCAGCGCCGCCGAACATCGATTGGGTGGTGTCCGAATCGGTGCCTCGCAGATGCTTCACCGGTTCGTAGCAGGTCGGGTAGTACTCGACTTGAGTGCTCGCGCCGACTTTGGAAACCGGCGAGCTGGCACAGCCTGCCGTCAGCACGGCGCTGAACCCGGCACAGGCCAGCAGCAGCGCGCGACAGGTGGAGGTCGAGATAACGAAGTTACGAGGAAACTGCATGGTGATGCTCTCTTTTCTGGTTTTTACAACGCCGGTAGGCAACGGGCCGCCCGGACTCCCTTTCAGCTCGCTGAACGACGGCCGTCATGGCTGACTGGCCGACGCGAGCAACTCCTTTAGAATTTTTTGTGGATCCGCTCGGTTGTGTTGGCGGTAATGCTCCACATGACTGACGAAAAGCGTGGCCCGCGCCACCAGGCTCTTGCCCAGTACCGGCTTGCGAATAAGGTCTTCCCGGACCCGCTGAAATTGCGCGCGAATGACCGCATCGGTGTAGCGGGTGCCGGTGGCAAGGTTGTCGAGATAGATGGCGACCGCGCCGTCCAGCGCACTGGTGCCGTTGCGGATGGCGGCGGCGAACAGCCTGGCGCTGGCGTGGTCGTTGCCGTCGGTCGCAAGCTGCTGGCTGTTGCGCAGATTGGTCAGGCGGATGTTGTAGTTGCTGATGGTCTCGGCGACCAACGCGGAGGACTGAATCAGGTTGCCAGCCGCCTCCTCGCGCTGCCGGGCGATCAGCGAGACGTTGCGTTTGAGCTCTTCATTCACCCGCCCCAGCTCAGCCTGGAGCTTGGGGTCGGCGCTGGCGGCGATGATGCTGTCCAGGCGCTTGGTCGGGTCTTCGGCGTCATCGATGGCGTCGGTGAGCGACGCCAGCCTGCCTTCTTTCTGCCACTGCTCGAAGAGCTCCTTGTAGCGCGAACGCGGCGCCGATAGCGCACCGATCGCGATGCGCAGACCCGTGGTCTCGTTGCGCTGCTCACTACCGTCGGCAGCGAAGAGCGGATACTCACGGCGCATCCCGGTGAACAGCGTGCCCTCGCCTTCCAGGTAATTGCCCCCCTTGGCGATGAAGCCGCCGTAACTGCCATGGCGACGCCCGGCATGCACCAGCTGAAACGACTCCTGGACCATTTCCGCGGCGTTACCGATCACATCGAACAGACCGATGGGATTGGGCTGGCGAGTGCCGACGGGCATCAATCGCGCGGCCTGCCCGGTACCGCCTGCCACTTGATTGAACACCGCCCAATCGCCCAGCGGCCCGTCTTCTTCACTGCCTTCCCGGCGGCGAGGGAACAGTCGGCCTTCCAGTTCCTGGCGAGTCACTGCCTGGCCGCCACGGGCGGCATATTCCCATTCGACTTCCGTGGGCAAGCGGACGAAACCGACCCCGCCGTCATCGCGTTGGTCTCGCCCGCTGACCGGCAACAGGTCGGGGTGATTTCTCATCAGCCAGCCGCTGTAGACCGCGGCAAATCGCTCGGCCTCAAAGCGCGACAGCCTGACCTTCGGCAAGCGCCCGAGCATGCCCTCAGGGTCCTGGCATACCGGCGACGATTCATCGCTGGCGGTCGATCGAGCCTGCGACATGACGTGCGCGTACTGCCGCGCGGTGACTTCGTACTTCCCGATGAAATACAGCATTGGCTTGAGGGGCGTGGAAGCGTCGGTCTTTGGCAGCAGCGGCTTGATGATCTTGCGCCAGGCGGCCGGCAGATCGTCGGGCGTGAACTGGCCGTTGATGAAATCGCGTCGGTAGCCTGAAATGAAGGGCTGCTTGTAACCCGGCTCGTCTTCGCTGAACGGATAGCCAAGGCTCACCTCGCGATCGTCCAGCGAGCCCTGGGCCAACACGTAGACGTAGCGCAGTACCATTTCACCACCGCAAGGTAACGGCAGGAACACATCACCCGTCAGCGGCTTGGGGTTGTCCGCCGTGCTCCCGTTATCGGCGAGTGTCGGCGCGCCGTAGGCCAGTGACATGCACAGTGTGGCCAGGGCCAATGCTTGAAGAGCAGCACACCGCTCAGACATCTCTGATCCCTTCTGCCGCTTCGATACGGGCGACGCGCAGGCCGCCCATCCCTGCGGCCAATGCGCTGGCGCCTAGCACAGCGAGCACCGTCGCGCTGTAGTGGCGCATCAGCAGGTGGCTGGCGTATTCGCCGGATGCCGGCATGAACAGGTCGTTGAGGCCGCGCTCGGCCAGTCCATAGAGGATGATGCTGATCAGCGCCGCCAACGCTCCGCTGTACAAGGCCTGCAGCACGACGAACAGCAGCAGCGCGCCGGTGCTCAAACCCAGTAGGCGCAACACTGAGAGCTCTCGACGCTTGCGCTCCACCGCCGCCAGCGCGCCGGCGAACACTGCGGCTACGGCGCCCAACATCGCCAACGCCGCGATGATCCAGAACACGATCGTGAGGTTGCGGCTCAGGGATTTGACCTGTGAGATGGTCTGCGTCTGGGTGGAGACCAGCACGCTGTTCTGCGCGAAGTACAGGCGCAGCGGTTCGACGTCATCGAGATTGCGGGCGTACAGGCGAAACGCCGGGTAAACACGTTGTCGGCTGCTCGCAGACACATCCCCGGTCCAGCCGAAAGCCTCCACGGCCTGGCCGTCGCGGTAATCCTCGACCGCCTCCAGCAACGCCACTGGCGCAAACATTCCGTCACGGCCAAATGCGTCCAGCGGCAACACCGATGCGACCTGCAATCGAGCGTGCTGTGCCTGTGCGACGCCCGACTTCTGCCGAGTGAGTCGCGCGTCGAGCCAGTCACCCGCTTTGGCACCGAGCTTTTCGGCAGCTGTCTGGCTGAGCAGGATCCGGTTCGGTTCGGCGGGAGGAAGAATATCGCCCAGCAGCGGATCGCCGGCGGCCGTCGGGATCATTTCGACATTCACCACGGACGCCGTCGGGGCCAATGACAGATCGGCGGTGCCAGCAATCTGGCGGGTGCGGCCCACGACGAAACCCACATCGGGCCTGCGTCCAAGGGTTTCAACGAACGCAGCACTGAAGCGCCCGCCGCCCATGGGAATGACTTCCCGCACGGCCGGATCGCGCTCAAGCCGATCCGTGAGACTGCCAATCAGCCCGAATTTGAGCCCGAACAACACCATAAGCGGTGTGATCACGGCAACCAATGCCAGCACCGTACAAGCCGAAAGCCGCGCATCGGCGCGATAGTCCTGCCAGGCCAAGGACGTCAGCATCGCCATTCGCATCAGCATTCGTCCTCAAGCGTGGCAGTGACACCGCCATCGGCATCGCGTACGCAATCAAGGCGCAGAATGCGCATTCCGCTTTCTCGGGCGAGGCGCTCGTCATGGGTCGCGACAACGCAGCAAGCGCCGTACTCGCGGACGCGCTGCAACAACAACTTCATCACGCGCACGGCATTGAGAGGATCAAGTGCAGCAGTAGGCTCATCGGCCAGCAGAAGCTGTGGATCGTGAACCAGCGCTCGAGCGCAACTGACGCGCTGACGCTGCCCGACCGAGAGGGCCCGAGGCTTTTTATTGAGCTGTTCGGTCACTTCGAGTTGCGCCGCCAGCCGCCCTACGCTGCCATCGTCGTGCAAACCCAGTATTCGTCGGGACAGCCCGATGTTGTCGCGCACCGTGAGGTAATCCAGCAACCCGCCGGTTTGCAGCACATAGCCCATCTGGTGGCTGCGCACTGCGGCGAGGCGGCTATGTTGTCCACGACGCCAAAGGCTGGCGATGTCGACGGCGCCCTCATCGGTGGCGAATTCAAAACGCTCGCAATCGTCCGGCGACAGCACCAACGCCAGTATTTCCAGCAGCGTGCTCTTGCCACAGCCGCTGGGACCGACCACAGCCCATTGGTCGCCGGCAGCCAGATCCAGCCGCGCAACCACCAGGCTGTAACGCTGGCTGCCCTGGCCTCGCGTTTTTCGCACATTTCGCAGACTCATCATCACGGCAACGTCGACAGCGGCACGCGATACAGGGCGTCACCCGGCCCGGCATCACCAAAACGGACCCAATTGGCGAGGTCGTTGTGAAAGGTTTCGTAGAGGCGGATTTTCGAATCCAGCTCGTCGATGAAATCTTCCTGCTCGGCCACACTGAGCGACAGCCATAAATCCTGACTCATGCTGAGTGATTTGCTGCGGTATGGCAGCCCTTCCAGATATTCGCCGAGCACGCCACCTTGGGCGAGGTTGCCGCCTTTGGTCAGCGCTGCGGGATCCCGACTCATATACGCACTGGCGCTGGCGATTTCCTGAAAGAAATCCTTGGGCGAACTCAGGGTTTTGCGCGCGGTATCCACGATCAATTTCAGCGACTGTTGAAGATCGTTGAGTTGCAGCTTGCTGAGCATCACGCAGACCTGGAATTGCGGCAGCGTTGTATCGGTGAGGTCGCGATCAGCCGTCCAGGCGCTGACGAGCTGCGGCGCGCGGACATCGGACTGTTTGCCAAGGAAATCCATGCGCATGGCGTAACCAATGGCCGACGATTTGTCGGCCACGCTCGGCGTTGCTGACAGAGCAGGCACGGTGGGCGTCTTATTGTTGCGCACCTGATAAGCCAGGTCCGCGAACACCGAACCGATTTCGGACACCCGCTGACCGAACTTTTCTACGTCGCCCCCCGGAACCGGCACATACAGGTCGCCGATCTGCGGATTGTCGTCGGCGGTCAGCGTGCGGTATTGCTGCTCGGCGAAGGCATGATTGCTCTTGCCCGCGTCGGTTTTCACATGCAGCGCGTAAATCTTGATCTGCTTGCCGAGCGCGGCTTGGCGCACTTCGGCCTCGTTCATCCGGGTGCTGCCATAGGGGTCATTCTTGCGCAATGCCCCCGCGTCGGTGACCAGCAAGATCACGCGTCCGCCGTAGCCCGACCAGTCCATGCCGTTGACGGCCTGCATCACGCCGGCGAACGCGTCTTCGTTGAAAGAATGACTGGAGACGGTGGTGGCCTTGATCTGCTGAGCCAGTCTCAGAAAACGCGCCGGATCGCGGCCCTGATCCAGCGTGATCAAGGTCTTGCTGAGGTAACCAAGGCCAGGCGTTTTGCTGACATCGTTTCGATAACCCACGAGCCCGAAGCTGACGTTGTCCAGCTCGCCATGCCGGGCCAGCTGACTTTGCAGCTCAGCAACCACGTCGCGCACCTGATCGATATAGGGTTGCATCGACACAGACGTATCCACGACAAGCACGACCCCGGTGCGGAAAGCATCGCTCGCCGCTGCAGGCTTAAGGGGTGTGCCTGCGTCGTTCGGCTGTGGCGTATGACCAGGGTCGATGGATGCGATTTTTAGCAACTGAACAGGCTGGCCGTTCGGGTCGAAGGCCTCTTTGGCATCGAAGATCGGCAGCAAATAGAACTGACCGTGCGGCACGGCACTGCCAGCGGGCTCAAGCGCAAGCACCTGCCTCGACTCATCGGCGTTCTGCTGCGCGTTGAACAGCAGTGTCCTGGCTGCTTCCGGGTCATTGAGCAGCCGCTCCACCTCGCGGGCGTCGCGCACAAACATGGCCGGCGCCCGCCCGGAGCGCTCGCTGAACTTCAGCACCAGACTCTGCTTCCAGTCGCTGACCTGATCGGCCGACAACCAGCCTTCAGTGCGGCCATCGCTGGCCGAACCGACCTGCAACCATTCACTGCCAGCAAGTTTTTTGCGCTGGTACACATACAGCACCGAAAACGCAGGCAGCGGCTGCCTGCCCGCTGCCGCACCCGCATTGCTGGAAAGCGTCGCGCCGGGCTTGCTCAGCACGCGTTGAAACAGGGTCTTCTTTCCCGCCATCAGCAGCGGACGGTTGCCGACGTTCAGCTCTGAAACGGAAGGCTGCGCGGGTTCGGCCGGGATCTTAGGCGCAGAGGCCAGCGAAGGCTCGGAAGCGTCGGACGCGGCAACGATTGGCGCGGCCTTGGCCCTGTCTCCACTCAGCCATCCATAAACGCCTAGCCCCAGCGCCGCAGCGATCGCGACTGCCAGCAATGCCACAGCCAGCCCTTTGCGCCGCTCAGATCCGCTCCCAGTTTTGTGGAGCGGATCGCGCTCACCCGGGGACGTCCACGGCGCAGCCGACGCGCCCGCGATGTGATTGGAGCCCTCTTTCGGCGCAGGCTCAGTCATCACGTCGTCAGGCCGCAACGGCACCGGATGAATCATCGTCGCGTCGGCAGGCTCGGGTGGCAGACTGTCCAGCGCGGCGATCAGCTCGGCAGCATCGGCAAAGCGATCGTTACGCTCCTTGGCCAGCAGCTTGCTGAGGATCTGTTGATATCGTCCGTGCTGAATCGGCAGCTCCGGAAGCGGCTCGGTCAGATGCGCGAGCACCGTGGACAACGCATCCGTGCCGCTATACGGCAAGCTGCCGACGAGTATCTCGTGCAACACGACGCCCAGCGCGTACAGGTCGGCGCGCCCATCGATCTCCAGCCCGCGCGCCTGTTCAGGGCTCATGTAGCTGGGGGTGCCAATGGCTAGCCCGGCCTGGGTGAACTGCGTGCGATCATCCAGCGATTTGGCGATGCCGAAGTCCGAGAGCACCGCCGAGCCATTGGCGCGAAAGAGAATATTGGCCGGTTTGACGTCGCGATGAACGAGCCCTTGCGAATGGGCATAACCCAGCGCCGAGGCAATCTGACGAACGTAGATCAGGCCCTGTTCCGCGCTCATGCCCGCCGCGATACGCTCTTTCAAAGTGCCATTGGGCAGGTATTCCATGGCCATGTAGTACAGATCCCCGACATTGCCGATGTCGTGAATCGTCACGGTGTGCGGGTGGGAAAGCCGCGCCAGCGTCCTGCCTTCACGCAGAAAGCGCTCGCAGAACGTTGGATCCGCCGAGAGCGCCGCTGCCATGATCTTCAGCGCGACCTGACGTTCCAGTGAGCGTTGCGTGGCGAGGTAGACGGTGGCCATGGCGCCTTCGCCAATCTCGGCCACGGTGTCGAATCCGGGTATCAGTATGTCCATTGCTGAGGTCTTCACGAGGCTTTGACGACGATGGCCGTGATGTTGTCGGGTGCGCCACGAGCCAGCCCCATATGCACAAGGCAGCGCACGACTTGATAGGGGTCCGGATGACGCAGCACATCGCAAATTTCATGGTCTTCGGCGGTCTTGTTGAGGCCATCGCTGCACAGCAGATAGGTGTCGCCAGGCAGGATCTCCAGGTTGATCGCCGCCAGATCCAGCGTGCCGTCCACGCCGACGGCGCGAGTCACGATGTTGGCCCGGGGATGCACGCGAGCCTCGGCTTCGCTGAGCAAGCCGCTGTCTTGCAGGTCCTGGACGTAGCTGTGGTCGCGCGAAATGCTTTGCAGCTCGTCGTTGCGCAGACGGTAAAGGCGACTGTCTCCCGCCCACAGGCAGACGCCTCGGTCGCCCTGCACCGCCAACGCCACCACCGTGCTACCCATCACGCCGAGTCCACGCAGCACCGCTTCCTCACGTACGGCTGCGTTGACGTGAGTCAGCGCCTGACGCAGCGCGTGGGTATACCGTGACAGCGCGTCGACAGGCGCAACGCGCCGCAGGCTGTCGACGATCAGGCTGGCGACATAATCTCCCGCCGCGTGCCCGCCCATCCCGTCGGCGACGACCCAGAGACCGTTCTCGGGCAACTCCAGAAACGCGTCTTCGTTGATCTGCCGTACCATGCCAACATGACTGCAACTGGCGGAGCGGCACTGAAGGGTTTCACGTCGAGCAAGCATTTAGACACACCCTCCCTGCCCGAGCAGACAGCTGAAAGAGGCGACATCCGGCAGCCCTGAGCAGCGCATCAGTCCCGGCGCGATGCGCTCCGATCCTTTACCCCACCAGAGACTCACTCCGTCGCAGGCAAGGTCAGCGAGCATCTGCTGCCGTGAACGCGGATCGGCGGCGCCTGAGTGCTGCAAATTGGCAACCTGATGCACTGGCTGAGTCGACGTCGTCGGCAAACTACCCAGCGCGGCGACAGCGCCCTCGAACTGCGTGAAGTCCGCACCCTCTTCAAGAGTCGCCAACAGCAAGGCCTCAACGTGCTCGAACCAATCCTCGGGGCCGCTTACCAAGGCCGCCAGCGACTGTTCGGGCTCGATGAGCTGTGCGACGGTCAGCGGAAAATAGCGACCGACCCGATCAACGCTCGGCATCGACACGCCGACCACGGCATCAACACCACAGACACCTGACGCCAAGGCGAAGCGCCACAACGGGCTGATCAAATAGGCACTGAGCCAGTCGTCGCCTAACTGCTGCCGACTGGTGTGCAAGCCTGCCGCCAGCCAGGCATCCCAAGGCCGAATGAAGCTTTCCGGTAGACCACGGCTGACGAAATCACCGCGACTGGCCACCTTGCCGTAGAAACCCAGCTGCGTCATAACCGCTCCGGCAAGCTGAAACCGCTCAGCACACGGCTCTTGAACGGGTTGAAAGCGCTGTTCGCCCGCAGCTCATAGGTAATGCCCGCGCTGCCAACCCGCAGTCGAAGTGTGAAGCGGTCTGGCGAACCACCGGAAACAAGATCCGACTGATCCAGCAACCGGAACCACGCCCACGGCCCTTCCAGCGTCGATGCGGACCGACCGTCGGCCGCAGGCGGGGAAATCGATAGGCGCACCACGCCAATGCTGCCGGGGTTGGGCCACTGCATCGCGGCGGAGCGGCTCGGGCCGTGGTCGTAGCTGATTTGCTGACCGTCCAGGTCGAGCAGGAACTGATTGACCGAAGCATCCATCGTCACTGGCTTGAGCTCGAAACGCACCGCGGGTTGCATGCCACCGGCGCGGAACAACGCCTCGCGAATCGCAGCAGCACGCTGGAAGGTCTGCAGCACGGACGGGTTGATACCGAGTTTTTGCGCGGCCCCCGGTTGCCAACGCCAGGTCGATGCCGAGGTGTCGACGTAGTCCTGCAGGTACTTGCGGAAGTAGTTGTCCATCACCCCGCCGACGCCGAAGAATTGGCCGAAATCGTCCAGCGTCGCGTCTCGGGCGCTGCCGGGGGTCAGCGGATAACGACCGCTCAGGGATTGGCGGTACACGTTCACCACGTCACTGACCCACGCGGCGTTCAACTGATTACGCACCCCACCCATCATGGTGTTGGTGGAAGCACTGACCATGGACCTGACCAGCCGCTGGACAACCGGTGGCTGCCGGTCGGCATTCAGACCGACCCGTGTGGCTGCGGCACTGGCCGAGGTTCTTGCCTGGCCCAACAATGCCTCGCCGCTGGCATCGACCAGAGCGCTGATCTGGACGTACAGCGCGTTCATGTCCGCCAGCAGGCCATCGATAGCCGCAGGCTCGTCTTCGGCCCTGTTGACGAAAGCGTCGAGCGCGGCGAAATGCTCGCTGACCGGATCTTGCTCAGCGCCAGATCCTGAAACGGGGCGGGCCGGCTCCTGGCCCAACATCGATCCCAGCCGGTTCTTCAGTTGGTCGACACTGCCCTCAACCTGCTTGCCATGCTCGGCAAGCAGGTTGTCGTCCTGTTGCAGACGGGTTTGCCGGGCTACGGCCAGCAGCAGCTTTTTCAGCGGAGAGCTGGGCCCGGAGACCAGCCGTAGCAGATCGGCCGCCTGCGCCACATGAGTGATCGACACCAAATCAATGTCTTCCAACAGGGCATCCCACTGACGCTGGTAATCCCGGAAGTAGAGACGACGCACATCGGCTGCAAGGATGGCGGCGTTCTGCCGGGCAGCGGGATCGATGCCCAACACCCATTGTTCCTCGGCAAGGGTTGCCGCCTGCTTCAGGGTGCTCGCCAAGAACACCTCGCGGTAGCCCTTGACGGTGAAGAACCCGCTAAGCGGATCATCCAGCGGCTTACCGCTCTTGCGCCGGAACACCAGCGCGGCGTCGCGTCCCACGGCCTCGGTCAAACGGAAGTCCGGCACCCCTTCGGGGAGTTTCTGTCGCTTGATGCGCTCGTAGACGCGCTGCGCCACCGGCAGTTGTTGCAGTTGGCGACGCAGATCATCGATCAGTCGCTGATCCAGGCGGGCGTCCGGTGGGCGACGTTCGAACAGTGCCTGCAAATGCGCGCTCAGCGCCTGGCGCTGGTCAGGCGCAAGGTCGCGAGGCAAAGTCTGATCCCAATCCAGCGCTATCCATGCCTTGATGAAGTCGGGCGCGTGATGTTCACCGTCAGCGAACATCAGATACGTCTTCAGTCCCTCATAGAGGAAGTCTGTACTGGCGCCGCTGCGCAATTGCTCTTCGATGCGCGCCACCAGACGTGGCGCAAAGACGGCGATCAGCAGCTTGCGATACACGCCTGCTGATTCCGCTTCCAGCATGTCGCCCTGATACAAACCCAGTCCCTGAGTCATATCGGGCGGGGTGCTCGCCAGATGGCGCGCCCCATCAAGCAGCGGCAGCACTGACAATACGTCGCGCTGCGCTGGGCTCAGTCGCCGAACCGCTTGGCCCAACGACGCGACCTTACGGTCGACCTGGGCGATGTACGCTTGGTTGGCGCGATAACTGACCAGCCATAACACGCTGATCAGCACGACCAGCGCCGCGGTTGCCGCCAACGCGCCTCGGCCCAACCACTTGCGCCGACGCTCGACCTTGACGTTGACGCCCACCAGCCCGCGCTCCGCGAAGGCGACTGCGGTGAACAGCTTTTCGATAAAGTAACTGCGCCCTGTGCCGGTCTGCCGCGCCAGATGCTGACGATCCAGATTCATGCTCTGAGCCATCGCGCCAATCAGCCGATCGATCGGGCTGCCTTCCTGCGTGCCGCTGGTGAAATAAACACCCCGCAGCAGCGACCGGTCTTCGAACGCATTGGGCTTGAACACATCCTCGAGGAAGCTTTGCAGCGTGTCTTTCAGTGCACCGAACTGCTGCGGGAAACCGTAGATCAGGTCTCGCCGCGCCGGGTCACGCTCCTGCTGCAGACGCTCGACCAGCCGGGCATTGAGACGCTGCTCGATGAGGGTGAATTCGCGCTGAAAATGCGTCAGCGGGCTGGCGCTGTGTTGGCCGTCATCCAGCGCGAAGGTCATGCCCCACACCTGCGCCCTCTCCTCCTTGCTCAGGGCATCGAAAAACTCCATGAAGCCCGGAACCAGGTCGAGCTTGGTCAGCATGAAGTAAACCGGAAACCTCACGCCCAACTGGCTGTAGAGTTCCTGAACCCTTGCGCGAATGGCAGCCGCGTGAGCGGCGCGCTCGGCGTCACTGCCGGACAAAAGATCGCCCAGGCTGATGGCGACGAACACGCCATCGATGGGCCGGCGCGCACGCTGTTTTTTGAGCAGATCGAGAAAACCAAGCCAAGCGGCCTTATCGACCTGTGCGTGGCTGTCTTGCGTCGTGTATCGGCCAGCGGTGTCGAGCAGAACCGCTTGATCGGTAAACCACCAATCGCAATGGCGTGTGCCGCCCACACCGCGAATCGCCTGCGCGCCCATGTGCGCGGCCAGCGGAAAATGCAGACCGGAGTTGACCAGCGCCGTGGTTTTGCCCGAGCCCGGAGGCCCGATGATCACGTACCAAGGCAGCTCGTAAAGGTTGCGTCGTTCGTCACCGCCCAGGCGCGCTTTTTTCAGCAGCTTGAGGGCGTCGTCCATGCGCTGGCGCAACGTGGCCAGTTCCTCGGCCGTAGCGATGCTGGCCGGATCTGGAGGAGTTTGCGCAGCCAGACTTTCCATGACTCGAGCAGCCTTACGTCGCGCCTGAATCACGCGATATACCCGCCAGCCGATCCATGCGGCGAAAAGCATGAAGATCAACACCCAGCGCCGAGCTTCCGGGATCAGCAGGTCCAGCGAGGGTCCGACGAACCAGATGATCAGACTCAGCGCCAGCAGACCGAGGACGGGCGCCGCCCAGCGAAAGATACATTTGAAAAACGCCTTCACTCGACCCCCTCCGCCAATACCGATATTTCTATCCGCCGATTTTTTGCTCGCCCTTCAGCCGTTGCGTTCGAAGCCAATGGCTCGGTATCGCTACGTCCCTCGGCAGCGAAGCGTTCGGGCTGTCCGGTCCTGGCTGCCAGAATGTGCATGACCTGCTCGGCGCGCGCGCGGGACAGCGCCCAGTTCGACGGGAACCGCAGGGTGGCGATAGGACGGTTATCGCTGTGGCCGGTGATGCGCACCTGGCCCTTGACCTTGGCGATGGCATCGGCGATGCGAAGCATCAGTGGCTGAAGATCGTCAACGATGGCGGCGCTGGCCGAGGAAAACACCTGATCGCCACGAAGGGTCACGACCGACCGGTCCACGGCGTCTTCAACGGCCACCCGACCGAGCCGGATGTCTTCAATCAGATAGCCTGCCAATCGAGGCCGCTCGACAGCTCTGGGCTGCACAATCGCAGGGATGACGGATTGAACTGGAATCTCGCCCAAGGCATGGATATTCCCGAACACCGGCTCAGCCTCGGAGGCCAGCTCCAGGCGCAAACCGAACAGCAGAACCAGCAGGAACGCCAGTCCGATGGCGACGCCCACCCACGGAGGAAGGAACTGTGACAGCCGATCCCGCATTTCTTCGTGGCCACGCCAATGCGGCGACAGATCACGCTCAAACTCGCCACGGGTGCTGCGAATGGCCGCACTGGTGCGCTCGCGCAGGGCATCCAGTTGTCGACGGCCGTCGTTCATTACTCGATAACGGCCTTCGAAACCCAGGCACATGCACACATACAGAACCTCCAGCAAATACAGGCGCTCGCGGGGGCTTTGCAGGCAATGCTCCAATAACTGGAATACCTTTTCGCCACCCCAGGCCTCGTTGTGCACCGTAATCAATAGGCTCTGCTTGCCCCAGTCACTGCTGCTGCCCCAAGGGGTACTGAGCACCGCTTCATCAAGCGCGGCGCACAAGACATATCGCGCCAACAGCACTTCGTTGCGGGCAATACCGGCAGCTTCCGCACGCGCCTGAAACTGGCGCAGGTACCCGAGCAACTGAGCACGCAAACTGCTTGGCGCAGGATGAGCGATGGTGTTGCGCAGGCGAGGCAGCAGCGCAAGCAAAGAGGCTGCGGCCGATTCGAGCGGGTTCAGACCCAGCGCGCTGCCAATCTGCAAGGGCGGCGCCGGCACCGATAACGGCTCGGGAGCACCCGCCGGTTGCGAACTTCGGCCGCCGGGACGCGGGATGAATTGCGTACGGTCGTTGGAGAACGACGGCGTGCTGAGCGGGTCATTGAGCAAAGGCATCGCGTCTTATCCCCGTATCGCCCAGAAGGCCAGGCTCAGGCCTGGAAACTCACCCGCGACGTGAAAGGCAAAGCCTCCGGAATTTGCCAACTGCTTCCAGTGCTCACTGCCGCGATCGAGTTCGTAGTAGGTCGAACCTGCGTGAAACGGGATCTGCCGTGGCGCCACGGGCAGCGGCAGCAAGCCGATGCCCGGCAATTGCAAATTGACGAGATCACGAATGTGCTCGACCGGGCCGATCTTGCTCTGCTGTCCGAAGCGAGCGCGGAGGGTTTCGCTGGGCATGTCTGCGCGCACGACCAGCACGAAACTGGCGTTGTCGATCAGGCTGCGATCGTTAAGCGTCGCCACGTGCACGCCATGGGTTTTTTCTTCAATCGGAATCGGCGTGGCCTTGCTGTCGATCAGCGTCGACAGCGCCTCACGAAGCGCCTCCACGACGGGCGCGAAACTCAGCGCCAGCTCGTCGTGTCGGTACGGCCCGAACACATCAGGCCGGCGCCCTGACGCGGTGAACGTGGCGAAATCCCCCGCCAGGCTGACCAGCTCGCTGTAGAGACGCTCGGGATGCAGCGGCCTCAACTGAGTCAGATGATTGATCAGCGGCTCGGCGCGATTGACCAGTTGCAGCAGCATGAAATCAGCGATCTCCGAAGCCCCGCCTGCACCGGACGCCACAACACGACCCGCCAAGGCCTCACCACGCTGATGCAGCAGACCCAGCAGTTCGCTGCACAACGCGCTCAGCTGTCTGGACGCGGTGACATCGAGCACCGGCGGGATGTAGTTGTCGTCGATAATAACGGCGTGATCGGCGCGCTTTTCCTTGATGCGAGCCAGCCCGAGAGCCGCGTAGTCGCTCAAGCCGTCCCTGGACGTCACCAGCCGTAAGGCGCGCGCGCCGACGGCAACCGGCGTACGGTTTTCGAAGGGCGCGTTGTCATCGCGGACCTCCCGAACCCGGCTGACATAACGCGCGCCAGCCAGCGCTTCCCCTTCGTCCACCGTGTCACGCTGGCCCACCCGCTTGAGCGGCAGCGCCAGGTAAACCAGCCCGTCACGCAGGTCCTCATCGATGGTCAGAGGGCTAGGCGCCATATCGTCGTCGGGAATGCTGAACGGCGTGCCGTCAGGCAGTAATCCCCGCGCCGACACGATCGCGAGCTTGCCCTGCGCCAGCAGACCTTGGTCCAGCATCAGCTCGGAAAACCCCCAACATGCGGCCGACAGTGGGCGGCAACGAGCGTCGATCAGGTTCTCCAGGTAACGGTCATGCTGCTGGAAGTGCTGCGTTGCGATGAACATGCCTTCCGACCAGACCACTCGATTGTTCCAGGACATAGGTTCTCCGATTGCCTAGTGGTGACGATTTGGGTTGGCGGCGGGTACGCCACTGATGGCGCGAGCATCCACGGCAATATGAAAATCCGAGGCCTGGTGCGGTGCGACGGTGAGCACGGCGCGCCACTGCGCTTGATCGATTTCGCGAAACCCCACCGCCAGGCCGATGTGCCGGGCAGCCGAGTGCGGCCCACGCTCGACGGTCAACTGCTCGCCCGGCTGGAGAAGAAGCTCGTCCTGATCGAGCAGGTCGGCACCCAAGGTCGACTGCGTGCGTTCAACCAACGCGAAATAATCGGCACGGGCGAAACTTGCGATGTTCTTCAGTTCGAAAATGCGCACTCGAACGGGCGCTGCGACACCACTGACGCCTGGGTTAAGCCCTACGCCTGCCGTAAAGTGCAGCGCAACAGTGGTGGCCTCAACCGGCGCTTCGACCGGCGGCGAAGTCGGCGCATTGTCTGCGCACGAAACCAGCAGCAACGCCGTGGCGATTGCCGCTACAACTCTTCCAAACATCCTTCGTCCTCATGACGTACTGACTTTCTGTCCGTTTTTCCTGACTGCTTTTACGAGCGACCCAGCCGCGCGCTGTGCGCTTCGTAAGCACGGCTGAACTCGCGACCGAACAGGTCTTGAAAATCTTCCTCTGCCTCGCGGGAAATGCGCGCGTACAGCTCGGTGAATTGCTGCCAGTTCTGCGCTTGCCGCGAACCAAAGAAATTCGCCAGGGCACCTGATTTGCCCATGCGCGCCTCAAGCTCTGCGGGCTCGAAACGTTTGAGCAGCGACTTGATCGCCGCCTCGACACCTGCCATCACGGCAAGCTGGTGCGCGCGCAGATCGTCGAAGCTGTCGGCAATCGCCTGATCTGGCGGCAGGAAAGCCCGATTACCGTCACGGAGCAGCAACAGCAGCGCCTCATCGGCATTGGGCGCAAACTTCAGGGGATTGTTTTCAACCGGGCGAATCAGGGTCTGCTGCATCCGAAACTCGCCTTTGAGGCTGCTGCGCGCACGCAAAACGTCGATAAGGCCCTCGACCATCAACCGATAGCTACGGCCGATCGATGCCATTTGGGCGGGCGCTTGAGCCGGGTTTATCCGCAGCCGCTCAAGCCCTGCGCCGCGCAAGAAAGCCTTGAGAAGATCAGACGGGTCGTCAGGTGCGGCCGGATCGACAGCGGCAGCGACAGCGGCAGTGGCAGCGGTCGGAGGCGAGTTGCCCGGATCTGCGTTGCCTGCTTCGACGGGTTGAGCGCAAGCGGGACCGGACGTTGAGGAAGACACATCCCAGTCCTCAGGAATAACGTTCACGAACGAAGCCGACGCTGGGGCATCAGGCGAGACAGACGGCGTCAGAGGCTCGGGTGGACGGAAAGCGTGGCGATCGGCAGGCACATGGTCCGGCTGGGTGGCAGCAGGCGCTTTTGGAGGGATCAGGAAATCGAACAGATCAGGAAGCGTGTCCTGTGCGCCGGGCCCTTGAAAACACGCGGCCGGATCAGCAGCGGCGAGGAACGGTGAAGCCGGAATCTGCTGCCCCATCAGCGCTTCAAAGCTGCTGGCGAAGTCAGCATTTGAGGACGCCGGACTGGACAGTTTCATATCGACGTTAATGCGCGCGAGAATCTCATATTCACCAATGCGGATAACTTCGCCGTCTTCAATGGGCTCACTGTTGCCGCGCCGCAAGCGAATACCTGCATTAACAAGCTCCACGCCGTTAGTACTGCAGTCCGTCAGGTAATAGCGGCCGTCCTTGAATTGAACGATGCAATGCCGGGAAGAAATCAAACGCTCCGGATCCGATAATATCCAGTCACACTCTTTTCCCCGGCCAATAGCCATCACCCCGTTATCCAAGGTTTTCTCGGACAGTTGGCCAGGGGTTATCTTTTGATAACTGGTTATCGTCATAAAGAGTGACACTTTGCCTCCTTGCTCGCACTGCGCGACGTTCGCACAGACAGTTCCACCTGCGCGCGACGGCCCGGCATCGCGCGGAAAACCTCGAAAATTAACAGCCATACCGTTCTGTTACGGGCGTTTTCAGCACATTCGGTACGCTTTGGCCCAGCGCTCTGAACTGCAATCGAATCTCGACAAAGAGAGGCGGCAGCCCCATCAAAACTTTCACCGAGGAAACATAGCTTACCTTGACAACGGATAACTTTCACAACAAAAATGCACAACTTGTTAAACATTGCCAAGCCCTAGCGACATATTCCGACTTATAAAAGTCAGAACAATCTCTAGTTATTGTAGGAAGTTTCCTCAATACCTGATTTTTATGCCTTCAGCCGATAAGGATATCGATTGTGTTGGATATTCCATTACTACTCGCCGCAGTTTCAGATCACTCTTCCTGTGGCGATGATCTGGAATACGACGCGGATTTTCTGCAGTTGGAGCGCGATGCTCAAGGCAAGCCGGCACGCATGATGGGCGACGCCATTCACCCTGAAGAACTCCCCCAATGGCGGCATGTCGCACAGTCCGCCACTGCGCTTTTGCAGCGCAGCAAAGACCTGCGGATCACCCACTTCATGCTGCAGAGCGCGCTGGCCCTCGAAGGGTTTCACGGTCTCGCCAGTGCCCTGACGCTGGTCCACGATTTGCTGGGCCGGTACTGGCCGATCATCCACCCGCGTCTGGACGCTGAAGACGACAACGATCCCACCGCCCGCATCAACGCGCTCACTGCAATTGCCTGCGAAACCAACCTTCGCTTGCTGCGCGAAAGCGAACTGACGAACTCACGCGCCTTTGGCCCGATCAGTCTGCGTGCCGCGCTCCACGCCTCAGGCCTGCAGACTTTCTCCGACGAAACCCTCAAATCCGAGGAGCTCTGCGGGGCACTGCGTGACAGTGATCCGGAGCACCTCAATGCGCTGCGCTCCACGTTGCGCCAGGCTCACAGCACCGTCGACGCCATCGAGCACTACGTCAGTGAACAGGTGGGCGGTGCGCACGGGGTCGATCTTTCAGCGCTGAAAGGGCTGCTCAAACAAGCCCTGCACATCCTCGTCGAGCACGCGCCGGACGCAAGCGTGGGCGAAATGAATCCAGATCGCGTCAGCCCGTCTTGTGACGAGACGCCGCCTGGCCCCGCGACCGAATCGCGCCCGGACGCTGAGATCTCCGGCCGGGAGGACGTGGTCCGCAGCCTGGACCGGATCCTTGACTATTACGCCCGCCACGAACCTTCGAGCCCGCTGCCCGTGTTGTTGAGCCGGGCGAAGACGCTGGTCCACGCAGACTTCGCGGCCATCGTGCGCAACCTGATTCCAGACGGGTTTTCCCAGCTCGAACATCTGCAAGGCCCCGACGCACATTGAGCGAACGCGACGGCAAGTCGATCAGGGAAAGCACACAACCCCGTGACCGGTTACGACCGATGACGGCAATCACGTCGCAAGAGCGACCAGGAGGAGCAACGTGGCGAACAGCAGTTCTCAGAAATTCATTGCGCGCAATCGCGCCCCGCGCGTCCAGATCGAGTACGACGTCGAGCTCTATGGCGCGGAAAAAAAGGTCCAGCTGCCGTTCGTGATGGGCGTGATGGCAGACCTTGCGGGCAAGCCCGCCGAGCCCTTGGCCGCCGTGGCTGAACGCAGGTTCCTGGAAATCGACGTCGATAATTTCGACTCGCGCCTGAAAGCCATGCAGCCGCGTGTCGCCTTTCACGTACCGAATGAGCTGACCGGCGAAGCCAACCTGAGCGTGGATATCACCTTCCAGAGCATGGACGACTTCAGCCCGGCTGCGGTCGCACGCAGGGTCGATTCGCTCAATCAGTTGCTCGACGCCCGCACTCAGTTGGCGAACCTGCTGACCTACATGGACGGCAAGACGGGTGCGGAAGAAATCATCATGAAAGCGATCAGGGATCCGGCCCTTCTGCAGGCCCTGGCGAGTGCGCCAAAACCTCAGGATACCGATGCTCATTCCACCGAGCCGACAGCGTAATCAGGACGAACGAACATGACTCAGTCACTCAATGAGCAGGCGGCTCAGCCGGGCTTCACTGACAATGCCAACGAGTTCGCCTCGTTGCTGCTGCAAGAATTCAAACCCAAGACAGAGCGCGCCCGCGAAGCGGTCGAAACCGCGGTTCGCACGCTGGCCGAACAGGCGCTGGCACAGACCGATCTGATCTCTAACGACGCGATCACCTCGATCGAATCGATCATTGCGGCCATCGACGCCAAGCTCACTGCACAAGTGAATCAGGTGATTCACCACCCTGAGTTTCAGCAGCTCGAAAGCGCCTGGCGTGGCCTTCATTACCTGGTTAACAACACCGAAAGCGACGAGCAGCTGAAGATTCGCGTACTGAACATTTCCAAGCCGGAGCTGCACAAAACGCTGAAAAAATTCAAGGGCACGGCGTGGGACCAAAGCCCGATCTTCAAAAAAATGTATGAAGAGGAATACGGCCAGTTCGGCGGCGAGCCTTACGGCTGTCTGGTCGGCGATTACTACTTCGATCAGTCGCCCAAAGATGTCGAGCTGCTGGGCGAGCTGTCCAAGACCTGCGCGGCGATGCACGCACCGTTCATCGCAGCAGCTTCTCCGACGGTGATGGGCATGGGCTCATGGCAGGAACTGTCGAACCCGCGCGATCTCACCAAAATATTTACAACACCGGAGTACGCCGGCTGGCGCTCACTGCGTGAGTCGGAGGATTCGCGCTACATCGGCCTGACGATGCCGCGCTTCCTGGCGCGTCTGCCTTACGGCGCCAAGACCGATCCGGTGGAAGCCTTTGCTTTCGAAGAAGACACCGATGGCGCCGACAGCGCCAAATACACTTGGGCGAACGCAGCCTACGCGATGGCGGTAAACATCAATCGCTCGTTCAAGCACTACGGCTGGTGCTCACGGATTCGCGGCATCGAATCCGGAGGCGAAGTGCAGAACCTCCCCGCCCATACATTCCCCACCGACGATGGTGGCGTGGACATGAAGTGCCCGACTGAAATCGCGATTTCCGACCGTCGCGAAGCCGAATTGGCCAAAAACGGGTTCATGCCACTGTTGCACAAGAAAAACACGGATTTCGCGGCATTCATCGGTGCGCAGTCGTTGCAGAAACCTGCGGAATACGACGACCCGGACGCGACTGCCAACGCCAATCTGGCCGCGCGCCTGCCGTACCTTTTCGCCACCTGCCGCTTTGCTCATTACCTCAAGTGCATCGTGCGCGACAAGATCGGCTCGTTCAAAGAGAAGGACGAAATGCAGCGCTGGTTGCAGGGCTGGATTCTGAACTATGTCGACGGCGATCCGGCGCACTCGAGCGAAACCACCAAGGCCCAGCATCCGCTGGCCGCAGCCGAGGTTGTGGTCGAGAACGTCGAGGGCAATCCCGGCTACTACAACTCGAAGTTCTTCCTGCGTCCGCACTATCAGCTGGAGGGCCTGACTGTGTCGTTACGTCTGGTTTCCCGGCTGCCGTCAGCCAAGGGCGTCTGATCATAAAACTGGACGGGTCGCATTCTGCGGCCTGACCGAAATCAACGTGGTGAAGACCACATTGGAGAAAACATGGCAGTTGATATCTTCATCAAGATCGGCGACATCAAGGGCGAGTCCATGGACGAGACCCATAAGGACGAGATCGATGTATTGAACTGGAGCTGGGGCATGACCCAGTCCGGGAACATGCACACAGGCGGTGGCGGCGGCGCGGGCAAGGTCAACATTCGCGACCTGTCGTTCACCAAACACGTCGACAAGTCCACTCCGAACCTGATGATGCTGTGCTCCAGCGGCAAGCACATCGACAAAGTCACCCTGACCGTCCGCAAGGCGGGCGGTGAGAGCCAGGTCGAGTATCTGGTGATCAATCTTGAAGAGGTCATCGTCACTTCCCTGGAAACAGGCGGTTCGGGATCGGCGGACCGGATGACGGAGAACGTCTGCCTGAACTTCGCTCAGGTACTGGTTGATTACCAGCCACAGAAAGCTGACGGCACCAAGGACGGTGGCCCGGTCAAGTACGGCTGGAATATCCGCACGAACACCAAACGCTGATCCCCTTACGCGCCCGGGTATCTGCCGGGCGCGTATCCCACACCGACTTATCCGCAGGACGCAGAAACCGTGGCGAGACCTTCGTTTATCAATTTGTGGAGAGCCTGTTCCGAGGTTCCGACGAGCCGCCCGGACGGCAATCCCTGCGTTGGCCCTCGGGAAAACCACAAGGCGACACGCATGCAGCCCATCCGATACTGGAAAGACATGATAGAAACAGCGTCCATACGCTGGGTTGCATGTCTGCCTCGGTTTTGGGATCAAAAAGACTTCACCTGGCAGCTCAACGGGTGAACAGCCTGACCCTGCGTGAGCGTCTGCAGCCTTCACTCCTCGATCGTCTGACCGATGACGAGCCCGGCAATCTTCAAGAAGGCGCCGATAGACGCGTCCTCACCCTGAACCAGTTGAAGGCGTCGGTATTGCGTGACCTGACGTGGCTGCTCAACACCACTTCGCTGTTAGACGCCGATGCCACGCTGAACACGCAGGCGGGCACGTCAGTGGTGAATTTCGGCCTGCCTCCGCTCACCGGGACCAGCGCGTCGAACATAGACGTCAGCCTTCTGGAACGGCTGATTCATCAAGCCATCGCCACGTTCGAGCCCCGGATTCTGCGGCACACGCTGCGCGTTCGCGCTCAGGCCGTGCCCAATCGGATGAACCACAACGCGTTGAGTTTCGAGATCGAAGGCGATCTTTGGGCTCAGCCGGTTGCATTACCACTGTTGCTTCGCACCGATCTGGACCTGGAGTCCGGTCATGTACAGGTCGCCCCGGCCGAACAACGGAGGCGCCCATGAATCCGCGCCTGCTGGAGTTGTACAACCAGGAGTTGCTGCACGTGCGCGAAAGTGCGGCGGAGTTTGCCAGGGAATACCCGAAGATCGCCGGGCGCCTGACGCTGTCCGGGATCGAATGCGCCGACCCTTACGTCGAGCGCCTGCTGGAAGGTTTTGCGTATCTCACTGCTCGGGTGCAGCTCAAACTCGATGCCGAATACCCGACATTCACCCACAACTTGCTGGAAATCGCTTACCCGCACTACCTCGCGCCAACACCGTCGATGACTGTGGTGCAGATGCAGATCGACCCGGATGACGGCTCCTTGAGCAGTGGCTTCACCCTGCCTCGCGACAGCATTCTACGCGCCGCGCTGGGCCGCGACTCCCAGACATCCTGCGAATACCGCAGCGCTCATCCTGTGACGCTGTGGCCGTTGAAGATCAGTCAGGCTGAGTATTTTGGCAATCCCGCGACCGTGCTGGGCAGAATGGCCGCCGGCGAGCCGAGAGCCAAGGCTGGCCTGCGTCTCACGCTGCGTACGGGCGCAGAATTGCCGATCAACAGCCTGGGCCTCGAACATCTGCCGCTCTATCTCAACGGCGCGGATGAGCAGCCCTTCAAGCTGTACGAGCAATTGCTCGGCAATGCCTGCGCTGTATTTGCGCGCCAGCCCGACGGCGACTGGATCGAGCGCCTGCCTGTCGACGCATTGAAGCCCTGCGGTTTCGATGACCGCGAGGCGGCGATGCCTGTGGTCCCGCAAGCATTTCAGGGTTATAGGCTGCTGCAGGAATACTTCGCGCTGCCGCAACGCTACCTGTTCGTCGACGTCACGGCGCTTGGCACAGCGGTAAGCCGGTGCTCAGGTCAAGAGCTGGAACTGGTCGTACTTTTCGACCGATTTGACCAAAGCCTGGAAGGAAGTGTCGGGCCTCAACAGTTTGTGCCGTTCTGCACACCGGCGATCAACCTGTTTGCGCGACGCGTCGACCGAGTTCACGTGTCTGATCGAGTCAACGAGCATCATGTCATCGCCGATCGAACGCGGCCGATGGATTTTGAAATTCACTCGATCACCGCCGTGACCGGGCACGGCGCCGGGCCTGAACAACCGTTCCTTCCGTTCTACGCCGTGCGCGATCCCTCACGCTATGGGCGCAACACCGCCTTTTACACCCTGCGTCGTGAGCCCCGTGTGCTGTCCAGTGAGCAGCGTCGCACCGGCACACGCTCAACCTACGTGGGCAGTGAGACGTTCATCAGTCTCGCGGACAGCAATCAAGCGCCTTGGCGCACCGACCTGCGCCAATTGGGTATCAGTGCGCTGTGCACGAATCGCGACCTGCCGCTGTTCATGACGATCGGCGGTGGCAAGACCGACTTCACGCTCGCCGACAGCGCACCCGTGGTGTCGATTCGTTGCCTGATCGCACCGAGCCGGCCCCGCGCCAGCCACGCCCACGACCAGAAAGCCTGGCGCCTGATCAGTCAGCTTTCGCTGAATTACCTGTCGCTGAGCGAGCACGGTCAGGGTGCGGCTGCGCTTCGCGAACTGCTCCGCTTATACGGCGACAGTAATGACGCCGCGTTGGCCTTGCAGATCGAAGGCCTGCGCGAGGTCAGCAGTAAAGCGTGCACCCGTCGCTTGCCGATGCCGGGACCGATCGCGTTCGGGCGCGGCCTCGAAATCACCCTGGAGTTCGACGAAAACGCTTTTCGCGGCACCGGTGTGTTCTTGCTCGGCGCCGTGCTTGAACGCTTCGTGGCGCGCTACGTATCCATCAACAGTTTTACTGAGACCGTTATTCGCACCAGCGAACGCGGCGAGATCATGCGATGGAAAGCCAAGCCCGGCCGCCGTCCGGTCCTGTGAGCACGCTCACCGCTACACCGGTCGAAGCGTGGGAATATGATTTTTTTCAGGCGCTACGACGCATCGAATGCCAGTCACCGCAGCTGCCACGATGGGGCCATTCCCTGCGGCTGGCCGACGACCCACTGCGCATGGGCCAGCAACCCGATTGCGCCTTCGCGCCCTCGACGCTGGCAGCGCTGACGCCTGCAGAAGACGACAAGCCGGCGCGGCTGGAGCAGCTTTTTTTCGGCCTCGGTGGCCCCAATGGCCCATTACCGCTGCATCTGACCGAGTACGAGCGCGAGCGCCAGCGCAACCATGCCGACAGCACGAGCAAACGTTTTCTCGACATCTTCCATCATCGCCTGCTCAGCCTGTTCTATCGGGCGTGGGCCGAAGCACGACCGGCGGTCAGCCACGACCGGCCGGATGATGATTACTGGGCCGCGCGTCTCGCCGCCTTGAGCGGTCGCGGCATGCCGAGCCTGCTGGATCAGGGGCTGATTCCGGACACCGCCAAGTTGCACTTCAGCGGCCATCTGGCAGCGCAGACCCGTTACCCGGACGGCCTGAAGGCAATTCTGGAGGACTATTTCGGATTGCCGGTTGAGATCGAAGAGTACGTCGGCCAGTGGCTGGAATTGCCCGAGCGCAGTCGCCTGGGAGTCAGCGCCAATCAACTGGGCGTGGATTTCTGTCTGGGCGCTCAGGTCTGGGATCGCCAGCACACGTTTCGGTTGCGACTTGGTCCGCTCAAGCTCGACGAGTACATGAGCATGCTGCCCGACAGCGAAGCCTTTTCGCACCTTGTCGCCTGGGTCGCCGAGTACCTGGGCCATGAGCTGGACTGGGACCTGAATCTGATTCTCGGACAAGCGCACGTTCCCGCCTTACGGCTCGACGGCCAGTTCCGCCTGGGTTTCAACACCTGGCTCGGCCAGCCCTCAGAAGATGCCCAGGACCTGATTCTGGCCCGTCATTACGCCGAACAGGCGCGCTCGATGCAGCCGCCGTCCGCAACTTCCAAAGACCCTCACGCAAGGAGCACGAAACATGGGTGAAATCCGTCGCGCAGCGCTGTTTGGCAAGCTCAACAGCCTTGGTTACAAGGCCATCGAATCCGCCACCGTGTTCTGCAAGTTGCGGGGCAATCCATATGTGGAACTGGCCCACTGGATTCATCAACTGCTGCAATTGCAGGACTCGGACCTGCACCGGATCGTGCGGCAGTTCGAGGTCGAACCGGCGCGCCTGGCCCAAGACCTGACCCAGGCACTGGATCGCCTGCCAAGAGGTTCTACATCGATCACTGATCTGTCCTCACACGTCGAGGAAACGGTCGAGCGTGGGTGGGTTTACGGCAGCTTGATGTTTGGCGATGCGCAGGTACGAACAGGCTATCTGCTGGTCGGCATTCTCAAAACTCTAAGCCTGCGTCGCGCCCTGATGGATCTGTCTTGCGAATTCGAAAAGATCAAAGTCGAGGCGTTGAGCGAGCGCTTTGACGAATACGTAGGTGATTCCCCGGAAAACGCGCTGAGCGCCAACGACGGTTCCAATGCAGGGGCCGCCCCGGGTGAGGCCAGCGGCGCGATCGCGCCCAGCGTCATGGGCAAGCAGGAAGCGCTCAAGCGTTTTACGGTGGACCTGACCGAGCTGGCGCGCAGCGGCAAGCTTGACCGCATTGTCGGACGCGACGAGGAGATCCGGCAGATGGTCGACATCCTCATGCGTCGTCGACAAAACAACCCGATCCTTACTGGCGAGGCCGGGGTTGGCAAGACTGCGGTGGCGGAAGGCTTCGCATTGCGCATCGTCGCTGGAGACGTTCCGCCCGCGCTCAGAGATGTCGAACTGCGCAGTCTGGATGTCGGCCTGTTGCAGGCAGGCGCAAGCATGAAAGGCGAGTTCGAGCAGCGTTTGCGCCACGTGATCGAGGAGGTTCAGGCATCACCGAAACCCATCATTCTGTTCATTGACGAGGCCCATACGCTGGTTGGCGCGGGCGGGCCGGCGGGCACTGGCGACGCGGCCAATCTGCTGAAACCTGCGCTGGCGCGTGGCACCTTACGCACGGTAGCCGCGACGACATGGACCGAATACAAAAAGCACATTGAGAAAGACCCTGCCCTGACCCGCCGCTTCCAGGTGGTGCAGGTCGATGAGCCCTCGGAAGACAAGGCGCTGCTGATGATGCGTGGGGTTGTCAGCGCCATGGAAAATCACCATCAGGTGCAGATTCTCGACGAGGCGCTGGAAGCCTCGGTCAAGCTTTCACAGCGCTACATCCCAGCCCGGCAACTGCCCGATAAATCCGTCAGCCTGCTCGACACCGCATGCGCACGAGTTGCTGTCAGTCTGCATGCGGTGCCTGCCGAAGTGGACGACAGCCGCCGACGCATTGAGGCGCTGGAAACCGAGGTGCGGATCATCGCGCGAGAACATGCCCTGGGCGTCGAGACGGGCACGCGTCACGGGGACAGCGCCAACCTCCTGAGCCGCGAGCGCGCACGTCTGGCCGAGCTGGAAACTCGCTGGCTTGACGAAAAGTCGCAGGTGGATGAGCTGCTGGCCACGCGCGAGCAGCTCCAGGAAGTCGCAGCCGTCGCGAACCCGGATGACGACGCAGACCCGCGTCACGCACTGCGCGAAAAGCTGATCGTCATGCAATCGCGCCTGAATGCCCTGCAGGGCGAAAATCCGTTGATTCTGCCGACCGTTGATTATCAGGCCGTGGCCTCGGTGGTCGCCGACTGGACCGGCATTCCGGTCGGTCGCATGGCGCGCAATGAGCTGCAGACCGTGCTCAATCTTGATCGCTACCTGAGCAAGCGCATCATCGGACAGGACCACGCGCTGATGATGATCGCCAAGCGTGTCCAGACCTCCCGCGCCCGCCTGGATAATCCGGGCAAACCCGTTGGGGTGTTCATGCTTGCCGGGACCTCAGGCGTCGGCAAGACCGAAACGGCTTTGGCACTGGCCGAAGCAATGTATGGCGGTGAGCAAAACCTCATCACTATCAACATGAGCGAGTTTCAGGAAGCCCATACCGTTTCGACCCTCAAGGGCGCACCGCCCGGGTACGTCGGTTACGGCGAAGGCGGCGTGCTGACCGAGGCGGTGCGGCGCAAACCGTATAGCGTCGTGCTGCTGGACGAGGTGGAAAAGGCCCATTCGGACGTGCACGAGCTGTTCTTCCAGGTCTTTGACAAGGGCGTCATGGAGGACGGCGAAGGCCGGTTGATCGACTTCAGGAACACGCTGATCCTGCTGACCACCAACGTCGGGACTGAGCTGATTTCGCATCTGTGCCAGGACACCGGGAACGTGCCGAATCCGCAAGACATCGCCAAAGCCCTGCGCGAGCCGCTGCTTGAGATCTTCGCGCCTGCCCTGTTGGGGCGTCTGGTGACGATCCCGTACTACCCGCTCAACGACGCGATGCTCAAGGCGATCACCCGTCTGCAACTCGATCGCATCAAAAACCGGGTGGAAGCCACGCACAAGGTGGCGTTTGCCTATGACGACACGGTGGTTGACCTGATTGTCTCGCGCTGCACCGAAACCGAAAGCGGCGGGCGAATGATCGACTCCATCCTCACCAACACATTGCTGCCTGACATGAGCCGCGAGTTCCTGACCCGAATGCTCGAAGGCAAGCCGATGGCCGAAGTGCAGATCCGCGTCCGAGATAACCGCCTGGATTACCAGTTCAGCGATGTCGATTGACCGCCGCTGTTACAGACCCGCCCGCCCCCTGCGCCGGCCACAACGGTATTGAGATAACCCATGCTATTCACCCAGATAACGCGTCAGGCCCAAGTCAGCAGCCCGCTGGGCCCGGACGTCCTGCTCCTGAAACACATGGACGGCGCCGAGGAGCTGGGGCGTCTGTTCGAGTATGAGTTGCAGTTGACGTCCAGCGACCACGCGATCGACCTGAACCAGCTGCTGGGCAAGCCGATGAGCGTGGCGCTGCAACTGAGTAATGGCGGCAGCCGCTATTTTCATGGGGTGGTTTCACGCTGCAGCCAGAACGTCGACATCGGTCAGTTCGCCAGCTATCAGGTCACGCTGCGGCCCTGGCTGTGGCTGCTGACTCGCACCTCCGACTGCAAGATCTTCCAGCATCTGAGCATCCCGCAGATCATCAAACAGGTGTTCCGCGATCTTGGTTTTTCCGACTTCGAAGACGCCCTCAGCCGGCCTTATCGCGAGTGGGAATACTGTGTTCAATACCGTGAAAACAGCTTCGATTTTGTCAGCCGCTTGATGGAGCAGGAGGGTATCTACTACTTCTTCCGTCACGAAAAGGATCGCCATGTATTGGTGCTGGCCGATGCCTATGGCGCGCATCTTCCAGCACCCGGTTACGAGTTCGTACCGTTCTTCCCGCCGGATGGGCAGCATCGCGAGCGTGATCACATCAGCGACTGGCATCTGGCCCAGCAGGTCCAGCCAGGCTCGCTTGAGCTCAACGACTATGACTTTCAGCGGCCAAGCGCCCGCATCGACGTGCGCTCGCAGATACCGCGGCCACACAGCGCCGGCGACTATCCACTGTACGACTATCCCGGCACCTACGTGGACAGCGAGGACGGCGAGCACTATGCGCGCACGCGCATCGAGGCGATTCACAGCCTGCATGAACGGGTTGAACTGAGCGGCAATGCGCGTGGCCTGGGCGTCGGTCACGTATTCAGCCTGACCGGATTCAGCCGTCAGGACCAGAACCGCGAATACCTGATCGTTGGCTCGCGCTACCAGATTGCCCAAGAAAGTCTGGAGAGCGGCACCCATTCCGCAGGCGCGCAGTTCGACAGCGCATTGACCTGCTTGGACGCGCAGCAGAGCTTCCGCCCGCTGCCCACCACCGCCCGCCCCATCGTCAAAGGGCCGCAGACAGCCGTGGTGGTCGGCCCCGTCGGTGAGGAGATCTGGACCGATCAATTTGGCCGGGTGAAGGTGCATTTCCATTGGGACCGTCACGACCAATCCAACGAAAACAGCTCGTGCTGGATTCGCGTGTCTCAAGCGTGGGCCGGTAAAAACTGGGGGTCGATGCAGATTCCGCGCATCGGGCAGGAAGTCATCGTCAGCTTTCTGGAAGGCGATCCCGACCGGCCGATCATTACCGGCCGCGTCTATAACGCCGAGCAGGCCGTGCCTTACGACCTGCCCGCCAACGCCACGCAAAGCGGCATGAAGAGCCGCTCGAGCAAAGGCGGCACGCCTGCCAACTTCAACGAAATCCGCATGGAAGACAAAAAAGGCGCCGAGCAACTGTACATCCACGCCGAGCGCAATCAGGACATCGTGGTCGAGGTGGATGAAAGCCATTGGGTGGGGCATGACCGTCGTAAAGGTGTCGGAAACAACGAATTGGTCACGATCGGTCAGGACAGAGTGCGCGCGGTCAAGCACGACGACGTTCTGCTGGTGGGTTCCCGCAAGGCAGACAGCGTCAGCTGCAGTTACCTGATCGAGGTGGGCGAAAACCTTCGTCTGGTCTGCGGGAAAAGTGTGCTGGAGCTCAATGCGAGTGGGCAGATCAACCTTACAGGCGTGCAGCTCAACGTAAACACCGAGGGCAGCGCCCAGATCAATACCGGCGGCCAGCTGCACTTGAACATCGGCGGCGGTCCCGGCGCCACGCCGGACGGCCAGGGCAACAAAAGCAGCATCGATGCCGCCGTCAACGCGATGTTTCCCAAGCCGAAATCCAGCCAATAAAGACTAGCCTGAGAGAACCCGTCGCCATGACGTATCGCATCAACGAATTTCAGTTCGCCCTGCCCGACGCAGAGCTGCAGGACGCCTCGATCAACATCCTCACGTTCCCGAAGCTGGAGACGTCGTTGATCGTCAGCCGAAGCCTGCTGACTGACGAAGAGACCTTGCACAGCAATTTTGATGACCAGCTCAAGCGGCTGGAGAAACAAGTCAACAACCTGCGTCATCAGCCCGTTCAATTGATTCGGCTCGGCGCTGGGGAGCCAGTCGAAGCGCTGGAATTACGGAGCCAGTTCAACAAAGGCGCCGAGGATATCTTTCAGTATCAGTTGGCGCTGGTACTCCCCGGGACCCGCAAAATGCTCGCCCTGAGCTACGTCAAAACCCAGCCGTTGGGTGATGCCGAAGCTGTGCATTGGGCGCAGATCAAAGCATCACTGCAATTCGACGTCAGCCAATGAGCGGTCAGGTTTCGTTCATGAGTGTCGCCGATGTCTGATGCACTCTGGGCCGCCCGGGTCGGCGATGCGTTGTCGCACACCTCACTGATGGCCGACGTGTTCGGCGGGGTTCTTGAAGTAGCTGCGAACATCGCCATTGGTGCAGTGGCCACGGCTGCAGTCGTTGCAGCGACCGGTCTCACGGTTGCCACAGGCGGCATCGGCGCTTGCGTGCTGGGTGCCGTGGTCGGCCTGGTTGTCGGCGTGGCAATGAGCAAAACCGGGGCAGATAAAGGTTTGGGGTCGTTATGCGAGGACATCGGTAACGGGCTGTTCCCGGCCACGGTTCAGGCCAACATCTCGACCGGCTCCAGCGACACCTTCATCAACGGACTGCCTGCGGCGAGGGCGGCGGGTAGCGTACCGTTCACACCGGCAGCCGCGGGCTCGTCTGACAGCTCGCAAACCGATGGTTTTGCGGCAACGCCCGAAGACGAATCAGGCTTTCTCGACATGGCCATGGGTTTCTTCTCGCAGATGTGGCGTCCCACCGTTGCGAGACCCGGGCCGGGCGTCGCGCCCAAGCCGCTGGACCTGCTCCTTTGCACCCGCCATCCACCAATGCCGCCGCAAATGCTCGCTGAAGGTTCGGCCAAGGTCACCATCAACGGTCAACCCGCCGTGCGCAGCGGCGACCGCAGCACGTGCGATGCCACGGTCGTGTCGTCGGGGCTGATCTCTCCCAATGTGCGCATTGGTGGCGGCAAGGTCGTGGTGCGCGAAATCCGCAGCGGCAAGACGCCCGGCGTCGGTCTGGCGGTCACCGCGCTGATGATGCTCAAGGGCCGCAGGGGCACGTTTCAGAGCAATCTGCCCTGCATGCTGCTTGGCGGTGTAAACGCCTTCGCCGTCAGTTCGGCGATGGGGGCGTTGACCCACGCCATCGCTGGCTCGCCAAATCCGGTGCACGCAGCGACCGGCGCCAAGGTCTTGGGCGGTGCCGAGGAGCTGGATTTCGTGCTGCCAGGTATTCTGCCCATCGACTGGCAGCGCTTTTACAACAGCCGCGATGAACGCCGCAACGGGATGTTCGGCACTGGCTGGAGCGTCGCCTACGAAGTCAACGTGCGTATCGACGTTCATCCAGACGGCGGTGAGCGCCTGATCTACATCGATGAGCAAGCTCGGTCCATCGACATGGGCTCTGTCCCGCCGGGCGGCGCTGTCTTCAGCGCAGGCGAGGGGCTTGCGGTGCGGCGGCATGACGACGGGCAGTTGCTGATCGAAAGTCAGGACGGGATATATCGGCTGTTCGAGCCCGCACCAGGCGACGCCACGTACCTGCGCCTCACCCAGTTAGGCGATCGCAACGACAACCGTATTTATCTGAACTACGACAGTGATGGAAGGCTGATTGAGCTGCGAGATACGTTCGACCTGCTTCGCGTATCGCTGGTGTATTCCGGACAGTGGCCGAGTAGGGTCGAGCGCATCGAGCGTACGCTCGACGATCAGACTCACCAGATTCTGGCGAGCTATGCCTACGATGCATGCGGCGATCTGGCTGAGGTTCGTGATGCGCTGGGCGCCGTGCAGCGACGCTTTGTCTATGACCCCGGCGGGCGCATGGTTGAGCATCGGTTGCCGACGGGCCTGCGCTGTTTTTATGAATGGGCGCTGCTCGATGGGCTTGAGTGGCGGGTGATTCGCCACTGGACCGACGAGGGCGACGAATACCACTTTGATTATGACCTGAACGCTGGCAGCACGCGGATCACCGACAGCCTGCATCGATGCAGCACTCGCCTGTGGAACAGTCAGCACCAGATCACCGAATACGCAGACACGCTGGGCCAGACCTGGCGGTTTATCTGGAATGACGAGCGGCAGTTGCTCTCGGCCGTCGATCCACACGACGGAGAATGGCGATACAGCTATGACGACGCAGGCAATCTCATCGGGACTCAAGACCCATTGGGTCGCCAGGATGCGACCGTCTGGCTGGAGCATTGGTCGCTGCCGAGAGTGGCAACGGACGCCGCGGGCAACAGCTGGCACTACCATTACGATTCGCGGGGGAACTGCACCCGGGAAACCGATCCCCTGGGCCACGTCACGCGCTATCGCTACGACGAGCGCGGTCAGGTGGTCGAGATCGTTGATGCCATCGGCAAACGCAAGCAACTGCGTTGGAATGATTTCGGTCAGTTGACCGAACACGTGGATTGCTCAGGCTATTCCACATCCTTCAACTACGACTCGCGCGGCTACTTGCAAGGCATCACCGACGCGCTGGGCGAGTGCACGACGTTTGAGCATGACGCACAGGAACGTCTCTTACGCAGCCACCTTGCAGATGGTCGGGTCGAGCACTACCTGCGCGATGCCAGTGGGTTGCTCACCGGCTATACCGATCCAGCTGGCCACACCACGCGTTATGAGTACGACCGTCGCGGCCAGGTGCGCCAGCGTCTCGATGCGCACAATCGCCGGGTGCGTTTCAGTTATGACGCCTATGGCCGACTGCACGCCCTGAGTAATGAAAATGGTGAAAGCTATCGCTTCGCCTGGGACGCCGGCGATCGACTGGTCGCGCAACAGGATCTGGACGGCAGCCAGCGCCACTACAGCTACGACGGTCTGAACAATCCGGTTCGGGTCGAGCACCTGCCTGCGCCTGATGATGACCCGCGGATGCCCGCATCGATTGTTCATTCGCTGGAGCGTGACCCAGTAGGTCGGCTCACCGCCAAGATTACTGCCGATGGCCGCACCGAATACCGATACAACGCGATGGATCAGCTTATCGAGGTCACTTTTACCGATGTGCAGAACGGTCAGCAGTGTCTTGGCTTCGATTACGATGCGGCGGGTCGCCTGCGGGGTGAGCGAAGCGCCGGAGGATCGTTACAGCATCACTACGACGAACTGGGCAATCTGATTCAGACGCACTTGCCCGATGGCCGTTGGCTCAATCGGCTGCACTACGGCAGTGGTCATCTGCACCAGATCAACCTCGACGGACAGGTCATCAGCGATTTCGAGCGCGATCGTCTGCATCGCGAGGTGCTGCGCAGTCAGGGGCAGATCACGACGCGCAGCCAATACGATCGCTGCGGGCGTTTGCGCGCAAGAATGCGTCGCCCGACTCATCAACCGCCGCAACTGCCTGCGCAATCCAGCCAAGAGTTTCAATACGATCCGTGCGACAACCTGACCGGTCGGCTGTATCGAAGCCGCCCTCAGGATCGCCGAACGCTGCTGCACTACGATGCGACAAGCCGAATCATCGCCAGTCAGGACAGTATTCGGGGGGACAATGAAACCTTTGCCTACGACGCTGCGGCCAACCTGCTCGATGGTTCGCATCCAGAGGCGGGCCTGATACGTCATAACCGATTGCTGACCTATCAGGACAAGCGCTATCGCTACGACGGCTTCGGGCGGCTGATCGAAAAACGCAGCATGCGTCACGGTATCCAACGCTTCGCATACGACGCAGAAAGCCGACTGATCGAGGTGCACAACCCGAACGGCCATGTCGTGCGCATGAGCTACGACCCACTGGGTCGGCGCATCGGCAAAAGCGAATACAACGGGCGTGGGCAGCGGCTCAGCGAAACTCGTTTTATGTGGGATCGCCTGCGTCTGCTGCACGAACAGCGCAACAGCCTGAGCAGCCTGTACGTCTATGCAGACGGCAGCCACGAACCCCTCGCCCGTATCGACGGCAGCGGCGCCCTGCAAACGATTCGCTACTACCACAACGACCTGAACGGCTTGCCCGAACAACTCACCGAAACCGACGGCCGCACCGTGTGGCAAGCGCGCTATCACGTCTGGGGCAACACCTGCGAAGAAACCCGCGAGCCGTACTTCATCGAGGAGCAAAACCTAAGGTTCCAGGGCCAATACCTTGATCGCGAGACCGGACTGCACTACAACACCTTCAGGTTCTACGATCCAGATATCGGACGCTTCACCACGCCGGATCCGATCGGGTTGCTGGGCGGACTGAATTTATATCAGTACGCGCCGAATCCGGTTGGGTGGGTGGATCCTTGGGGGTTAGCCGCTTGTGGCAAAAACATAGACGCGCTACGCAATGGACCTCAGAAGACAACGGTGAGTGTGAAAACTAAAGGTGAAGCTCACGAACTTGTGATGGAAGCGTTTCCTGACGCTCAGAAAGTCCGTGGCATTGGTTCACAAGATGCGGCGGGTATTAGAAAGAAATTCAAAATGGAGCAGTTCAAGAAGAAAGACGGCAAGGTCCGCTACAGGAAGGACTACCCAATCGACAGAGCGACCGGACGTGTATTTGGTCATGACGATCCAAAAGGAACAGGACACGGCGAACTCCCACATATAAACATCAAACGTGCGGACGGAACGATGGTCCGCATCGACATAACTAGCTGAGGCCCCTCAATGGACAACCTGATCAATGCTCTCAATTCAGGAAAACGACGTGGGTACGACGAGATCCGCACAAGCGAATCGACCCAATATCTTTACCAATATGCAATTAAAAAAGAGAAAGACGCTTACATCATCTATTTTATGAAAATAGAAGAATCCAAGCTGGATGTTTTTGAAGACTATGCAGAAGAAGTAATGACGACATTCACCGAATTACGAGATGCGTTGCAATACCTGCGAAGGGTAGGCGCAGAAATTGAAAAACTCGGCCCCATCAAAGGGACTTTACCTTTCTGATTTCAGGTAATTCAAAATGCACAGACTCCCGAAACCAGTGCAATCGTACGGACTAGAGTTATGAAAAAGCGCCTTGTACGCTCAAGTTAAAATTTGGAGAAAGCGCTAGCGGACGAGGTGAGTGCTCACTGGTACACGCTGCTAATTGACAATGGTGAGTCAGCGTCTGGCACCAGAAACCCTTGGAATCAGGACGTGGCTGAGCTGGAAAAAACGGTGTACTTGGCGGACGACTGCGTGATCACGATACGTCCGGCTCGATATGCGTTATCAGAGGGTGCTTACGCCGATTATGAAAAAGATCGTTATTTATTAGAGATCTCGAATCAAGACAGCTCCATGGTACTCAATTCGGCGCGTGTCTATGCCTGGGAGGAAGTGACGATGTTGGCTTCTTTTTTCAAAGGAATCTCTTTCACCGCCGCGAGTCGAGTCTGGAAGGTAAAAAAGCTCTGACACCCCAGGTTTTCTTTCTTGGGCTGCCGCCCCCGCTGACTCGGAATGCAGGGCCTCGTTGAACCTAGCCGTAAGCCAACGCGGCTCAATATCCCGCATCCGGGGAACGATTGGGCGGCGGGGAGGTTCACACTTCTTGTCTTTGAACCGTCTTCCAAGCGAGCTCCCTGTATGGAACACGTCCTCCCGGACGCCTGGCTGAACGCTCTGCCGTTGCCATGGCTGAACACACTTATCGCCGCGACCGCCGCTGTCTGCATCGCCCTGTTGGGGCGCTGGTTCGCACTGGTGGTACTTCGACGATTTGCCAATTCCTTCGTTTTTGCGCAGCAACTGATACTGCGCGCCGAGCCGCCCAGTTTGTGGCTGATCCCGTTATTGGCACTGCAAACCGTCTGGACCTCCGCGCCGGATGATCTGATGTTGATCAACGGCGTCAGGCATCTCAACGGGATGTTGGTGGTGGCAGGCTTTACCTGGCTGGCGCTCAGTTGCGTGAGAGCGATCGGCGAGGCCGTGGCGATCCGCAATCCGCTGGATATCGAGGACAATCTGCAGGCCAGGCGCATTCAGACGCAGGTGCGCGTTCTGGTTCGCTGCCTGAACGTGCTGGTGCTGCTGTTCGGGACGGGCTTGATCCTGATGAGCTTTCCGCCGGTCAGGCAGATCGGTACGAGTCTGCTGGCGTCTGCGGGGCTGGCGGGACTGGCTGCGGGCTTCGCCGCCAAGCCGGTGCTGGGTAACCTGATTGCCGGGCTGCAGATTGCGATCTCTCAACCGATTCGGCTGGACGACGTGGTCATCGTGGAGGGCGAGTGGGGTCGGATCGAGGAGATCAGCGGCACGTACGTGGTGGTGAAAATCTGGGACGAGCGGCGGATGGTGATTCCGTTGCAGTACTTCATCGAAAAGCCCTTCCAGAACTGGACGCGCAGCACGTCGAGCCTGATTGGTTCGGTCTTCTTATGGGTCGACTACGCACTGCCGCTGGAAGAGTTGCGCGAAGAAACAGAGCGCATCTGCAGGGATATTCCGCATTTGTGGGATGGGCGCGTGTGCGTGCTGCAGGTCACGGACACCACCGCCAAAGCCATGCAGCTGCGGGTGCTGCTGAGTTCGGCCGATTCGTCGCGCAGTTGGGACGCCCGCTGCCACATGCGCGAGCGGCTGATCAGCTTTGTCGCCAAGCAATACCCGCAATATCTGCCGCAGCTGCGCGCCGAGATGTCATCGCGTACGGTTCAGCCCGAACGAGAAGGTCACGAAACGCCGACCGAGATTGCCCGTCAGCCTCCGGTTTGAGCAGCCTCAAGGCGCGTGACGCGCTTGATGTGAAATGTTCAGCGGGGCGCCGAGTCGGTGCCCCGCTTGAACTCACTGCCCCTGATTGAACATCACGAACTTGCCCATCATCGCCGCCGCGAACTGCTGGGCGGTCATCTTGATGCCGTTGAAATCCACCATGTCATCGGCGTAATGCAGGTTGGAGACGATGTTGTCGCCCTCGACGTTGCCCACCTGCAGCATCACAGCCATGCCACTTACGGATTCGGCGGCGCCCTGGGCTTGCTGGGCAATCGCCACGGGATCGGTCAGGCCCGCCGATTTTGCCTGCAACGCTGCCAGGTCCCGGATCATCGGCTTGGAGACCACCAGTCGGGCGTCCAGCCGGGTCAGCAATTGCTTGAGCAAGGCGGCGCCCGGCTGGTCGAGAGAACTCGGATTGCCCAGGTCCATCGACAGGTTGAAATGGCTCTCGCCGCTGGCAGTCTTCAGGGAGAACTTTTCCAGCTCGATGTGTGGCTTGGCGGTCAGCAGCTTGCCGATCTCAGCTTGAATCTGAGCTTGATCCGCTGCGCTCAGATGCGGCGTATAGGACTGGCCTGTCGCTGCGGCCGCCTGCGCCTGTGGCTGGATTTTCTCCTGGTACAGCTGGAACAGCGACTTGGTCGCGGCGATATCGAAATTGGCAAACTTCCACAGCATCTGCGAGGAGCCAATGCTCTGCCCGTCGAAGCTGATATTGCCGACGTCGTAACTGACCTGCGCGTTGAGGTTGCCTTCCACTTCCTGCAGCAGGCTGGTGTTGACGAAGTCCTTGAATTCGATTGCAGGCTGACCGGCGGCCTGGAATGTAAACGCGCCCACTCTGGCGTCGCTGTGGCCCAGGTAGAAGCCAGACTGGCCCTTTGTGCCGCCGGTGTTGAACGTGAAGTCTTTCATCGACAGTTTGACCGGCCCCTCTTCGGACGTCGCGGTGACATCCAGGCTGCCCAGCAGACCGTTGGCTTCGAGCTTCTCGCCGTTGCCGCTGGCTGAGGCGTTGAGGGTCAGCCCGGAGAACTTGAAATCCCCTTCCTGACTGCTGAATTCGAATGGCAGAAAGTCGATGCGGCCCAAGCCAGCGCGATCGTAGCCCATGCTGAAGTGGCCCGTCAGCGGCGACTGGTCATGGGTCATGGCGAACCATTTTTCGGCGTAGATGTTCTTTTCCAGCTGCACGTTGCTGGCCGCCATGACCGGCACCAGTTGCAACGACTTCACCCGGCTCCACGGCAGCGGGCCATGCTCGATGTTGTCCACGAACAACAGCTCCACGGGTTGATCGTCGGTAAGCTGACGGTCGCGGAACGTCAGTTTGTAATGGGCGGTGCTGGTGAAAAAATGGCGATCCAGTGACAGCAATTCGATGCTCGCGCTGGCTTCCTGGCCAACGAGCGCGGCCTGCATCTGCTGATTACCTTGCTGAACGACATCACCCAGCACGCCTTCAAGACGAACTCCCGTATACCAGGCACCGGCGGTGACCAGAGCGCCTGCAACCACGATGACGCCTACGGCAATGTTGACTGATTTTTTCATGTGTCGACTCGAAGATGTCCGTTCTTGAAGAGGGGTCGTGTCTTCCGTGACCCCGCAGGGTTTCAACGCATCGGTGCGCGCGCCGGGCAGCATTTCTGGCTGCCGATAGCGCGCGAGATTAGCACTTGATGAGGACGTTTTGCAGCCGCGATGAACGGGAGTCGCCCCTAGCCACAGCGTTCCTCGAAACGTTAGGCTGAACGTCAATTTGCAAACGGGATCGATGAGATGAGCGATGCGCAAAAGCCCAAGGGACCGATCAAAGCGGTGATCTTCGATATGGATGGCCTGTTGCTGGACACCGAAGGCATCTACACCGAGGTGACCAACACCATCGCTAACTGGCACGGGAAAACCTTCGACTGGGCGGTGAAGCAGCATTCCATCGGTCGTGGCTCACAGGATTTCGCCGACTACGTGATCAGCGCTCTGGAATTGCCGATGTCCGCTGAGGAATTCCTGACCGTGCGCCAGCCGATGCTCGACGAGCGCTTTCCCCACGCGCAACCGATGCCTGGGGCCGAGGCTCTGGTGCGGCATCTGGCTGAGCACAATATTCCGATTGCCGTGGGCACCAGCTCCTCGCTTCATTACTTCAATGTGAAAACGAGCAATCATCGTCCGTGGTTCGAGCTGTTTCGGCATGTCGTGACGGCTGATCATCAGGACGTGACAGCTGCCAAACCTGCGCCGGATATCTTTCTCGTCGCCGCTCGCTTCCTGGGCGTGGACCCGAAGGACTGCCTGGTGTTCGAGGACTCGCCTTTCGGCGTGACAGCCGCGAAGACTGCAGGCATGTATGCGGTGGCCGTTCCGGATTCGCATATGCCCGTCGAGCAGTATGCCCATGCCGACCTGATCCTGGGTTCACTGGCGCAATTCCCGCTGGAAGACTGGGGCCTGCCGGGTTACCGCGATTGATTCTGCCAGCTGTGTGAAAACGCCAGCAGTACATAGGTTGTGAATGCGCTCGCAACGCGGCTGTTCGGTCATTGAATTGCCTGAACAGCCGTCTTGCGGACGATACCGCCTGCGCAGAATGAAATTGCCAGCGCTCTCGTGTCGACTATAGAATGCGATCAATTCTTAATTACATCCGGCAAGGATGCCCGGTATGTTCTAGTGGTCCCTATGTCGTCAATCGATCGATCGCTCAATCTGCATGTCCAGAACCTGTATTGCGAACACCATGGCTGGCTACAGCGCTGGCTGGATCGCAAGCTGGGCAATCGCTGCGATGCAGCCGATCTGGCCCATGACACGTTCATCCGCCTGCTCACCCGACAAAGCCCCGCCAACCTGGGCGCGGAGCCACGCGCGCTGCTGACGCACATCGCCAAGGGCCTGGTGATCGATCGCTGGCGCCGACAGGATGTCGAGCGCGCGTATCTGGAGACCATTGCCCACCTGCCTGAGCCTGAAGTGCCGTCGCCGGAAACCCGCTGGCTGATTCTCGAAGCGCTGTATCGCATCGACGCCATGCTCCGTGAAATGCCGGAAAAGACACGTCAGGCGTTCTTGATGTCGCAGATCGACGGCATGACCTATGCGCAGATCGCCAGCGAACTCAACGTGTCCCTGATCACGGTCAAGCGCTACATGCGCGACGCATTCCTCGCCTGCCTGAGCGTGGCGTGATGAATCATCCGATCGATCCGCAGATCCTGGGCGAAGCCGCTGACTGGCTGGTGCAGCTGCAATCCGGCGCCGCGACTGAGGAAGACCACCGCGCTGTAGCGCTCTGGCGCGGTCGCAGCGCTCAACATGCTCAGGCCTGGCAGCGTGCAGAAGCCATCATCGGCGACTTCCGCGCGGTGCCTGGCACAATTGCCAGCGATACGATCAAACGCATTGGCCGCAATAAAAGCATCGGTAGACGTCAGGCGCTCAACCGCATCGGCCTGTTTCTGCTGGCGGGCCCGGCAATCTGGCTGGCGCAGCGCGAGCTGCCGTGGCAGGAATGGATGGCCGATCAGCACACCGCCATCGGCGAGCAGAAAAACCTGACGTTGCCGGATGGCACGCAGATGCTGATCAACACTGGTAGTTCACTGAACATCGCCTTCAACGCCAATGAGCGACGCATCAAATTGCTCACCGGCGAAGTGCTGATCACCACAGCAAAGGACCCGTCGCCGACCTATCGCCCTCTCATCGTTCAGACGCGGCACGGCACGGCTCGGGCGCTGGGCACGCGTTTCAGCGTGCGCGTCGAGGATCAGATGAGCCGCCTGGCGGTGGTGGAAGGCGCAGTGGAAATGCGGCCGGTCAGCGGCGGTCAGGCGGTGATCGTCAAGGCAGGCGAGCAAAGCGCGTTCGGTTCTGTCAGCGCCTATCCCGTGCAGCCGCTGGATAGGGCGAGCATGACGTGGGAGAACGGCATGATGGTCGCCACAAACATGCGCTTGGCGGACTTGCTGACGGAGCTGGGTCGCTATCGCCCGGGTGTCTTGCGCTGTCACGATTCGGTGGCGGATCTGAGGGTTTCCGGTGCATTTTCGCTGCGCGATACCGACGCCAGCCTGCGCCTGTTGCAGCAAACGATGCCGATCAACGTCAGCAGCCTGACACGGTATTGGGTGGCGGTTGAGCCGCGCGGCTGAACCGGTCGTCACGACTGACAAGCCCCGAATTGGCTGCATACCAAAAAAACTATCGACTTTCGCTGATACCTTTTTTCCTGTCGTTCGGTGTGCAAGAGACCCCCACACTTTCTTTGCGTCGACAGGATTGCCGAATGACTTTCAGGCCGCACCATCACTCTCCAAGAATGAGTCCTACTCGCTTTAAGGTTAAGGCACTGAGTCTGGCCGTGGCCCTGACGGCGTTGCTGCCGACCCATAGCGTGATGGCGGCAGAGGCTGCACAAACCAGCGGGGTGCGCAGTTATTCCATCGCGCCCGGTCCGCTGGGCAATGTGCTTGCGCAATTCGCCGCGATGTCCGGCGTACCGCTGTCGTTCGATGCCAAGCTGCTCAATGACCACAACAGTGCTGGCTTGCAGGGCGAATACACCGTGCAATCTGGCTTTGCACAGCTGCTCAACGGCAGCGGATTCTCACTCATCAGCACCGGCGCCAATGGCTACACGGTCGCTCCGCAAGTCAATGTCGGCGACGCTGTGCAACTGGGCGCGACGACTGTCGACGGTGAACTGGGTGCTCAGGCGGATACTTACGCTGGCGGCCAGGTCGCGCGCTCGGCTCGGCTCGGCGTACTGGGCAATCAGGACATCAAAGATGTGCCTTTCAGCGTGGTCAGCTACACCTCCAAGACCATCGCTGATCAGCAGGCCAGAACGCTGGGCGACGTATTGCTCAACGACGCCTCGGTGCGTCAGTCGGCAGGCTTCGGCAACTTCTCTCAGGTCTTCACGATTCGCGGCTTGCCGCTGCAGACGGACGACATTGCGTTCAACGGCATGTACGGCCTGCTTCCGCGCCAGATCATCACCACTGAAGCGGTCGAGCGCGTCGAGCTGTTCAAGGGTCCGAACGCCTTCGTAAACGGTGTTGCCCCGCAAGGCAGCGGCATCGGAGGCAGCGTCAACATCGTGCCCAAGCGCGCCGAAGACAAGCCGACCCGCAGCGTGACGCTGGACTACACCGGCGACAGTCAGGTGGGTGGCCACCTGGACCTGGGCACGCGGTTCGGTGAAGACAACCGTTTCGGCGCCCGCGTGAACCTCGCCCAGCATGGCGGCGAGACAGCGATTGATGACGAAACCAAACGTTCGCAGTTGATTGCTGTGGCACTGGACTACCGAGGCGAGCGACTGCGTCTGTCCACCGATTTCGGCTACCAGAAAGAGCGCATCAATCAGGGCCGCTCTGTGGTTTATCCCAACGGCACGGCCGTACCGCACGCGCCTTCTGCCAAGGACAATTACACCCAGGACTGGACCTGGTCGCAGCTGGAAGACACCTACGGCATGGTCAACGGTGAATACGACCTGAACGACTATTGGACGGCCTACGCAGGCGCTGGGGCGAAACATACCCGTGAGAACGGCGAATACTCGTCCCTGTATGTCAGCGACAAGTCCGGCACGGCCAAGACCGGTTTCCTTTACTCTCCTCACGACGAGGACAACAAGAGCGCCATTGCCGGGTTGAACGGTCACTTCAATACAGGTCCGGTTACCCACCAGATGAACTTTGGCCTGTCAGGCATCTGGGGCGAGCAACGTTCCTCGTTCGAGGCGATTCTGCAGGCTAATCGTCCGCCGAATAATATTTATGATCCCGTGCAGCTTCCGCGGCCGACCAACACCTACTTTGGCAGCGACATTCATGATCCGCGGATCGTTGGTAAAAACCGCATCAAGAGCGCTGCCGTGTCCGATACGCTGGGGTTCATCGATGATCGGGTGCTGCTGACCGTGGGTGTGCGTCGGCAGACGATGGAAATCGACTCGTGGAACACGTCGTCCGGGGCGCGTAATCCGTCCTTCGACAAATCCATCACCACCCCGGTGTATGGATTGGTGGTCAAGCCTTGGGAAAATGTGTCGTTCTACGCCAACCGCATTGAGGGCCTGGCCCAGGGGCCAACGTCGCCCGCCAGCGCCGCGAATCCCAACGAGGTGTTTCCGCCAAAGCGCAGCAAACAGGTTGAAGCGGGCGTGAAGTTTGATGGGGACACTTACGGTGCGACGCTGGGCGTGTACCGCATCGAGCAGCCCAACAGCTCGACCAGCCGCAGCAATGTATTCAGCGTCGACGGCGAACAGGTCAACAAAGGCGTCGAGATGAACGTCTTCGGCGAGCCTGTCGACGGCCTGCGTCTGCTGGCCGGTGCAACCTTCATGCACACCGAACTCGACAAAACCAGCGGCGGTGCCACCGACGGCAATCGCGCGGCCGGCGTACCGCGCTTCCAGTACAACCTGGGCGCCGACTGGGATGTGCCGGGCATCGAAGGCGCGGCGTTGAGCGGGCGGATGCTGCGCACCGGCGGCGAGTACGTCAATGCCGACAACACCTTGAGCATCCCGTCCTGGACGCGGGTGGATCTCGGCGCGCGTTATGGCTTCAAGGCGGACGACAAATACATCACGCTGCGCGCCAACGTCGAGAACGTCGCGAACAAAGCGTATTGGGCCTCCGCATCGACCGCCAACAACTACCTGACCCAAGGTGAGCCGCGGACGTTGAAGGTGTCGGCGACCGTTGATTTCTAAGCCTTGAGCGCAAGTCCCGCGGCTCTCTGAGCGGGATTCCCGACGCGCTCCGGTTTGCTTGCCCGGCGTCGCGAATCCAGCGCAACCGCAGATCCGTGCGCAGGGTGCGCGCGCACGCCATCAGCTTCAAACCAGCCGTTTCAGGTCTACGCCTAGCGCCTGTGCGAAGGCTTTGACCAACGGGCTGCGCGGAGCGTTATGGCGCAGGATGAGGTTGAAAGGCGTGCTCAGGTGAATGAGATCAGGGCGCAACGCGCGCAACTGCCCATCGCGCACCAGTGGCTGGGCGTAGTGCTCGGGCAGAAAGCCGATGAACCGACCCGTCAGGATCAACATTGCAACGGCCTCCACCTGCGAGGCCGACGCGGACTGACTGTCGTGATTGACGAAACTGGCCTTGTCGCGATGGATCGCGTAGCGATGATTGACCACCTGACAATGACGCAGGCTGTCGATATCCAGCGTGCTGTCGTCGGCCTCGAACAACGGGTGGCCCTGTGCGCAATAGGCGTGCGATGTTTCTTCATAGAGCTCGAAATAATCGAATTCTTCGCGGCGCTGATAAACCGGCACGATGCCAAGACTCAACCGACCCTCGACCATGCCCCGCTCGATTTCATCGAGTTGCGACGCTTGCAGACGCAATCTTACTTTTGGCGCTTCGTCGTGCATTATTCTGAGTGCGTTAATTAACGATGAACTTTTATCGGACAGCGTATTGTCGATAACGCCAATACTCAGATCACCAATCAACTCGTTCTGCGCCGAACTTATCCGATCTCTGAAACTGTCCACAGAGGCAAATAGTTCGATGGCCGCCTGATAGACGAGCTTGCCTTCCTCGGTGAGATGAAACCCTTCCCGGCCACGCGTGCAGAGGCGCATGCCAATGCGAATCTCAAGGTCGGAAATCTGCTTGCTGATCGCTGCCAGGCCCACGTTCAGCTCGTTCTGCGCAGCGCTGAATCCTCCCGCTTCAACCACCGCCTGGAAAACCCGAAGCAGCTTGAAGTCCATCCCGCTCAGAGTAAGCGCAGGACGGTTTCCCGGTCTGGATGGCAAGTTTCCAGAAGTGGAAAGTGGAGTTTCCATAATGCTTATTTACCTCGCCCGTTATATTCAACAGGCTTTGCCCCACAACAAAAACATGCCCGATAGATAATAAAGAACACAGAAAATGGCGATTGGCAACCATCCGCTCGACGCCCTGCTCAGTGAACCGGGCCTTACTCTAACGATAATAAACCTGACACTTCGATCAGGACTCGCAACGCTCAACTGCCCTGGATCCTCAGCGAATGCCCCGCCTCAGGTGCGTGTTCACGCCGCCCCTTGATGCCCGGACCTCGCCTTCGCTGCGGATGATCATGCGCGGCCTGCACACAGCTTCGGAGACTCACCATGAACCAGAACCAGGCGGAACGTTTGCAAGCCGAACGCAAGAAGACTGAAAACGAGTTCGACATCACTCAATACGAGCACGTCCCGCGTCGCTATTACGGACGGATTTTCTTTGCCACGCTGATCGTCGTTGCCTTGGCCGGACTGGCCCGCGCCTTCGCCAACGGGCAGATCGAGTGGGCCTATATCGGCCAGTTCCTCACCTCACAGGCGATTCTGTGGGGGCTGCTCAACACCATCATCATGTCCATTCTGGCGATGATCCTCGGCGTGGTGATTGGCGTGATCACTGCGATCATGCGCATGTCGGCCAATCCTATCCTGCGCTACGTGGCGATTACCTACACCTGGCTGTTTCGCGGCACACCGCTGATCCTGCAACTGTTGCTCTGGTTCAACCTGGCGCTGATCTTCCCGGTGATTGGTATTCCTGGCGTGTTTCAGCTCGACACCGTGAGCCTGATGACGCCCTTCGTCGCGGCCCTGCTGGGGCTGAGCATCAACCAGGGAGCCTACACCGCCGAAGTCGTGCGAGCCGGGCTCTTGTCGGTGGACACCGGTCAGTACGAGGCTGCCAAGTCGATCGGCATGCCACGCCTGCAAGCGCTGCGCAGGGTGATTCTGCCTCAGGCCATGCGGGTGATCATTCCGCCGGTGGGCAACGAATTCATCAGCATGGTCAAGATGACCAGTCTGGCAAGCGTGATCCAGTATTCCGAATTGCTGCACAACGCGCAGAACATCTATTACGCCAACGCCCGGGTCATGGAGCTGCTGATCGTCGCAGGGATCTGGTACCTGGCCGTGGTCACGGTGCTGTCGTTCGGCCAAAGCCGTCTGGAGCTGCGTTTTGCGCGCGGCGCCGGCAAGCGTTCGTAAGTCAGGCCCAGGAGCTGCCCCATGAACAAAAGTCACATGAGAAGCATCGTCAAAGCTGTCGGCCTGAACAAATACTACGACCAGTTCCACGCCCTCAAAGACGTCAGCATCGAGGTCGAGCAAGGCGAAGTGCTGTGCATCATCGGCCCCTCGGGATCGGGCAAGAGCACGTTGCTGCGCTGCGTCAATCAGCTGGAAAAGATCGACAAGGGCGGCCTGTGGGTCGACGGCGAGCTGGTCGGCTACCGCATCGTCGGCAACAAGCTGCATGAACTGACCGACGCACAGATCGCGCGCCAGCGTCTGAGCACCGGCATGGTGTTTCAGCGCTTCAACCTGTTTCCGCACATGACGGCGTTACAGAACGTCGTCGAAGGCCCGATTCAGGTGCTCAAACGATCGCCCAAGGAAGCTCACGACGAGGCGGTCGAGTTGCTGGCTCGCGTCGGCCTGGCAGACAAGCGTCACTCGTATCCCGTCGAACTGTCCGGCGGCCAGCAGCAACGCGTCGCGATTGCCCGGGCGCTGGCGATGCGTCCCAAACTGATGCTGTTCGACGAACCCACTTCCGCCCTCGATCCAGAGTTGGTGGGCGAGGTGCTGTCGGTCATGCGCGACCTTGCGCAGAGCGGCATGACGATGATCGTCGTGACCCATGAACTGGGCTTCGCCCGCGAAGTGTCCAACCGCATGGTGTTCATGGACGGCGGCCAGATTGTGGAGGCCGGAAGCCCCGAAGACATTCTAATAAGTCCACAAAACCCGAGAACCCAAAGCTTTATTTCTGCCGTTCGCACCTAAACCAGAACAAACGAGAACGACCATGAAAAAGATCATCATCCCCTCCCTGCTCCTCGGCCTGATGGCCTCCACTTCCGCATTCGCGCAAGTGCCGGCCAGCATCAAGGACAAAGGCGAAATCACCGCCGCTATCGTGCCGAACTACCCGCCGATGGATTTCAAGGACACCAGCACCAACACGCTGACCGGTCTGGACGTCGATCTGGGCAACGCCCTCGCCGAGCGCCTGGGCGTGAAAGTCACGTGGCAGGAAACCGCGTTCGAGCAGATGGTCAGCGGTCTGGTCACCAAACGTTTCGACATCATTCTGTCGGGCATGACCGACACTGCCGAGCGTCAGAAGTCGGTGACCTTCATCGACTATTTCACCAGCGGCCCGCAGCTTTACACGCTGACCAAAAATACCGAGCTGAACCAGCCTGAAGACCTGTGTGGCAAGAAAGTCGGGACCAGCCGTCGCACCACATGGCCGGCGGAGATTGCCGCGTGGAGCAAGGAGAACTGCGAAGCGAAGGGCAAGCCAGCCATCGTCGTCAGCGGTTCGGAAGGTTCGGCCGACGCCCGCGCGCAGCTGCGTCAGGGTCGTCTGGATGCGGCCATGCAAGGCAGCGAAACCCTTCCGTACCTCATGTCTCAGGAGAAGGACACGTACAAGCCGCTCGGCGTGGCGATATCCAAACAGTTCACCGGGCTTGGCGTCAGCAAGTCCAATCCGGAACTGGCCAAAGCCATCGCCGAAGCGATGCAGTCAATGGTTGACGACGGCACCTACGGCAAGATCCTGAAGAAGTGGGATCTTGAGCACGGCGCCGTGAGCAAGATCGAGATGAATCAGGGCAAGTAAGCAACGCCGCGAGCCCACATGGACGATTTCGCACGACGATGCCGGTAGAAGCACGCTTGCCCGCGATGGCGTGGTGTCATTTAACCCCTGCGTATCTGACCCATTGCGATCGTGAGCAGGCCTGCGCCTTCAAGGCCGCGCCAGCCTCCAGGCCGCCGACAATCAGCCGAGCCGCTGAGGCATGCGTCGCCTGTCGTGCCAAGGTTTGGACAAGGACATAGGAACAACAGTGGCCACCTACTCCCTCGTCATTCGCCGGCTGATGGTCTGCTCGCTCACGATCGTCATGAGCCGGGCGATGACCAGCCCTCTGCTGACGCTGTTTCTTAGTACCCGGCTCGGCCTGAATCAGCAGGACGTCGGGCTGCTGATGGGCGTGGCGGTGTTCCTCGCGACGCTGCTCGGGCTGTATGGCGGCTACATCATTGATCGGCTCGAAAAGCGCAAACTGCTGATCCTCGCCATGCTCTCAAGCTCGGTCGGGTTCACGCTGCTGACCTTCGCCCACGATGTCTACCTCACCACATTGACGCTGGTCATTACTGAAACCGCTTCAGCGCTGTTTCTGATCGGCTCCAAAGCGATCATCAGCGAGAATTTGCCCATCGGCCAACGGGCCAAGGTGTTTTCGCTGCGATACACGCTCACCAATATCGGCTATGCGACAGGCCCGATGCTCGGCGTCGTGATCGCCGGGCAATTGCCGCTGGCACCGTTCCTGATCGCCAGCGCCATTGCATTCGTCAGCGTCTTTCTCATGATCGGCATCCCGCCCACCACCGGGAATCGGGAGAACCCGCCGCGCAGCTTCGTCGATACGCTCATCACGTTGAAAAACGATCGCACGCTGATTCTGTTCACCGGCGGCAGCTTGCTCAGCACGATTGTGCATGGGCGTTACACGCTCTATCTGTCGCAGTTCCTGCTGGTCACTCACACCCCGGAGCAGGCGCTCAAGATCCTCTCGGCGGTACTGGCCTGCAACGCAGTGACCGTCATCCTGATGCAGTATCAGATCGGTCGCTTCCTCAAGCGCGAGCAGTTGCCCTACTGGATCTGCCTGGGCACGGCGCTGTTCGCCATCGGCCTGATCGGCTTCAGCTTCGCCCACACGATCCTCGCCTGGTGCGTGGCAATGTTCGTGTTCACGCTGGGGGAAATGATCATCTACCCGGCCGAATATCTGTTTGTCGACACCATCGCGCCTGAGCATCTGCGCGGCAGCTATCTCGGCGCGCAAAACCTGGCCGCCTTCGGGGGCGCCATGAGCCCGGTCATTTGTGGTTACTTATTAATCAACGCGCCCGCGCCGACGATGTTTTATGTGCTCGCGTGCCTCACGGCGGTCGGCGGAACGCTGTGTTTTCTGGCGGGGCGCAACGCAAGGCCAGCGACTCACTTGTAGGAGCGCGGCGTCTCCGGGATCGGCGACAACGTCGTTGTAGAACCGATGCTCGCGGGACAAGCCACGCCCCTGCACGATCGGATCGGAGCAAAATTGTCACTTTTCAAATCCGTCACAAACAGGCGAGTATGTCCGGCCCAGAGCTGTCGGTCTGAATGGCCTTTACAAGACCTCTTGCGAGCCTGACCCAGACTGTCCTGATTTCCACTTCCTGACGAAAAGGATATCGAGCAATGAATCACCGCATTCTTGGCCAATCCGGCCTCAAGGTATCGACGCTGACGCTGGGCTCCATGATGTTCGGCGTGCAGACGAGCACTGAAGAATCCCTGCGCATCATCGACAAGGCATGGGATCAGGGCGTCAACTTCATCGACACGGCCAACGTCTATAACGCCGGACGCTCGGAAGAAATCGTCGGCGAAGCCATCGCCAAACGTCGCAGTGAATGGGTCTTGGCCACCAAGGTCGGCAGCAGCTCAGGCAACACGGCTCCCAACACCAGCGGGCTCAACCGCAAGCACATCTTCAACGAGATCGAGTCAAGCCTGCGCCGGCTCGATACCGATTACATCGACATTCATTACCTGCACAAGGAAGACCACAGCACGCCGTTGGAAGTGACCGTTTCGGCGATCGGCGACTTGATCCGCGAAGGCAAGATTCGCTACTGGGGCGTGTCCAACTTCCGTGGCTGGCGCATCGCCGAAGTGGTCAACGTCGCCCAGCGTCTGGGTGTCGACAAACCGGTGATCAGCCAGCCGCTGTACAACATCGTCAACCGCCAGGCCGAGCTTGAGCAGATCACTGCCGCCAAGTTCTACGGTCTGGGCGTAGTGCCTTACAGCCCGCTGGCACGTGGCGTGCTCAGCGGCAAATATGCGCCCGACGTAACGCCCGACAGCAGCACCCGCGCCGGGCGTCAGGACAAGCGCATACTTGAAACCGAATGGCGCCAGGAGTCGCTGCACATCGCGCAGAAACTGCAGGCTTACACCAAAGACAAAGGCGTCGGTCTGGTCGAATTCGCCATCGCTTGGGTTCTGAACAATCAAGCAGTGACGTCGGCTATCGTCGGGCCACGCACCGAAGATCAATGGGACAGCTACACCAAGGCCCTGTCGGTGAACATCACGGCTGAGGACGAGGCGTTCATCGATTCGCTGGTGACACCGGGCCACGCCTCGACGCCAGGCTTCAATGATGTTCAGCACTTCGTCACCGGCCGATACGTGTAACCCGGCCACGCCCGACAGCCTGCGACTTACCGGCGGCAGCCCATTCCCAACCTGCCGCCGGTCTTGCCTGAACGCCTGCCACAACTTCTGCTCCCACTCATTCTTCCAGCTGGTCAAGGATCGACCAGAGGTACTCGCTGAAAGCCCACCAATAAAGCGAGAATACTGGCATCTGGCGATCATTGGCTTGCGATTCAATGACTTTGATTGGCTGTGCGTGCAAGCGTTGATAATCAACGCATTGGCGCCTGTTTTCCGTCGCGCGATGGTTTTCCCGAGAGGAAACAACGCACGCACATGACTGCCAGAAAGCCTTGTAGAATGCCGCGCCCGACGGGCCAGTAAACCTGTTTCAAGGTTTGACAACGCTCGCTGAGGAATCTAGTGTTCTATTGGATCCAAAGCCTGATCAATGGAAGAAGAATTAGTCGATGCGCAGGACTGAGAAAGAACAATTTCTGCGGGAAACGCTGGGCGACGAACAGCCGCCTGCTCATCTGGCACGAGCTGTCATTGAGGAGAAGCTGCGCAGCGCAATTCTCGATGGCCGTCTTCCAGCGGGTATCGCGCTGCGTCAGCAAGAACTGGCGACGCTGTTCGGGGTCAGCCGCATGCCCGTGCGCGAAGCATTGCGCCAGCTCGAAGCGCAATCGCTGCTGCGGGTAGAAACCCACAAAGGTGCCGTGGTCGCGCCGCTGATCAACGAAGACGCGACCGACGCCTACGCCCTGCGCATCCTGCTGGAGTCAGAGGCGTTGCGCCAATCGATTCCGTTGCTCACCGCAGAGGACATCGGCAAGGCTCGTGAGTACATCGAACAGCTCGAAACCGAAACCGACTACACGAAAATGGGCACGTTCAATCGCCTGTTTCACATGACGCTGTACTCGCGCGCTACGAATAAAAGGCTGCTCAAGCTCGTCGAAGACGGCTTGAACGAGGAGGAGCGTTTTCTGCGCTTCAATCTCAAGTACATGAATCTGGGCAAGTTGTCTCAGCATGACCACCTGGATCTGCTTCAGCTGGCTGAATCAGGCGATGTGGCTGCAACCGTCGACGCCCTGACTCATCACCTCAATCGCGGTGTGGAAGCGATCAACACCTATCTCAAAGACCGTCCAGCGGAAGTCGCCAGACCCGCCACGGCGTCAAGGAAGCGCGCCCTCGCTCAGTGAGGGTTCAACGGGAGTGAGCGGCGACTGCTTACCCTCCCTCTATCGCTCCCCTGCTTGCGGTCAGCCCGCCTGACCGCATGAGGCACGGGGATACCGAGCGCTGCTGGTCGGCGCTCGCGCCGAAGGACCCGGCCCCACTCAAAAAGCCTGCCCGGCAGGTTGGGGAAGCCTTGTGTACGCCGTAAAGAACAAATGGTTGATGGTGGTCAATTCCGGACAACCTGTCAGGACGCGCCTGATCTGCTTTCCCCGCGCCGGCGGCGATCCAGAGCAGTTTCGGGACTGGTCGAACAGCCTCGCCGATCACATCGAACTGGTCACACTGCGCCTGCCTGGGCATGGCAGCCGTCGCAAGGAAACGCCCTACGATCAATGGGCGCCATTGATCGAGGACACTTTCCTAGCTCTGAAACCCTATCTGAATGAGCCGCATGCGTTTTATGGGCAAAGCTTTGGCGCAAGGGTCGCCTATGAAATGGCGAGGCTGGCGCAGGCTCAATACCCGAACATGACGCGCCACCTCTTTATCGCCGGATGCCGCAGCCCGGACAGCCAGCAGCCGTCGCCCTATCTGCATACGCTGCCCAAGGATGATTTCATCCAGGCACTGATCAAACTCGGGCTGCTGCCGCAGACGACCCTTCAGGACAAACGGCTGATGGCATTGTTCGAGCCAGTGGTGCGCAACGATCTGAAACTCGCGGAGCTTTGGTCCCGTTGCCCTGACGAGGACCTGGACATTCCGCTGACGGCCCTTTATGGCAGCGACGACAACATCGACACCGCCGCCAGCATGATGAACTGGCGCAGCTTCACCCGTCGCGAGTTCGAGCTGATCGAACTGCCCGGCACCAATGACTTCTTCAAATCCCAACGTAACCGGCTCCTTCACATCATCAATACCCACCTGGGATTGCTCAGCAACTGACAATTCCGGGCCGGCCTGCGACTGCAGCGGTTCACCCTCCTTCCCGGCAAGCCTCCTGTTCATGAAGCTCGCTTCTCCACATCCTGAATTTCCCACTCAATGATTTCTGCGCGCCGCCATGCGGCGCGCTCTCGTCTTTCAGGCAAACTCGAGCGGTGGACCGGTCTGCAGTCGGTTTCCGCAAACGCGTTCGTCATGGAGCTGCGAAAAGGAGCAATGCATTGGGCGGGACGATGGAGGATGCCCTTCACGTTGCCCAGACCAAAAAAATCCCTAATCCGATTGTTCAGTAAAAGCGCAGCTCTGAACGAGGTATTCGTTCATTATTTCCATTCTGACTCTAATAAGTTGGAAGGGCGGCGCTCGACCCAATAAAACTTTTTATTAAAGTTTTATCAGCCCACTTCATGCGTGAATTAGGGTTATTAAAAATAGTGTGAAAAAGTGTTTGCAGACTTATTTGAAAGTGCATTAACGTTTTCTCGTCGCCCTGCAAACCTGCGGACCTTTTATCCGGCCCCGCATACCGAAGAGCGCCAACGCCTGTAAAACAAGGGCTTCCAAGCTGTAGCACCAACCATTCACGAAGTAAGTGTTCGCGGCCCCGGCTCGCCGAAAGTTTATGTTCAGTCAATCATGCACCGTATTAACCGCATGACTCGAACATTGAATGACATGGCAAAAACAATGGCCGACGCGAGGCATATTTATACTATCAAGGACGTCAACATGAACGAACAAAAGCAACTTCTATCGCGCAAGAAATCGGAACTAAGCTCGCACCCGATATTTTCCGAAATCGATTCATTGGATGTTCTAAGACGGTTTATGGAGGCACACGTTTTCGCCGTCTGGGATTTCATGTCGCTGACCAAACGCTTGCAGCAGGAGCTCAGTTGCACGCAGTTGCCCTGGCTTCCACCCAAGGATCCGAAAGCCGCACGGCTGATCAACGAGATCGTGCTGGGCGAGGAGTCCGACGACCGACTGGATCATGGCCATTACAGTCATTTCGAGCTGTACCTGGACGCCATGCGAGAAGTCGGCGCCAGCACAGCACGGGTCGAGCGTTTCGTGGCGCTGCAACAAGAGGGCGTGCATTACGAAACGGCGCTGGACAGCGTGGGCGCCAACCGAGCGGCCTCCCGCTTCGTGAAGGACACGCTCGACATCGCACTCAACGCGCCTGCCCACAAAGTGGCGGCTGCTTTTCTGCATGGGCGCGAGAGCGTTATCCCACAGATGTTTCAGAGCATTCTCGACGACTGGGGCATTACCGCCAATCAGGCACCAACCTTTCGCTATTACCTGGAACGCCATATCGAGGTGGATTCCGAAGATCACGGCCCTGCCGCCGAGTCCCTGCTGGACCGGTTGGTGGACGGTGACGCGCAGCGCGAGCTTGAGGTCTACGACGCCGCCATCACTGCAGTGGAAAGCCGCCTGGCCTTGTGGGACGCGCTGCGCGTGAGCATGCGCGAGCCGGCGCGGGAGGTCAGCGCATGACCCTCTCGCTGCGTCAGTTCCCTTCGTTCTCCACACAAGGATGACATCATGAAAGCCGAAGACTACCTGTCCTTCGTCGATGCCTGGGAAGGCCGTGCAACGATCCGCACTCGCCCGCGCCGCATCGTCGAAAATGATGAAAAACTCATCTACCCGCTGAGCCGCCAGCCGCTGGTGCTCAGCGAAACGTTCACCCGTGAATGCCCTCAACTGCGCGATTTCGCACTGGTTCAGAGCCTGTACAAGTTCATCAACGACGTGGTGATTTTCGAGACGGAAATCGTCGACAGAACTGCGCGCAGTATCGCCAAGGACAACTTCGCGATCCGTTTTCCCTTCGCCTGCCGCTATGACGCAATGACGGTGGTGGTGGACGAGGACTATCACGCGCTGGTTGCCATGGACTTCATGCAGCAGACCATCGCACTGACCGGTATCCAGCCGATTCAGTTGCCGCTGGAAATCGAGCTCAGCCGAGCCATTCCCGCAGCGCTCGATCTGGCGCCGGACCACTTGCGCAGCGCCGTGGAGCTGATCTGCGTTGCCATTGCCGAAAATACGGTGACCAATGATGTCGCCGCGTTCGCCAAGGACGACACGGTAAAGCAATCGATCAAAGGCCTGATGGCCGATCACTTGCTCGATGAGGGTCGCCACTCAGGCTTCTGGGCCCGGCTGGTCCGCATCTACTGGCACGCCGCGCCTGAGCAGGACAAGCAGACCATCGCGCAGATCATGCCGGTATTCATTGCTCAATATCTGACCAACGACATTCAAAAGTCCTTCGATTTCGTGCTGATCGACAGCTTGCCCATTGAGGAGACGATCAAACAGGCGCTGAAGGACGAAACCCAGGCGATGAGTTTCCCGATCAATCGCCACCACCCGTTGGTGGGTAACATCGTGCGGTTTTTCAGAACCAGCTCGATGCTTGAATCCGCTTGCGTGCAACACGCTCTGGCCGACTATCTGCCGGCAGGAGGCGTGCAATGAAACGCCTCGAGATCGTCCTCATTGGCCGCAGCCGCGCCTTGGCCGAACTGAGCGAAGAACTGGATGCCCACGGGCATCTCATTCACCTGCTGAACGACATCCACCCACTGGAACAGACCCCGTTGCGCCAGGCTTCGATCGTTATCGAGGACGGCACCCTCGACGCTGCGGACGCCGTCATCAAAGCGATCGGATCGGACGTTCATCTGGGACTGCGAGTCGGCGTGACAGCCGGTCTTCAACCCGGTCTGCCGTGTCTTGAGTTGCTGTGCTGGGCAGGTTCGGCAACCGCACAACGATTGATCGTCCGCGAGCCTGTGGCGCCTCAATCGTCAGGCAATGGTCGCATGCTGGCCGACGCGGCCACGGCAAGGCTGATTGAAACCGTGGCGTTACTGGTCAGCCGCTTTTCTCGGGATCCTGAACACTTCACCCGCCTGGCGCGCGTCGAGCCACCTCACAGTGAATGGCAGGAAAGCCTGCAACGGCTTGACCGGCTGGCATTCGAGCATCGCTTCAATCACACCGCGCAGCCGCATTTGCTCAGCGTTGCGCAGCAGCCTCTGGTCACGCGGCTGGACAACAGCTTCAGCCGTTTCGGCGGCCGAATCGCGCTGACCGTCGACGGTGAGCGCATCAGCTACGACCGCCTGCGCGCGCACAGTGTCGCGATCCAGAAGCGCATGCAGACGTTGATCACGTCGTCCGTTGGCGAACCGCCGGTGATCGGGATCTGCCTGCCGAAATCTACCGCGCTGTTTGCGGGGATTCTCGCCATTCTCGGAAGCGGCGCCGTTTATCTTCCGCTCGATCCCAGCCAGCCGCTGCAGCGCCAGCAGTACATTCTGGACAACTCAGGGGCCTGCCTGCTGCTGCACGACGGGCAACATCCGCTGGCCGGTCAATGCCTGCCGGGGCTGGACATCAGTGACATCGATGCCACCCCGACGCCTCAGTCGCTGATGCAACGGCATCCGGAAAGCGACGCGCCTTGCATGGCGTTATACACCTCCGGCACAACGGGCCATCCGAAGGGGGTCATGCTCAGTCAACGCAATCTCAGCCACTTCACGGCCTGGTACGCGGACTATGTCGGTCTGTCCGAGCACAGCCGCGTGCTGCAGTTCTCGACGCTGAGTTTCGACTCGTCGGTGATCGACATTTTCCCGACCCTGCTCAGCGGCGCCGAACTGGTAGTCGCCAGCGAAGACCAGCGCCGCGATCCGCTGCAATTGGTCGAGTTGCTGGATCAGCACCTCAGCCATGCGTTTCTGCCCCCCGCGCTACTGAGCATTCTGCCGACCGACCGGCCGCTCAAGCTTGAACACCTCTGCACCGGCGGCGATGTCTGCGAGCCATTTGTGATCGATCGTCTGGCCGCGCAGTGCCAATTCCACAACCTCTACGGCCCCACCGAGGCCACGGTGCTGATCACTGCCGGACAATTCCAGCCGGGCAGCAGTAACCGCAATCTGGGCCGTCCCATCGCCAACAGTCAGGTGCTGATCCTGGACGAGCAGCTGCAACCGGTTGCCGATCACAGCTCGGGCGAGCTCTACATCGTCGGGCCTGGCGTGTGCCTGGGCTACATCCACAATCCAGCGCTGACCGAAGAGCGCTACGTGCAGATCGACGTGGGCGGCGAGCAGAGCCTGCGCGCTTATCGCACCGGGGACATCGGAAAATGGACAACCGAGGGGATCGAGCTGTCCGGGCGCCGGGACAATCAGGTGAAGATTCGCGGATTCCGGGTCGAGCCCGAGGAAATCGAGCATTGCCTGCGCGACAGTCAGCTGTATCGGCAGGTGGCCGTGGTGGTCGATGAGCAGCGACGGATTCTGGCGTTTGTTGCGCAGCCGCACGGTGTCGAGCCCGACGCTGCACGCCCGTTGCTCAAGGCCCATGTCGAACGCCTCTTGCCTGACTACATGCGTCCTGCGGCTTATACGGAACTGGCGAAAATGCCATTTGCCAACAACGGCAAGATCGATCGTAAAGCGCTTTTGCAGCTGCCGGTCAACATGCTCGAACGAGCGCCGCTTCGTCAGCCTGAAAGCGAGAATGAGCGGCTGTTGTTGACGCTCTGGGCAGATCTGCTGGAACTGCCGCCCGGTGATATTTCAACCGACGAGAGCTTCTTCAACCTCGGTGGCCACTCGATCCTGCTCTCGCAAATGCTGCTCGGGATTCGTGAGCACTTCGGACGCAGCATTCCGATCAACCGCTTCATTGAAGCGCCGACCCTGGTGAATCTGGCGTCGCTGCTCGACAGCGATGGCTCGTCAGCGTGGACAGTCAGTCCGCAGGCCATCAAAGACGCCAACTCACCGGTCGAGATTGCCGTGTTGCCGGTCGACAGGCTGGGGGATGTTCACAAAGTCATCGTCACCGGGGCAAACGGTTTTCTGGGTGTTCACATCGTCGAAGCATTGCTGGCGTGGGGCGCGACGGAAGTGGCGTGTCTGGTGCGCGAAAGCGGCGCAATGACGGCGCAGGATCGCTTCGTGCAATCCCTGCGCGAGAACCGCCTGGAGCATCTGGATCTGTCCCGGGTGCGCGTTTATGCGGCCGACATCACCCGCCCGCAGATGGGGCTCAGTGACGAAGTGTATGAACGACTGGATCGCGAATTCGGCGCGCTGGTCCACAACGCTGCCAACGTGAACCACGTGCAGGACTACGAGACGCTGGCCAGAGACAATGTTGCGCCCATCTTCGAGTGCCTTCGGCTGTGCGAGGGACGCAGTAAAAAGGTGTTCAATTTCGTCTCGACCCTTTCAGCTTCCAGCGCCGTCGACAGCGCGGGCAATGTGCTGGAGGCGCCGGCCGCCGAGACGCCGCCGATCTACATCAAAAATGGCTATAACCTCTCCAAATGGGTGGCCGAGCGGATTCTGCAACACGCTCGCGAGCAAGGCGCATGGGTGAACATCTACCGCCCCGGCAACATCGCTTTCAACAGCGTCACTGGCGTCTGTCAGCCACACAAGAACCGTTTGATGCTGATGCTCAAAGGCTCGATGCAACTGGGTCAGGTGCCGGAGTTCTCGATGACCTTCGACCTGATGCCGGTGGATTTCCTTGCCCGGTTCATCGGTTTCCACAGCAGCCGTTATCAGCCGACCCGCGCGGTGTTCAACCTGCATAACCCAGAACCTCTGAGCTGGAACAGCTACGTCAGCGCATTTCGAGAAGCCGGCAGTGAATTCGAAATGGTCAGCGTTGCGCACTGGCAGACGCAGTTGAACCGCGTCGATAGCCACAACGCGCTGTTTGGCGTGCTGGGTTTCTACCTCGACGGCTTTGAGGAGGACATCGGAGACATCTCGATGATCGCCTATCAGAACGCTGAGGCGGGCGTTCAGCGCATGGGCGAGCGCTATCCCCAGAAAACCCCGGCACTGCTGCGCAAGGGGTGCGATTACCTGAAAGAAATCGACTTCATCTGACCCTTCCACCGCAACACCTACTCACGCAATGGAGAACGACATGAACGCAATCAATACATCCAGCGACCTCAAGCCCGACACGCTCATCACCAACCCGAACGGCACGCCGGTGATTTCATCCGTGCAAGTGGCAGCGTCCGCCGCTGATGTGTGGAAGGTCGTTGGCGATTTCGGCGGTTTCGAGAAATTCATCCCGGCGCTGGCCAGCATTAGCGTGATCGGCGAAGGCGTTGGATCTGTACGTCACAAGATATTCAAAGAGGGTGGCCTGGAAGTGGTCGAGCAGCTGAACTCGCGCGACGACCGCGCGTTTTCGATGACCTGGACGACGATCCATAACAACCTGGGTGTCCGCCATCTGTGGGCGTCGATGACGGTCGTTCCCGTGGCAGACCTCAGCTGCAAAGCGACCTGGACAATCATCGCCGAGCCTGCCGAGGGCAACCCTGCAAGCGCTGCTGAGTTCCAGAGCTTCTTGCAGGGTTTTGCTGATGACGCCATGGGCAACGTCAAAAAAATCTTTGAGTGATCAACCCGCTGGCTGATTGCCCCGCCCGGCTTTGCGCCGGGCGGGGCCTTGGCGTTTGGATAGACAGTTGCAAAATATGACGGCGCTTCCCACAATGCGACTAATTATCATTTGAATGGCGCTGGGACGGCGCAGCTTCATGCTTTCTCACGACGCAACGCTGCGCACTTTGTATAGCGATCACCACGGCTGGCTCAACGGCTGGCTGCGCAGCAAGCTCGGTAACGCCGCCGATGCGGCGGATCTGGCACAGGACACCTTCCTGCGTCTGCTCACTCGCAGCGAGCTGCTCGAGCTGAAGACACCGCGTGCATTTTTGCGCACCGTCGCGCGCGGCCTTGTGATCGATCACTGGCGTCGGGAAGAGCTGGAGCGCGCTTATCTCGAAGCGCTGGCCAACATTCCCGCGCACGAAACGCCGTCGCCCGAATCGCGCGAGCTGGTGTTCGAGCTGCTGGAAAGCATCGCCAGAATGCTCGACGGCCTCAAACCCAAGGTACGTCGTGCCTTTCTGCTGGCTCAGTGTGAAGGGCTGACGCACCAACAAATCGCCGAACAGATGGGTATTTCACTACGTTCGGTCGAGCGCTACGTCGCCGATGCCCTGTACCACTGTTATCTGCTGCGTTACGCATCGTGAGTCGTGATCAATGAATCCTTCTCCCGCGCGGGATAATCGCCAGCCCTCTGCCGCCGTTGTTCGCCAGGCCATCGAATGGATGCTGCGCCTGAACAATCAAGCCGCGAGTGCCCGGGTGATTCAGCGCTGTGAACAATGGCGCGGCGCGCATCCCGACCATGAATGTGCCTGGCAGCGCGTGCTGTCGCTCAACGTCGACCTCAAGCACCGTTTTCAGGCGCTGCCTTCGGGCGGCGTCGCGTTCGAGGCACTGGAAAACAGCGCGCAGCGCATGGGCCGTCGGCAGGCAATGAAGCTGCTTACCGGGTTACTGGTCGCAGGCTCAAGCGCTTGGGTCGCGCGCGATGTGACGCCATGGCAGCAATGGACAGCCGATTTCGCAACACAGATCGGCCAGCGCAGCATTTTCCAACTGGCCGACGGCAGCCGGCTGCAGTTGAATACCGATAGCGCCGTGAATCAGGACTTCAGCGCGACGCGACGGCTTATCCAGCTGACCAAGGGCGAAATCCTCGTCACCTGTGCAATCGGCGCACAACATCCTGCGCCCGGCCCGCTTCTGGTCAGCTGTCAGCATGGCGTGCTCGAAGGCCAGTCAGGGCGCTTTGTCGTGCGGCAGGAATCGGACCACACACGCGTGAGCGTGATCGACGGGCGTGTGCTTCTTCGGTCGCCCGGGGCTTCTGCGATCACAGTTCAAGCCGGAGAAAGCTATTCGCTGACAGAGCAGCGTGCCGATGCGCTGCCTCATCTGGACATGGAACCAGGTGCCTGGGCCGATGGATTGATCGTGACCCGAGATATGCGTCTGGGCGATTTTCTGGCCGAGGTCTCGCGCTATCGCCGTGGACACCTGGCCTGCGATCAGGATATCGCCGGGCTGCGGTTGTCTGGCGTGTTCCGGCTCGAAGACACCGACAAGCTGCTGGCGGTCCTCCCACAGACGCTGCCTGTCCGTCTGCAATACCGCACTCGGTGGTGGGTCACGCTGCAGCGCAATGCATAAAAATATTTTGGCGGGTTTCGCTCCCCGGTTCGGCTTAGAGATCAGCACCCTCCTCTTCACCGACTTGAACGGAATCGCGCAATGACCCGGCTTCAACGTACACCGCAGCGCCTACATACCCACAATGCTTGCCACGCCAACGTCAAACCCTCCGCGCTGCATACCGCCATGCGCGCCGCGTTGCTCTCGACCACGTTGACCACCTGCGTACTGCCCCTTCATGCGCTGGCCGAGGAATCAGCGCCAGTCTTGCGTCCGGCGCGCAGCTATTCGATCCCGGCCGGACCGCTGAACGAGGCGCTCAACCAGTTCGCGCGCCAGGCTGGCATCACGCTCTCGGCCACCCCTGATCAGACATCCGGCGCACATTCTCCGGGTCTGCAGGGCAGCTACTCGGTCGATCAGGCTTTGGCCATTCTGCTTGGCAGCAGTGGCTTGCAGGCTGTGAGCCAGGACGGCAGCAGTTATGTGTTGCATCGAGCTGAGGGCGAAGCCATGTCGTTGCCCAGCACCGATGTGCGCGGGTTCGCGCTGGGTAACGCACTGGGAAGCATGGAGGGCTACAACGCAACCCACAGTCAGATCGCCACTAAAACCAGCACAGCGCTTCTGGAGACTTCTCAATCCGTGTCGGTCGTCACCCGCGAACAAATGAATGACCAAGGCTCGCAGACGGTGGCTCAGGCAATGCGTTACACGCCCGGTGTACTGACCAATCCATACGGCGCAACCCATCGTTACGACTACGTAGCGATGCGCGGCTTCAACGACGGCTCGGTTGACAACATCTACCTCGACGGCCTGAAGTCCATGGGCGACAGCGGCACATACAGCACGATGCAGGTCGATCCCTATTTTCTCGAGCGCGTCGACATCCTTAAAGGCCCGTCTTCGGTCCTTTACGGCCGCAGCTCGCCGGGCGGGCTGGTGGCCCTGACCAGCAAGAAGCCTCTCTACGAGCCCCATCATCAGATTCAGGCAACCATAGGCTCGAACAATCAGAGCGGCGTCGGTTTCGATTTCAGCGGACCACTTGATGAGGACAAGCGCGTGGCTTACCGATTGGTAGGGCTGACAGATAAATCTGACACGCAGTTCGACCACACAAAGGAAAAACGCTACGCGCTCGCTCCGACGTTGAGCATCGATTTCACCGAAGACACGTCGTTGACCCTCCAAGCCTATCTGCAGCACGACCCTGAGGGTGGCTACCACGGCGGCAACCCGGCAGACGGTTTACTGCATCAGCGCAACGGTCAGCGCATCTCCGAGCACTTCTTCGAAGGTGAACCTGGTGTCGATGGGTATAGCCGCGACCAGCAGTCCGTCGGCTATCAGTTTGAACACCGATTTAATGATGTCTTCACTGCGCGGCAAAACTTCCGCTACCTGGATTCGAAGGTAAGTCTGGATCAGGTCTACAGCTATGGCTGGACCACGCCGACCAGCAACGAACTCAATCGATACTACTCAGGCGCTAATGAACACCTGCATTCATACATCGTCGATAACATGCTGCAGGCCGAGTTCTTCACCGGTTCGGCGAAACACACAGCGCTGTTCGGCGCGGATTATCAACGCCGCAAGACTGTGGTCGATTGGCAGAGCGGCTCACTGGAGCCGATCAATGCCTTCAATCCGGCGTATCGCGATTCGCAGATTACCTATTTCGATCCGACCAGTTATCTACGCCGCCTTGAACAGACGGGAGCGTATGCACAGGATCTGATCGAATGGGATAAGTGGCGCTTTTCCCTGGGGCTGCGCCATGACTGGGTCGAAACCTCTGACGAGAATCGGATCGGTGAAGCCGGTCGCCCGCAAGGAACAGAAATCAACGACAAGCGCACCAAGACCACTGGCCGCGCTGGCGTGCTTTACCTGTTCGACAATGGCATCGCGCCCTACCTGAGCTATTCGGAATCCTTCAACCCGAACTCTTACTCCGACAGCGCCGGCAACCCTCTGGCCCCTACGGACGGCAAGCAGTGGGAAGCGGGTATCAAGTATCAGCCGCCCGGTACCGACAATCTGTTCACCGCTTCGGTGTTTCGCATTGATCAGGAAAACCTGGCAACCAAGCTCCCTCAGGAAAACTTCTACCGCGCGATCGGTGCTGTCCGCTCTCAAGGTCTGGAGCTTGAAGCGCACATGCAACTGACCGACAACTTCAAAGTACTGGGCAGCTACACCTTAACCGACATCGACTATTCGAAATCGATGCCGAGCACTGTCAGCGACACCGACAACAAAGGCAATTCGCCCACGCAGGCCCCCAAGCATATGGCATCGGTTTGGGGCGACTACAAATTCAGCAGCGGAGTCCTTGATGGACTGCGGCTGGGTAGCGGGCTGAGGTATGTGGGCTCAAGCTGGGTCGATGCGGAAAACACGATGAAGGTGCCCTCCTACGTGCTCTGGGATGCATCGATGGGGTACGACCTGGGTAAGTTGGGACTTAAAGGCGTCGATGTGCGGCTCAACGCCAATAACCTCACCGACGAATCCTATATCGCTTCCTGTGCAAGCTTGAACTTCTGTTACGTGGGCGAGGAGCGCAACGTTAGCGCGACCGTCAGCTATCAATTCTAAAACGCCGCCTCGCTGCATAAGGCCAGCTCCCGAGCGCGGGGGCTGGCCTTTTTATCGGCTTTGCACGCTACGGTTTCAACGTGCTGATCGCTTGTCGGATTGACACGTATTCTTGATCCAGAAACGACAAAACCCCATCTGCTTTCGCAAATGGGGTTCTGGAATTTAATCTTGACGATGA
>NZ_JARVSK010000048.1:0-1251 GCF_030209235.1 Pseudomonas sp. efr-133-TYG-103a
TGTTCTGGTCAAGTTTTTCCGGACACCGATTACGGTGATCAAGCCGCCTGCTGCTCCATAGCTATTGGCGACAAGTAGTTGTTGTAGCTGTGGAGTCTGATTCTGTTGTATCGCATGAAGAAGCTGGTCATATCCTGCCTTGCTTCTTCAACTGTCGTGTAGCCCTTGGCGGGCACCCACTCTGATTTGAGCGTCCCGAAGAAACGCTCTGTTGGTGCGTTGTCCCAGCACTGCCCCCTGCAGCTCATGCTTTGCGTTATCCCATGCTCCAACAGCACGGATTGAAAGCGCTGGCTGGTGTATTGGCAGCCTTGATCTGAGTGGAACATCAAGCCTGCATGTTTGCCTCGAACTTCCACCGCCATTCTCAGCGCCTTGCTAACCAGGTTGGCGTCATTGATCAAAGAAAACCCCCAGCCCACGACTCTGCGGGCGAACAGGTCAATAACTACTGCCAAGTGATACCAGCGCTTCCCAACCATCAGGCTGGTGACGTCGCCGCACCAGACCTGATTGATTGCGGTTGGCTCGAAGTTACGTTCGAGCAGGTTCTTGGCCACAAATGCTTGGACGCCTCTGGAGCGGTACTGATGGCGGCGGCGCTGTCTGCTGGCCAGATTTGCCTCCGCCATCAGCTTTCCGGCCAAATACCTTCCGACCTGAAGATGCTGGGCCTTCAAGTGCTGAGAGATCATCCGCGCCCCTGCACTGCCCCGGCTTTCAACATGCAACTGCACGACTTTCGCCCTGAGCACGTCGCGGTTAGCTGTCGGCGCTGAACGTCGCTTAATCCAGTCATAGAACGCGCTGCGGGAAACGCCCATCACACTGCAAAGCAAGCTGGTCGGATATGAACTCGACTCCCTCAGCTCCTCAATCAGGAAAAACGATCGGGATCCGACATCAAGAGAGCCGTAGCCTTTTTTAATATTTCAGCCTCTGTTTCCAGGCGCTTGACCTTGGCTCGCAACTGTTGAAGCTCTCGCTGATCGTCGCTTATTGCCTTGGTACCTGCCACTGGCTGCCCTTTCTGACGCTCTTTACGAACCTGATCAACCCAGCGGCGCAGAGCCGTACGGCCGACGTCCATCGACGCACAGACGTCGGGAACTGAGCAGTTGTCATCAAGAACCATGCTTGCAGCACGTTGCTTGAACTCGCGGGTGTAGGTCTTTCGCTCTTGCATGGAACCTCCTGATTGGGCGAATCATATCGCCCTTAAGAGGTGTCCGGGATCATTAGGCCAGTTCA
>NZ_JARVSK010000017.1:0-178134 GCF_030209235.1 Pseudomonas sp. efr-133-TYG-103a
GCCGCGATACCCGTCCGCGCCGCACAACCGTTGTAGGAGTGTGGCTTGCCCGCGATCGGCTGCGCAGCAGTCGTAAGACCAGTCACCTCGGTAAACCAGACACACCGCATGCACCGGACTTGCTGCCGGTTCCCGACAGATCGTCCGAGTGCGGCCCAGGGCAAGCTCACTCCTAAAGGCCTTGCTCCCGTTCGAACCAGCCCAGAGACAAGCTCACGCCTACAGCCTCGTGGCCCGCCTGACCGTCACTTGGCCTTGCCATCTCTGGGTTTGTAGAACTGGAACTTGCCGGTTTCGGCGGTCTTGATGTACTCGGACGCCCACGCCGGTTTGACGTTGCGGTCGTGAAAATACATCGCGCCGCGGGTCCGGTCGGTGAGTTGCTGATTGAGCGCCTTGCGGGCGATTTCTTTCGACGCGGCGTAGCGGTCGTCTTCCTGCACCTGATCGGAACGCCCATCGCACCACCATGAAAACTGGCAGGCCTTTTTCTCCACGCCCTGCTTCACCACGCCGCACACGGTGTCGGGATAGCCCTCATGGCCCAGGCGATTGAGGACCACGTTGGCGACCGCTTCCATGTCTGCATCGCTGCCGCCCTTGGCCTCCCAGTAAATGGTCCGCGACAGACACGTGAGGGCGTCATCCACGGACGCCACGCCGGCCGGATCGACGGCCTGAGCTTCGGATTTGGTGATGATCTGGCTTTGCGGCACCGCCGGCGTCGGGCCGTCCTTTTCGGCGGCTTTTTCTTCCAGCACCTGTGCTTTGCTGACCACCGCTTCTGGCGCAGGCGCTGCGTCGTCGGCGAGTGTCCCGGCCGCGAACAGCATCGCGATCAGGCCTGTAGAAAGGGAAATGAGGCGCATCGTCGAACCTTCTGCATGAGGCCGATCGATCCTGCACCCGGGTCACGTCTGTGCGGCCACGGAGGGCGCGCAGCCAGCGGTGAATCGGAACATCGCAAGCTGTCGTCGACACGATTGTTATGGGGACCATTCGCAAGCGCATGTCACATCGGATGCGCTCGCCGACAGCAGCATAGTGGCGTTTTGGTTTTATGCAATCCCCTCCGCGCTCACGACCAAAAGCACTTGCCAGGCCGCCTTGCCGTTGCCGATATTGGCGACCAACCTGCGTCCCCCACATGAGATCATCGATGCCGATCACGCGTCTGTCATCACTGGCCCTGCTGTTCGCGAGCGCCTTTTGCCGCGCCGACGATGCGCCATCCCTGCACGCCGCGCTGGCCCATGCGGCGCCCACGGCCAATCCCCAAGTGATCGAGCTGGCGCTGCAGGCCACGCGGTGTCATCAGACGCAGACCGGTACGCACCCCACGCGCCTGGCGGTGATCGATTATTCGTTGCCCTCCACCGAAGAGCGCTTGTGGGTCTTCGATCTGGCGCAGCGTCGTTTGCTGTTTCACGAACGGGTTGCACACGGGCGCAACAGCGGCGAGAACATGGCCACGCGTTTTTCCAACGAACCCTCGAGTCTGGCGTCGAGCATCGGCCTGTACAGCACACGCGAACCCTACGTCGGCCGCAATGGCTACTCGTTGCGCATGGACGGCCTGGAAGCGGGTTTCAATGATCGGGCGTTCGAGCGCGACGTGGTGATCCACGGGGCGGACTACGTGAGCACTGCGTTCGCCCGCGAAAACGGGCGAATCGGCAGGAGCCATGGTTGCCCTGCCGTTCCGAACAGCGTTGCCCGTCCTCTGATCGACGTCATGAAGGACGGTCAACTGGTGTTCATCTACTATCCCGACGCGCAGTGGCTGAAGACATCGACACTGCTCCACTGCGCGCCCGGCCGGGCGACCGCTCAGCCCTGAGACACCCGCGTCAGGGACGGCACGATCTGCGCCTTGGTCGGCGACTCGGGGTTTTTTAACGCCGGTTCAATGCTCGGTTCAGGATCGCCGTTGAGCGCCCGGTGCATCTTCTCGGTGTCCAGCGCCCCGACCCACCGGGCGATCGCCATGGTCCCGACGCCGTTACCGATCGTGTTGGTGATCGCCCGTGCCTCGGACATGAAGCGGTCCACGCCCAGCAGCAGAACCATGCCCGCAACCGGAATGGTGCCCAGCGATGCCAGCGTCGCCGCAAGGATGATGAACCCCGATCCCGTTACACCCGCCGAGCCTTTGGAGGTGAACATCAGCACCGCCAACACGATCAACTGATCGGTCAGGGTCAGCGGTGTGTTGGTCGCCTGGGCAATGAAGATCGCCGCAATGGTGTAGTAAATCGCCTGGCCGTCCGGGTTGAAGGTCAGGCCCGAGGGAATGATCATTCCGGCCACCGGCTTGGACACGCCGGCTTTTTCCATCTTGGAAATCATCTGCGGCAGCACCGATTCAGACGAGCTGGTGCCGAGCACGGTGAACAGCTCCTCCTTGATGAAGCGCAGGAATTTCCACAGGCTGAAGCCGCTGTAGCGACAGATCGGCCCGAGCACGACGATCACGAACAACGCGCAGGTCAAGTACACGCACGCCATCAGCTTGCCCAGCGAAAACAGCGAGCCGAACCCGTATTTGCCGATGGTGAAGGCGATGGCGCCGAAGGCCCCGATGGGGGCCAGGCGCATGACCATGTTGACGATGCGAAACATCCCCTGCATGAGGCTGTCCAGCGCGTCGACGAAGACTTTGCCGCGCGGACCGACCTGCGCCAGCGCCACACCGAGCAGGATTGAAAACAACAGGATCTGCAGCACGTTGCCCTTGGCGAAGGCATCGACGATGGTGTCGGGAATGATGTTCATGATGAAGTCCATGAACGAGCTGTGCTTGGCCGCCGTGGTGTAAGTGGCCAGGCTGGAAGTGTCGAGCGTCGCGGCATCGATGTTCATGCCGGCACCGGGTTTGAAGACATCGACCACCACCAGCCCCACGACCAGTGCCAGGGTCGACACCACCTCGAAATACAGCAGCGCGCGCAGCCCCACGCGCCCCAGTTCCTTCATGTTTTCCATACGCGCGATGCCCGACACCACGGTGAGGAAAATCACTGGTGCGAGGAGCATTTTGATCAGCTTGATGAACGCATCGCCCAGCGGTTTAAGGGCAGTTGCGGTGTCCGGCACGAACACCCCGACGATGGCGCCGAGAATGACCGCGATGAGGACTTGAACGTAGAGCTTGGACAGGATGCTTTTCATGACAGGGCCCTGATTTCTTATTGTTGTCAGGAGGTGCCGCAGGGTCGGGATCGCGTACACACGCCCGCCCGCGGCGATTTGCCGTGCTGTAACGGTTGGCGGCCCGAGACGCTCAGGCCGCCGGGCACTCAGCGATTGATCAGCGCCAGCACCGCATCGGTGATCTGCCGCGTGGTCGCCGTGCCGCCCAGATCGGGCGTATGCACGCCGCTTTCGGTGACGGCCTCGATCGCCGACATCAGTTGCTTGGCTGCGGCAGGCTGACCCAGATGTTCGAGCATCAGTGCAGCGGTCCAGAACGTCGCAACCGGGTTGGCGACGCCTTTGCCGGTGATGTCGAATGCGGAGCCGTGGATGGGCTCGAACATCGACGGAAATGTGCGCGATGGATTGAGATTGGCGGTCGGTGCAATGCCCAGGCTGCCAGACAACGCGGCGGCCAGGTCGGACAGGATGTCGGCATGCAGGTTGGTGGCGACGATCACATCCAGCGTGCCGGGTTTGAGCACCATGCGCGTGGTCACGGCGTCCACCAGTTCCTTGTCGATTTTCACGTCCGGAAAGTCCTTGGCGACTTCGTAGAAAATCTCGTCCCACAGCACCATGCCGTGGCGCTGGGCATTGGATTTGGTCACCATGGTCAGGTGTTTGCGCGGGCGGCTCTGCGCCAGCTCGAAGGCAAAACGATGGATGCGTTCGACGCCGGCACGGGTGAACACCGACACCTCGGTGGCCACCTCTTCAGGCAGGCCTCGGTGCACGCGGCCGCCGTTGCCGGAATATTCGCCTTCGGAGTTTTCGCGCACCACCACCCAATCTATCTGCTCACCGTTGTGCAGCGGGCTCTTCACACCCGGCAGCACGCGCGCCGGACGCACATTGGCGTACTGGTCGAAGCCCTGACAGATCGGCAGGCGCAGGCCCCACAGGGAAATATGGTCCGGCACGTTCAACGCGCCCACCGCGCCGAAGAAAATCGCGTCGAAACGCTTCAGTTCTTCCAGGCCGCCTTCGGGAATGTAATAGCCGTTTTTCAGGTAGTTGTCGGAGTTCCAGTCGAAGTGTTTGAAGTCCAGCTCGAAGCCGGACTTCTTCGACAGGGCTTGCAGCACTTCTACACCGGCGGCTATAACTTCCACGCCAATGCCGTCACCGGGAATCGCTGCGATTTTGTATGCGGTCATGATCCACTCCACTCTCAAACGTTTTTGTTATGCCGCCTGAACCGGGCTGTTCAAACGGGGTGTGAGCGGAGTATATGTAGTGAAACCAACGCAGTGAGTGACTCAGAATCACTACATCCATAACTTTGAGTTACGAATGAATCAGACCCTGGATCTGCAGTTTTTCTACCTTCTCGCCAAGCAGGGCAGCCTGGCCGCGACGGCGCGGGAACTGGGCGTGACGCCGCCAGCGGTGAGCAAGCGTCTGAGTGCGCTGGAAGCCCGACTGGGCATCCGCCTGGTCAACCGCACCACGCGCTCGATGAGCCTGACGGCCGAAGGCGAGCTGTATTTTTCCCATGCCGCGCGCATCCTCACGCAGATCGAAGAGGTCGAGCAGCTGGTCAGCAGCAGCCGCGCCACACCCAAGGGGCTGATTCGAGTCAACGCTTCGCTGGGCTTCGGGCGGCGCTACATCGGACCGGCGCTGGCGGCGTTCTTTGCGCGCTATCCGGAGGTCGAGATTCAGCTGGAAATCAGCGATCACCCGCTGGACCTGAGCGCCCACGGTTTCGACTTGGGCATTCGCTTCGGCACGCTGCCGGATGCGGCCTTTCATGCGCGCAAGATCGCCTCCAACCGTCGCTTGCTGTGTGCTTCTCCGCTGTACCTGGAAAAACACGGCGTGCCCACGCGCCTGGCCGATCTGCAGGACCACAACTGCATTTTCCTGCGTCAGAACGAAACCCCGTACGGGGTGTGGAGCTTCACCAATGGCGGCAAGACCCACAACGTCAAGGTGCGCGGCGCGCTGGGCTGCAATGACGGCGAAGTGGCGCTCAACTGGGCACTGGAAGGATTCGGCATTCTGCTGCGCGCTGAATGGGACATTGCCCGTTACGTGCGCAGCGGCCGCCTGCGCCTGGTGCTGGAGGACCAGACACCGACCCGCGCCGATGTCTATGCGGTCTATCCGCAGCAGCTTCATCTGTCGGCAAGGGTGCGCAGCCTGATCGATTTTCTGGTGGAACGCTTCAAACACATCGACCACTTGGGAGAAGCCGCTTCGGAGATCGACTGAAGCATCATCAAGAGCGTTCCTTCAACTCCCATGGAATAAACCCCCGCCCCCGTCGTCTCCCCTGTGAACGCTTTCAGCCAGGAGGAAACGCACATGCCACGTACCACTCGCCATTCGCTGCGCTGCGGGCTCGCCCTGCTGTTCATGGGCGCGATGTCTGTCGCCATGGCTCACGATGGCCACGAACACGCGGATGCCGCAGATCCGCTCAGCGCCGAGGCGCCCTTCGTCAGCGAAAACAATGCCGCCATGGACAGGATGATGGCGGGCATGGACGTCAAGCCCAGCGGCGACATCGACCACGACTTCGTCGCAATGATGACCGCTCACCATCAGGGCGCCATCGACATGGCCCTGACCATGCTCAAGTACGGCCACAACGAACAGCTCAAGCGCATCGCCCAGGAAATCATCGTCGATCAGCAGCAGGAGATCGCCGCGATGGCCCTGGCCGTCGGCCAGCCCCTGCCCGCTTCGGTGGCCTCCCCGACCCAGTCGCCCGCCGCCACCCAACCCTGATCATTCATCCCGGACTTCAAAAAGAAGGAATACCCCATGAGTCTTCCACGCTTGCCCCTGGCACTGCTGACCTGTGCCCTGTTGACTGCTTCGATGTCCAGCTTCGCCGGGCAGATTCCCGGCAAGGCCTCGGCCAAAGACATTCCGGTCTCTCACAGCGACCGCGTCTACGCCGCCGAGCAATTCTCCAACACGGTATCGGTGACCGACCCGGTCGATAACAGGCTGTTGGGCGTGATCAGTCTGGGCGACCCGCAGCCCGGCAACCTCAGCCCGCTGTACAAAGGCGAGGTGCTGGTGCATGGATTGGGCTTCTCGCCAGACCACAAGACCCTGGCGGTGGTGTCGATCGGAACCAACTCAGTGTCCTTCATCGACACCGAAACCAATACCGTCAAGCACAAGACCTACGTCGGCCGAGCGCCCCACGAAGCGTTTTTCACGCCAGACGGCAAAGAGGTGTGGGTGACGGTGCGCGGTGAAGACTACGTGTCAGTGATCGATGCCAAGACCTTCGAGGAAAAAACCCGCATCAAGACACCCGCTGGTCCCGGCATGCAGATCTTCTCGCCGGACGGCAAATACGGCTATGTCTGCTCCTCGTTCAACCCGGAGACCGTCGTGGTGTCGGTCGCCGACCACAAGATTGTCGGGCATGTACAGCAGGTCAGCCCGTTCTGCCCGAACATTGCGGCATCCGCCGATGGCAAGCAGGTCTGGTTCACCCTCAAGGACGTCGGCAAGGCGCAGGTCTTCGACGCCACGCCACCGTTCAAGCTGATCAAGACACTGGACATCGGCCCGATCGCCAACCACGTCAACCTGGTCAACAACGCCAACGGCTCGTTCGCCTACATCACCGTGGGCGGGCTGAATGAAGTGCAGGTGTACCGCACCGACACCTTCGAGGAGGTCGCGACGATTCCAGTGGGCAATCTGCCTCACGGCGTATGGCCCTCCGGCGATGGCAGCCGCGTTTACGTCGGGCTGGAAAACGCCGATGCGTTTGCGGTCATCGACACCCTGAGCAACAAGGTCATCGCCACCATCCCGATCGGGCAGGCGCCGCAGGCGATCGCCTACGTGCCCAACGCCGTGGAGAAAGGGCCCGGCACCGACAACCTCAAGCCATTGGGCGTGGCCGGGCAAGCGGTGCATCTGAGCCTGAATGCCGTCAACAAAACCGCGGACAAGGCGCCTACCAGCGTCACGCTGTTCAATCAGGGCCTGACCCAAGTGCTGCAGGCGGCAGTGACCGGGCTTGAACCCAAACAGCCTTACACCCTGGCGCTGGCTGACAAGGCCGACGGCAGCGGCACGCTGGAGCCGTTGTCGGCCTTCATGACCAACCCGGCAGGTTCGGCCATCGTCAACGCTATTGGTCCGATCCGTCAGATCGTACAGAGCGATGCTCAGGATCAGCGCCGCTACCTGGTCGTCGTGGGGGGCAAACCGGATCAGCTCGGCACGCTGGTACAGGTTCAGGGGCAGTAATCGGCCTTGTCGCCACCGCCCCGAATCGGTTCAACGGGCGGCGGCGACCGGTCCGGGCAGGGGCGGCTGTTCTTCCGCAGGCCGGGCGGTGTAATGCAATTGATGAGGCAGCGCCTGGCCTTGGGCATCGAACAGATGGCAGCGAACGCCCGAGACCCCGATCGCCAGTGACTGCCCGGCCTTGACCGAAGACATGCCCGCGCCCTTGACCATCAGGTCACTGCCGTCGGCCGTCTGGGCATGAGTGAAGGTTTCCCCGCCCAGATGCTCGACCACCAGCGCTTTGACCGGAATCTGCGCATCGCCCAGCCCGCGCTCCGACAGATGTTCGGGGCGCAGGCCCAGGGTCAGCGCATCGCCCGCCTTGACCCCTTCGCCCTGCACCGGCACGCGCAACTGCGCGCCACCGGGCAGCACCACCTCGACGCCATCTGCACTGACCGCCGTCGCCGACACCTGCAGGAAACTCATCTGCGGCGAGCCAATGAAGCCTGCGACGAACAGGTTGCGTGGATGGTGGTACAACTCCAGCGGCGAGCCGACCTGCTCGATGCAGCCCTTGTTGAGCACGACAATCTTGTCCGCCAGCGTCATCGCTTCGACCTGATCGTGGGTCACGTACACCATGGTCGCCTGCAGGTCGGCGTGCAGCCGGGCGATCTCGATGCGCATCTGCACCCGCAGTGACGCGTCGAGGTTGGACAGCGGCTCGTCGAACAGAAAGACTTCCGGCTCGTGAACGATGGCACGCCCGATGGCGACGCGCTGGCGCTGTCCGCCCGACAGCGCCTTGGGCTTGCGCTCGAGCAAGGGATCGAGCTGCAGGATGCGCGCGGCGTTGCGCACCTTGGCCTCGATCTGGTCCTTGGGGGTTTTCTGCATCTTCAGGCCGAAGGCGATGTTGTCGTAGACCGACATGTGCGGATAGAGCGCATAAGACTGGAAGACCATCGCCACGCCCCGGTCGGCAGGCTCGAGAAAGGTCACGTCTCGCGCACCGATCCGGATCTGCCCCTGCGTGATGCTTTCAAGACCGGCAATGCACCGCAGCAAAGTCGATTTGCCACACCCCGAAGGCCCGACGAAGACCACGAATTCGCGGCTTTCGATGCTCAGGTGGATGTCATGCAACACCTTGATGTCGCCGTAGGCTTTCTCGACGCCACTTAAACTGAGCTCAGTCAAAATCGTGTCCTCTGAAATTATTGTTGTTGTTTCAGACCTGCAACGTGCTGCGATGTGTAGGAGCGCGCTTGCCCGCGAAAGCGGCAGACCCGATGCATTCGTGTGTGGCGACCCGGGCAAGCGCGCCCCTGCGGGAATGTCTCGTGTACACACTTGACAGCGAAATATTTCGTCCTACGATCATTTGTAATTCTAAAAATACAAATGTCAAGGAGCGCACCGAATGCGGGCTGCATACATCCATGGCATCCGCGACATCCGCATCGGCGACAAGCCGGTGCCGGTGCCGGCTGGCGACGAAGTGTTGCTGCGGGTCAGCGCTGTCGGGGTCTGCGGCAGTGATCTGCATTACTACAAGGAAGGCGCCATCGGTCATGCGCGCATCACCGAGCCTTTCATCGCCGGGCACGAATTTGCCGCCCATGTGGTCGAGGACCATCCCGGTCTGCAGCTCAAGGCCGGGCAACTGGTGGCCGTGGACCCGGCCAGGCCGTGCGGTCAGTGCGAGTGGTGCCAGCGCGGTCACGTGAATCTCTGCCCCCACGTGCAGTTCCTCGGTTCGCCGCCTCACACCCACGGCGCCATGACCGAATACATCGTGGTCTCGCCCAGTCAGATCTACCCCGTTCCCGATCACTTCACGCCGGTGCAGGCGGTCATGCTCGAACCCCTCGGCGTGGCGATTCATGCGATGGACCTTGCCGGCACGAAGAAGCTGTTCGAAACGGTGGCGATCATCGGCTGCGGCCCGATCGGCCTGTGCCTGCTGCAACTGGCGAAGATGATGTGCAAAAAGGCCGTCTACGCCATCGACCCGATCAACTACCGCACCGAGAAAGCCCGCCAGCTGGGCGCCGACGAGGTCGCCTCCGACCACGCCGCGATTGCCGAATGGACCCATGGCCGAGGCGTGGATCTGGTGCTGGAAGCGACCAACTCCCCCGAAGGTTTTCAGATCGCGGCGCAGTCTGCGCGCATCGGCGGCCGAGTGGTGCTGGTGGGCATTCCCGATGGCGATCAGTACGCGCCATTGAGCGCATCGCTGCTGCGCCGCAAAGGCTTGGACATTCGCCTGTCGCGGCGCATGGGCCACGTCTACGACCGGGCCATCGCCCTGGTCGCGCAGGGTCAGGTGGACGTCGACTGTCTGGTGACTCATCGCTTCGACCTGCAACAGGCGACTGACGCCTTTCGTTATCCGTCCGCTTTTCTCGACGGCGCGCTGAAGACCATCATCCTGCCCAACCCGGAATGAAACACCGCAATCGCTGAGCAATCGCTGACGCGCGTGAGCGCAGACAACGTCATCCTCACCAACAACAATAAAGAGGTCGCGTAATGAAGAAGCTGGTATGGAATGCCCTCGCCCTGTCGGTCGCACTGGGTGCAGGCGCGGCTCAGGCCTGGACCCTGGAAGAGGCCGCCGCGCCCTACAAGGGCACCGAGATCAAGGCGATTTTCCTCGACCGCCCCGGTTATGCCGCGGCGATCAAGCTGCTGCCGGAGTTCGAGAAGAAGACCGGCATCAAGGTTGCCTACGAAACCGTCCCCTACGAGAACAGCCGCGAGCGCCAGGTGCTGAGTTTCACCTCCGGTGAACAGCTCGACGTGGTCCTGACGGACGTGGTGTGGATCGGCGAGTTCGCCGGTAACGGCTGGCTGGAACCGGTCACCACGTTCACCAAGGATGCCAGGCTGGCGGACCCGGAGCTGAAGCTCGACGGCTTCTTCCCGATCCTGCTGGAGTCATTCGGCAGTTGGGACAAGCAGACCTACGGGCTGCCGTTCGATAACTACTCAGGCCTGCTGTTCTACAACAAGTGCATGCTCAAGGACGCCGGGTTCGACAAACCGCCGGCGACCTGGGACGAGTTGCTGAAGGTCTACGCGCCCAAACTCACCGACAAGTCCAAGGACCGCTACGCCTATGCCCTGCAGTCCAGGCGGGGCGAGACTCAGTCGGCGGACAGCTTCATGCGCTTCCTCTGGCCGTTCGGCGGCTCGCTGCTGGATGCCGGTTTCAAATCGAACCTCAACTCCAAGGCGTCTCAGCAAGGGCTGCAGTTCCGTCAGGACCTGATGAAGTTCATGCCACCGGGCATCGTCGATTATGACCACAACGAAGCGGTCAACGCCCTGGCTCAGGGCAAGGTGGCGATGATCACCGAGTGGTCGGCGTTCTACAGCACGCTGGCCGATCCCGGAAAATCCAAGATCACCGACTGCCTGGCGGTGGCGACAGAGCCCAAAGGGCCGGCGGGCCTCAAGCCTGCACTGGGCGGGTTCTCCCTCGGCGTCAACGCGCACTCCGACGACAAACAGAAAGCGGCGGCGTGGCTGTTCATTCAGTGGGTCACCTCCGAGGCAATGGCCAGGCCTTACCTGGATGCAGGCGGCGTCAGTGGCCGGATGTCGGTGTACAAGGACGCGGACGTGCAGAAGAAATACCCGTTCGTGCAGCCGATGGTGACCTCCTGGGAAGGCGGCGTTCCGGACTACCGCCCACGCTTCCCGCAATGGCCTGAAATCTCCGAAGTGGTCGGCGAGAACGGCACGGCGATCATGCTTGGCAAAACCAGTGTTCAGGACGGGGCCAAGGCCATCGGCACGAAAATGGAGGACATCCTGAAGAAAGCGGGCTACTACGACGGCAAGGCGAAACTGCTGAAATAACCGACACGACGCGCTCCTGATTCTGGCCGCAGGCCGCGGGAGCTTCCGGGGTGGCGCGAGACAAGGTGCAGCGCCATCCCGGCAGCTGCAACGCCTTCGGCAGAAACAGGCCTTCTGAGAATGTGCTATGTCCAATAACAAAAAACCGGTGTTCCCGACGCTCTGGAACAACACTCGCGCCGCCTTCTCGTTTTTGGCGCCCGCGACCGTCGCGCTGGCGTTGATCGGGATTTTTCCGACCGTGTTCGCGCTGGTCAATTCGTTTCGCCAGTACAACCTGGCCCGTCCCAAAGACGCCACGCCCTTCATCGGCTTCGACAATTACCTCAGCGTGCTCAACGATGCCTCGTTCTGGGCCGCGCTGGGTCGCACCGGTCTGTTTCTGTTGACCGTGGTGCCGATTCAAATGGCGCTCGGCCTGATCATCGCTTTGATGCTGCACAAGCCGGGGCTGTCAGGCTTCAAGCTGTTGGCGCGGATGAGCCTGGTGATCCCGCTGGCGACCGCGCCTGCGGTGGCCGGTCTGATCGGCCGGCTGATCTTCAACCGCGACTTCGGGGTGGCCAACGCGTTGCTCGCGATGCTCAACGCCGGACCCGTGGAATGGCTGGGCGACACCACCAATGCGTTCATCGCAGTGGCGCTGATGGACATCTGGCAATGGACACCGTTCTGCGCGCTGGTGCTGCTGGCCGGCCTGACCATGGTGCCCAACGAAATCGAAGAGGCCGCGCGCCTCGAAACCCGCAGTCGCTGGCAGATCGTGCGTTACGTGCAACTGCCCTTCCTGCTGCCCAGCGCCACGGTCATCCTGATCCTGCGCACCGCCGACATCCTGAAAATGTTCGACACCGTGTTCACCATGACCCGCGGCGGCCCGGGCGCGGCGACCGAGCTGGTCAGCGTGTACATCCAGCGCATCGGCTTTCGGGTGTTCGATCAGGGCGTGGCCTCGGCGCAGGCGATCCTGCTGCTGATTCTGACCATTGTGCTGGCGCGCCTCTACATCAAATTCGTCTACCGGGAGATCTGAGATGGCCACCGTTCCCGCTGCCAAAATTCCGCTCGCGGCGAGTGCGCCGAGCCACGTGCGACCCCGCATGAAGGTCAACGCCTGGCACCTGGTCGGGCTGCTGGCGATCTTCCTGTTCGCGGTGTTTCCGTTCTACTGGATGGTCGCCACCAGCCTCAAGACCCAGGCTGAGGCACTCGCTTCGCCGCCGATCTGGGCCTTCACGCCGCATCTGGATAACTACGTAAAAGTGTTGTTCGAGCGCGACGTGCTGCACAGCCTTGGTAATTCGCTGATCGTCGCGGTCTGCACCACCGTGCTTGCAGTGGGCCTCGGCACACCGGCCGCCTACGCGCTGGCGCGGTTCGAATTCAGGGGCAAGGAAGATCTGTGGTTCTGGTTCATCACCAACCGTATGCTCAGCCCGATCGTGGTCGCACTGCCGATCTTTCTCATGGCGCGCAATCTGGGTCTGATCGACACGCATCTGGTGCTGATCCTGATTTACCTCACCTTCAACCTGCCGATCGTGGTGTGGATCTGCACCGATCAGTTTCGCGGCGTGCCGAAGGATCTGGACGAGGCCGCGCGATTGTCCGGGGCGTCACGTTTCACCATTTTCTGGCGCATCGCCCTGCCCCTGGCGATGCCGGGCGTTGCGGTGTCAGCGATTTTCTCGTTCATCTTCTCCTGGAACGAACTGCTCTACGCGCTGGTGCTCACGCGCAATGTCGCACGCACCGCACCGGTCACGGCGACCAGCTTCATGAGCGGCTACGACTTGCCGTGGGGCGAGATCATGGCCACCGGTACGCTCATCGTGTTCCCGGTGATCATTTTCGCGTTGATGGTTTCCAGGCATCTGGTACAAGGTCTGACCATGGGCGCCGTGAAATAAGCGCCCCGCTTCCCAGGCCATGCCAAGGACACTGCCGTGCAGAATCGCTCTCCGGAATTGACCGCCGACACCGAAACGGTGAACGCGGAAGATCAACTGAACATTCGTATCGCCTGGTACTACTACGTCAACAACATGACCCAGCAACAGATCGCCGACCGCATGGGCATCACACGGGTGCGGGTGAACAAGGCGCTGGCGACCTGCCGTGAAACCGGCGTGGTGCAGATCCGTATCAATTCACCGCTGGCCTCATGCGTCGAACTTGAGGAGCGGATTCAGGAACGATTCGGCCTGCAGCGGGTGACGGTGGTGCCGTCGCCAGACGATCCGTCGAACATCTTCCGCGTGCTGGGCGTCGGGGTTGCACCGACGCTGGAGACGTACCTGGTTGACGGTTGCATCATCGCCGTCGGCTGGGGTCGCACGCTGCGGCAGGCCGTGCGCGAGCTGCAAGGTCGGTCGCTGCCGAACATGACGGTGCTGTCCTTGCTTGGCGGCCTGCATTACGGCTCGGCGAACAACACCGTCGAGATCGCCTCCAGCCTCGCCGGCCTGTTCGGCGGCTCCTATTACTACCTCGCCGCGCCGGTGTTCGCGCCTTCCGAGCAATACCGCAACATGATCCTCGAAGAGGCCTCGGTGCAGGACGTGCTGGGCAAGGCGCGCCAGGCTGACCTGGCGTTGCTCACCGTCGGGGATCTGAGCGAGCGCTCGCTGATGCTGGAGCTCGGACTGGTCAATCCTGAAGACGCCCGTTCACTGCGCGCGGCGGGTGCGGTGGGTGATCTGCTCGGGCGCTGGCTCGACCGTGACGGCATTGAGGTCAACCATCCGCTCAATCGGCGGGCCATCTCGCTGGACCTGGAAGACCTGCGCAAAGTGCGCAAGGTCGTGCTGGTGTCCGGAGGCCCCTACAAGGCCGAGATCATTCGTGCGGTGCTGCTGCGCAATGTCGTCCATGAGCTGGTGATCGATGAAAGCGCCGCCCGGCAACTGCTTGAACAGGACAACTGACCCGGAGCACCATGGCCATCCACGACTTCAGCGGCAAACGCATTCTGGTGACCGGCGCCGGCAAAGGCATCGGCCGTGAAACCGTGCAATGGCTCAGCCGCTGCGGCGCCGAGGTGATTGCACTGGGTCGCAACGCGGCGGACCTTGCCTATTGCGATCAGACCCTGGTGGTGGACCTGGCCGACGTCGCGGCGACCCGGGCCGCCGTGACCGGCGCGCTGCCCATCGATCTGCTGGTCAACTGTGCCGGCGTGGTCGAGCTTGAGTCGTTTCTCGAGACGTCCGTGCAGACGTTCGATCACCTGATGGCCGTGAACACGCGTGCGCCGATGGTGGTGGCGCAAGTGGTCGCGCGGGACTTGATCGGCCGTGGCGTGCCCGGCGCCATCGTCAACGTCTCGAGCCTCGCTGCCGCCGTGGGTACGCGTGATCATCTGGCGTACTGCGCCTCCAAGGCGGCGCTGGATGCGATGACCCGGGTGATGGCCGTAGAGCTGGGGCCCCATGGGATTCGGGTCAACAGCATCAATCCGGTGGTGACGCTCACGCCGATGGCCGACAAGGCCTGGAGCGATCCGGCCAAGGCGGCGTCGATGCTGTCGCGCATCCCGCTGGGCCGTTTCGTTCAACCCGGCGAGATCGCCGCGACCATCGCCTTCTTGCTCAGCGACGATGCCGGGATGATCAACGGCGTGACCTTGACGGTCGACGGCGGTTTCAGCGCCGGTTGAGCCTGGCCAGACGCGGATACAGATCGCGCAGCCGAGGATAGAGTTCGCTGTACAGCGCCAGCAGTTCCTGATGAAACCCGCGCAGCGCAGGATTGGGCAGAAACTGCTCGCCGTGCTGGGTCATCACCTGCGCCGCGCTGGCGAAGTCCGCGTACCAACCGGCGCCCACCGCGGCGGCAATCCCGGCGCCCAGGCTGGACGCTTCCTGGGTCGCGGCACGCAACACCGGTCGGTCCGTGATGTCGGCCATGATCTGGCACCACAGACGGCTTGCCGCGCCGCCGCCGATGGCGACAAACGTGTTCACCGGCTGGCCCGTGGCCTGAACCATCTGCCGGGTCGCCACGGCCTGTTCCAGCGCGATGCCTTCCAGCACTGCCCGATAGATCTGCGCCCGGCCGTGATCCGGCGACAGGCCCAACAGACACCCGCGTGCATCCTGATCCCAATAGGGGTTCATCACACCGTTCCAGTACGGCAACAGAATCAGTCCCTCACTCCCCGGCGCCACGCGCGACGCCTCGATTTCCAGCCGGATCAGGCTGTCCGGGTGCGCCACCACGTCGATTTCGAAGAACTGCTGGAGCAGGCTGTTGATCAGCAGCGTGCCCGAGCGCAGCGACGTTTCCAGCACGTAGCCCTGCCGATCGATGGCGCACAGGGTGCGAAAGGCTGCGTCGACCATCGGCGTCTCTGCGTACACGCCGGAAACGATGGCCGTGCCCAGATTCAGGTACGCCGTACCGGGGCTGACGACGCCGATCCCCAGGCCGCCGGCCTGCCCGTCACCGCCACCGGCCACCACCCTTGTGCCGACGGGCAGACCGGTCAGCGCCGCTGCCTGCGCAGTGACCTCACCCAGCACCGAGCCTGGCGCCGACGCCTTGGGAAAACACTCGCTGCTCAACGGCATCGGCAGCGCCTGAAGCACGTCGTCAGCCCACGCGTGCCGGTGAATGTCGAAGGCACCGAAGGGGTCGGCGCTGGCCCAACTGGTGACGAATTGCCCGGTGAGCTTGCGCACCAGCCAGGCATGGGGCTCGTACACGTGACGAATGCGGCTGAACAGCTCGGGTTCGGCATCGGCCATCCACGCCAGGCTGTAAATCGCCGGCGCCCAGTCATGGGGCTTGCCGGTGATCGCATGCAGCCGCTCATGGCCGACACGCTCGCAAAGTGCCGCGACTTCATCTTTGCGGCGCTCATCGAGCCAGAGAATCGCGGGCCGTAACAGCCTGTCGTCGGCATCGGTGACCGCCACGGTCTCGCGTTGATTGACCACCGAAACCGCTGAAATCACCTTGCCCTCGAGCATCGGCATCAAGGCGTTCAAGGCCTGCTGCATCGCCCGCCACCACACTTCGGGGTCCTGTTCATAGGCGTTCGGCGCAGGCCGCGACAGGCACAACGGCGCCCGCGCCTGCGCCACCAACAGCCCGCGCACGTCCCAGGCAATGGCCTTGCACGTGGTCGTACTCAGATCGATTCCGATCACCAGCTTCTGCATGTGCACCCCGCTCCCTCGCCCGCTGCCCCCGCGGATCGAAGGGCAAGACTAGCTGAGGAATGATCGTCATGTCGCCGCGACACCCATGATCGCCGGTTGACAGTCGCTGCAGTCCGGATGGCATCCTGCGAAGACCGAGCAATGCGCCGGATTGACAAGCGGGGCTGTGCTCGCCGAGTCTGTCGGACCCGTTGCAGGAGAGCACGATGGCGAGCAAAGAAGAAATCGCGGCGTTCATCGCCCGGGAGTTTCCGCAAACCCGGATTGTCGTGGACAAGGTCGGCGATCAGCGGGCCACGGTGTCGCAGACGGTGGGTGAAGCGGATCTGCGTCCCGGCGGCACGGTGTCCGGGCCGACCCTGATGGCCGTGGCGGATGTCGCGCTGTACGTGGCGGTGCTGGGCGTGATCGGCATCGTGCCGCTGACCGTCACCACCAGCCTGACGATCAATTTTCTGCGCAAGCCGCAGGCGGGTCGGCGGATCATTGCTGAATGCCAGTTGATGAAAGTCGGTAAAACCCTGGCCATCGGCGAGGTCTCGCTGTACTCCGAAGGCCTGCCGGACGCGGTCGCGCATGTCGTCGGCACCTACGCCATTCCGCCCCTGCACGTGCGCTGAAGCGCACCCGCCGCGAACCTCCGGCGCAGTGGGCACTCAAAACCCACGCAGCCTCCGAACGCTGCGGGCCGTCCAGCCTGGCTGGACACCGACACCCACACCTTCGATGGAACGCTTATGAAACGCTATCTCTGGCTCGGCCTTCTGGGCACACTTTCTCTGGGCGCGCAGGCGGCCACTCTCGATGTCCCGATCAATCTGGTGAGCGCTGACGGCGCGCCTCAGCCGATCGGTCAGATCACCATCAGTGAAACGGCGTACGGTCTGGAATTCACGCCGAAACTCACCTCGCTGCCTGCGGGCGTGCACGGTTTCCATGTTCACGAAAACGGCAGCTGCGACGCTGGCACCAAAGACGGCAAGAAAGGCGCGGCGCTGGCGGCAGGCGGGCATTTCGATCCGGCCAAGACCGGCAAGCATCTGGGCCCTTACGCCAACGGCCACCTGGGCGACCTGCCCGCTGTCTACGTCACGGCTGACGGCAATGCGACTTACCCGGTGCTCGCGCCGCGCCTGAAGAAGATCTCCGAGATCAAGGGCCACGCGCTGATGATCCACGCAGGCGGCGACAACCACTCCGACATGCCCATGCCTTTGGGCGGTGGCGGTGATCGGGTCGCCTGCGGCGTGATCTGATCCTTGTCGGTTGCACCAGACCGGTCATGCCCGCCAGGTACGACCGGTTTTTTTTTTGCGTCAGAACGTCCAGCGGGCGTTGACGACTGCGTTGCGCGGCTCGCCATAACTGCCGGAATTGAATGTGCCCAGACCGTCGTAATACTTCTTGTCGAACAGGTTGTTGACGTTCAGCCCCACGCTCAGGTGTTCGTCCACCTTGTAATTCGCCAACAGGCCCACCACGCCGTAGGGCCGCTGATGGGCCTTGGTGTTGAAGTCTTCGTTGACCGCGTAGATATCGCTCTGCCAGGTCATGTTGCCGCCCACCGTGAGTTTGCTCAGCTCGCCCGGCAACCGATAGGCGGTGCCCAGCTTGAACAGGTTCATCGGCTGGTTGGTTTCCACCCGGTTGTCGTCCTTGTCATGGGACTCGCGGTAGGTGTAGCCGCCAATGACGTTCCAGCCTGGCAGAATCTCACCGGAAATCTCGGTCTCGATGCCGCGCGTGGTGGTGCCACTGATGGCCCGGTAGATTTCCTGTGCGCCGCTGTCGTCCACCAGTTGCGGGGTGTTTTTCTGTTTCACTTCGAACAGCGCGACGCTGGCGTTGAGCGCGCCATCGAAGAATTCGCCTTTGAGGCCGATCTCGTAGTTATCGCCTTCGAGCGGCTCGAGCGATGTACCGCTGGCCGTTTTATAGAAGGTCTGCGGCAGGAAGATGTTGGTGTAACTGGCGTAGACCGAGTAAGTGTCGTTGAGGTCGTAGATCACACCGGCGTAGGGCGTCACGACACCGGTCTTTTTGGTGCGATCGCGAGCGGTGGCTTGGCCGGTGAAATCGTCGCTGCTGTCGTCGCGCTCGTTCCAGTTGCTGACCCGGGTACCCAGAATGATCGACAGCGAGTCGGTGGGTTTCAGACGCAGTGCGCCGTAAACGCCGTTCTGGCTCAGGCGCGTGAGGTTTTCCTCGATCTTGCGCAACTGCGGCTTGCCACCGGGGTTGCCGTCGTACTCGTAGATGTTGTCGACCGAAGGCGTGGCACGCTCGTAGGTCGGGTAGTTGAGGTGGGTGTAGGCCACGTTGCCGCCGAACACCAGCTCATGTTCACGCCCGCCCAGCTGGAACGGCCCGGTGACGTAGAGATCGGCATTGTCCTGGGTCTGATAGCTGTCCAGCCGGTTGACGAACATCGACACGCCTGCACCGGTTTCGAAATCCGGCGCGCCGGAACTGGCCGAGCCGACCACGCCATGGCGGTAAGCGTACTGATGACTGTACGCGGCCTTGAGGGTCCAGTCGTTGGCCAGCTTGTGCTCGAGCACCGTGCTGAAATTGTAGTGGGTGTTGTCCAGGTAACTCCACTTCGCGCCGGGGTTGAACGAGCGGGAGAAATGGGTCGCCGTACCATTGCTGTTGAACAGCGGAATGTGGCCAAAGCTGACGCCGTCCGAGTCGTTGTTCTGATAGTCCAGGCTGAACCGCAGCAGGGTGTCCTCGCTCAGGTCCACATCGACCGCGCCGTACATCACGCGTTTTTCCGTGCTGTACCAGTCGACAAACGAGCGAGACGTTTCGTAGGCGCTGACCAGTCGCCCGCGAATGTTGCCGCTGTTGGTCAAGGGCCCGGACACATCCGCCTCGGCGCGGTACTTGTCCCACGCACCCGCCTCACCGTACACATACCCCTGGAAATCTTCGGTCGGGCGTTTGCGCACCAGGTTCAGCGTGGCCGAAGGCGTGCCTGCGCCACTGAGCAATCCGGTGGCGCCACGCACCACTTCGACGCGGTCGTAGATCGCCATATCGGCCAGGGTGCTGGTGAACTGCTGGGATTCGTTGGCGGTCTGGGAAGGAATACCGTCGTATTCGAAGTTCTGGATCTGGAAGCCGCGGGAATAAAAGGTGTAGCGATCGCTGTCGCGATGGTTGCTGGACAGCCCCGGGGTGAACTTGACGACATCGTCCAGCGACGCCAGGTGGTGATCGGTCATGACCTGACGCGGGATAACGGTGACCGACTGCGGCGTCTCGCGCAGCGACAGACCCATTTTGGTCGCGGTGCTGGTCTGGCGAGGCGTGTAGGTACCGCTGTATTCGGTGGTCTCGTCGACGCCAGTGCTGACCACACTCGTGGCGCCCAACTGCATGACCGACGACGTGTCAGCGCGGTACAGCACGTAAACGCCCTGCGCGCCGGGCGCAGCGACCAGGCCCGAGCCCGCGAGCAGCGTGGCGAACCCCTGGTCGACGCTGTAGTTGCCGTTGAGCCCGGCGCTTTGCTTGCCATCGGTCAGCCCCGCCTGAAACGACAGCACGATGCCGGACTCGTTGGCGAAACGGCCGAGCACCGCACCCAAGGGCCCCGGCGCGATGACGTAGTTCTTCTGCACGCTGGCGGCCTGCGCATACGCCCCGCCGAGAAACACTGGTTCCAGCCAGGCCAGCGAAGCCCCGAGCAAAGCAAGTTTCAGCGTGTTTTGCGGCTTGAATGCACCCAGTGGGCCGTTCGGTTTGTTCGGGGTACGCATGCGCTCTCCTGAGGCCCCGGTCGGGGGCGTTGTAAGGGTTTCTCACAAGGAGTCGCGTGAGCAGGCGCAAATCGACAATGCCACTGCGAAAAAAACGAAAAAATTTACGCCGGGGCGTTTTCCGCAATCAGACGCGTCCAGAACCCGGTGTAGCGCTCGGCCTTCACCGGCAGCGAACGGGTCACCGCGGACAGCGCCAGGTCGATGTTGTCCAGCGGAAAACTGCCGGATATCCGCAAGTGGGCCACGTCAGGCGCGCAGCCCAGATAGCCGCTGCGATACCGCTGCAACTCGCCGATCAAACGGTCCAGGCGCCAGCCGTCGATCACAAGTCGACCATTGATCCAGGCATCGGCGGAGGGGTCGAGCGGGCGCGAATCGAACAGCGCCAGCGTGTTGAAACTGACGGCCTGCCCGCTGTCGATGACGCGCTGCTCGCTGCCGGCCGCCTGCGGCCGGACCGCAACGGCGTGCTCGAATACGCTTAATTGAGTGAAGCCTTCCATTTGCCTGACGCTGAACCGGGTGCCCAGCGCCTGCATCGCGCCCTGTGCGCTGCGGACGATGAAGGGCCGAGCATCCTTGGCGGTCGACACGAAGATCTCCCCTTCCCGCACAACGATCAACCGCGTCTGAGCGGTGTAGGCGATGTCCACGGCGCTGGCGGTGTTGAGCACCAGGGTGCTGCCGTCGTCGAGTTGCCAGGTCAATCGCTCGCCGGTGCCTGTTCGCAGATCGGCAAGCAACACCGGCGCCTGACGATAGCCCGCCCAGCCCAGCGCGCCGATGCCTGCGCCCAGCATCAGGCTCTTGAGCAACGCCCGGCGCCCGGTGCCGGCCACGCTGCGTCCTGCTCGATCCAGCACTTGATAACCCAACGCGCCCTTGGCATTGCCCAACTGGCTCTGCAACAGCCCCACACGCTGCCACGCCCATTGATGCAGCGGATGCTCGTCGTGCCAGGCCTGCCACTGCCGTTGTAAGGTTGCGTCCCCTGGAGTTGCGCCCAGCCTGGCGAACCAGTGGGCAGCCAGACTCAGCGCCTCGTGTTCAGGGGACCGGCTCACTGTTCGTGCGCCAGCGCAAACAACAGGCAATGCTCGGTGGCGCGGGCGATGTATTTGGTGACCGAACTGACAGAAACGCCCATCTGCGCGGCGATCTCCTTGTAGCCCAACCCCTGCAATTGCGACAGCAGAAAAGCCTCTTTCACCCGAGGGCCAAGACCTTCGAGCATGGCGTCCAGGGCATGCAGGGTTTCCAGCAGGATCAATCGCTCTTCCGGGGAAATCGCGTAGCGCTCAGGCTGCTCGGCCAGCACCTGCAAGTAGGCTTGCTCCACGGACGTGCGACGGAAGCTGTCGACCATCACCCGCTTGGCGATGGTCACCAGAAAGTGACGCGGCTCGATCAGATCGCAAGCAACCGGCGCCTTGCGCTCGGCCACTAGCACGCGCATGAAGGTGTCCTGCGCCATGTCCGCCGCCTGATGCGAGCAGCCCAGACGGCCACGCAACCAGTTGACCAGCCAGCCGTGATGTGCACCGTACAACGCAGCGACGCCATGCGAGTCGTTGGAGCAAGAGAGAGGGACGGCCATGATGAGAATCGCGAACAAATGATAATGGTTCGCAATATAGTGTAATCGGATACATTCGGCAACGAACAGATCAGCGGTGCCTGCAGAACGGTGGGAGCGACCGGAGTGGCGCTCCTGTCACCTCCGACCAGTGTCCAGACGACACAAGCGCAGCGCCTGGGCAGCTATTTCGCGAACGCATTTCCGCCGACAGAAGCACGCGGCGACAGCGCACTCGACCCAATGTGGGCGCGAATCCGTTCGCGCAAAGCCGTCCCGTCGACGCAGATGCCGGAGAGCCCGATGGCTCAGCCCCAGAGGGTACGTCCGAAGAACGTCAGCGCTCGATCCCACGCCAGCTGCGCCCAGACTGGATCGTACTGGGTACCGGGAATACGACCGGGGCCCACGGCGGTTTCATTGGCGAAGGCATGATGCGCCAGGTAGCGATGGAACTCGATGTCCACCCCACCGTCGCTGAGTTTCTCCTCCAGTTTGTCGACGTTTTCCGCCGGGAAGAACTCATCCTGAGTGGCCCAATGCGCCTGAACCGGCACCTTGATGGCCTTGGGATCGAGGTATTCGAGCGGCGGCATGCCGTAGAACACGACGCCAGCGGTCAGTTCCGGAATGAAATTCAGCGCCAGCAGCGTCAGCGCGCCGCCCATGCAGAACCCGGTGACGCCGACGTTCTGCGAGTGCCCTTTCAGGTATTGCACCGCGCCCCGAATGTCCTGGCTTGCGGCATCGCCGAAGTCCAGATTGCTCATCAAGTGATGGGCCTCTTCCTCTTCGACGGTCATCTCGCCGCGGTACAGATCAGGCACCAGCGCCAGATAACCCGAGGCCGCGAGGCGATCGGCCACACCGCGGATCTGATCGTTCAGCCCCCACCACTCCTGAATCACCACCACCGCCGGGGCGCCCTGGGTTTTTGCCGGGCTGGCCAGGTAACCGCTGACCTCCTTCCCGTCCGGACGCTGGTAAGTGATCATCTTGCCTGCTGCCTGTGTCGTTGCCTGAGTCACGGTGCTCTCCCGAAAAGAATAATGGAATTTGTGCAGCGGCCGGAAAGCCGCTTGGGTGATCTGTTCTACTTCACTTGATGGAAGATGAAAAGCTCACTCCGGACAATTTCATGATGACCGCCATCAAAACGTGCCCGGATACCCGCCACCGTCCAGTAACAGGTTCTGGCCGGTCATGAAGCCGGCGTGGGCGCTGCAAAGAAACGCGCAAAACGCCCCGAACTCCTCTGCCGTGCCGAAGCGTTGAGCGGGCACGGCGCCCCGACGCTGTTCGAGCACCGCATCCACGCTGACGCCTTTTTTGTCAGCGGCCAGGCTGATGTTTTTCTGCAGCCGCTCGGTGTCGAAAGGCCCCGGCAGCAGATTGTTGATGGTCACGTTGTTGCCGGCCAGTTGGGGCTGCCGCGCAAGCCCCGCGATGAAACCGGTCAGGCCACTGCGCGCACCGTTGGACAGCCCCAGCGTGTCGATGGGCGCCTTCACCGCGCCGGAGGTGATGTTGATCACCCGGCCAAACCCGCGCGAGGCCATGCCGTCGACGCAGGCCTTGATCAGTTCGATGGGCGTGAGCATGTTGGCGTCCAGCGCCCTGATCCAGTCGTCGCGCTGCCAGTCACGGAAATCGCCGGGCGGCGGCCCGCCGGCATTGTTGACCAGTATGTCGACCTGCGGACACGCCGCCAGCACCTGCTCGCGAACTTGCGGCTGGCTGATATCGCCGGTGACCGTGCGCACCTCGATGCCCGGCGCCAGCCTCCGCAGTTCAGCAGCCGCGGCCTGCAGCGCCTCATCGCCGCGCGCATTGATCACCAGATTGACGCCCTCTCTGGCCAGCGCCTTGGCGCATCCCAGCCCCAGCCCTTTGCTCGCCGCGCACACGATGGCCCAACGGCCTGACAATCCAAGATCCATGAAAGACTCCCGTTCACTCGAAGTTGAAAGCACAGGGGTCAAACTTAGCATCTACGGGAACGGCCCCAGCAAGGCACCGGCGAAAAACCGCGGGATCAGCCGTTTTGCAGGTCTGACAGGATCGCTGCAGCGTGACGGTCCTGGCCGGCGGTCTGCTGCTCGGCATCGCGCATCGCGCGCAATTGCTTCTTGAGGGTGTGCATCGAGGGGGCGTAGAGAAAGCCGAACGACACGCTGTTGCGACGGCCTTTGATCGCGTGATGCATGAGGTGGGCGTGATAGAGCCGCTTGAGGTAGCGGTTGCGCGGGCGTGGACGAACGGGCCAGTGACGGTGCATGACGCCGTCATGAAACAGCACGTAAATCACACCGAAGGCCGCCACGCCCGCCCCCACCCATTGCAGGGGATCGTGGCCGCTATTGCCGAGGACGATCAGGCCGACCGCAACCAGTCCAAGCACCAGCAGGTAGATATCGTTGGTCTCGAAGGCGCCCAGATGCGCTTCATGGTGGGAGCGATGCAGACACCAGCCCCAGCCGTGCATGACGTACTTGTGCGCAAGAAAACCCACACCTTCCATGGCAATCAGGGTGCAGAGAAATACCGTGAAGTTGAAAATCATAGGGTCGCGGGGCCGGCGGGTCGGGTCGTCGACGTGCAGCATACCGGGGCGCGCCGCAAAATCAAAAGCGGCCGACCAAACGGGCCACGTCTGCCAGGCATCGGGCGCAGCACAGCTGCCCGGACGAAGATTTCTCTCAGGACGTTTGCTTTCCTGACCAACCGATGTAAAAAATGGCCCATGCGTGAACGTCCCTGGCGCTCACTGTACTAATGCCAGCGGCCGCTAACGGCCCGTCGGCATCGCTTTCAAGGAATTCAGAATGGCTCCAAGACAAGTAATCAATGCTTCGGTCAGCCCAAAAGGCAGCCTGGAGACTTTGTCGCAACGTGAAGTACAACAGCTCAGCGCCGCCGGTTCAGGCAGCACCTACAACCTTTTCCGCCAGTGCGCCCTGGCCATCCTCAACACTGGCGCCCACGTCGATAACGCAAAAACCATCCTGGAAGCCTATCAGGACTTCGAAGTGCGCATTCATCAGCAGGATCGCGGCGTGCGCCTGGAATTGCTGAACGCGCCGGCGGACGCCTTCGTCGACGGCGAAATGATCGCCAGCACCCGGGAGATGCTGTTCAGCGCCCTGCGCGACATCGTCTACACCGAGAGCGAACTGGACAGCCAGCGCATCGACCTGAGCAGCTCGCAAGGCATCACCGACTACGTCTTTCACTTGCTGCGCAACGCCCGCACCCTGCGCCCCGGCGTCGAACCGAAAATGGTCGTCTGCTGGGGCGGTCACTCGATCAATACCGAAGAATACAAATACACCAAGAAAGTCGGCCACGAACTGGGCCTGCGCAAGCTGGACATCTGCACCGGCTGCGGCCCGGGCGTGATGAAAGGCCCGATGAAAGGCGCCACCATTGCCCACGCCAAGCAGCGCATCACTGCCGGCCGCTATCTGGGCCTGACCGAGCCGGGCATCATCGCCGCCGAAGCGCCGAACCCGATCGTCAACGAACTGGTGATCCTGCCGGACATCGAGAAGCGTCTCGAAGCGTTCGTTCGCGTCGGCCACGGCATCATCATCTTCCCCGGCGGCGCGGGCACCGCCGAAGAGTTCCTGTATCTGCTGGGTATCCTGATGCACCCGGACAATCAGGGCCTGCCATTCCCGGTCATCCTCACCGGGCCCAAGAGCACCGCGCCGTATCTGGAGCAGCTGCACGCCTTTGTCAGCGCGACGCTGGGCGAAGCGGCCCACAAGCACTACACCATCATCATCGACGACCCAGCCGAAGTCGCGCGTCAGATGACCGAAGGCCTGACCGCCGTGCGCCAGTTCCGTCGCGAGCGTGCCGATGCCTTCCACTTCAACTGGCTGCTGAAGATCGAAGAAAGCTTCCAGCGCCCGTTCGACCCGACCCACGCCAACATGTCCGCCCTGCAACTGCGCCGCGGTCTGCCGCCGCACGAGCTGGCGGCCAACCTGCGTCGGGCGTTTTCCGGGATTGTCGCCGGCAACGTCAAGGACAAGGGCATCCGCCTGATCGAAGAACACGGCCCGTATGAAATCCACGGCGATGCCGAAATCATGCAGCCGCTGGACAAGCTGCTGCAGGCCTTCGTCGAGCAGCACCGGATGAAGCTGCCAGGCGGCGCGGCGTACGTGCCGTGTTACCGCGTGGTGTCGTAACGGCTGCTCCCTGAACAGGCGCGCGCCTGCCCGCGAGGACGGTCCATCAGCTGAAACAAAGGTGGCTGGTGGATTGCAATCGCGGGCAAGCGCGCCCCTACCGCTTCGCTTCCCACTGGACGATGGTGCTCCATGATTCACATTCGCCCCATGACCGCCGAGGACTTCGAGCGCTTCTGGCCGACTTTCCAGGCGGTGATCCAGGCGCAGGAAACCTACGCCTACGACCCCGACCTCACCCCTGAACAAGCCCTGCACCTGTGGCTGGAATATCCGCTGCACACGCTGATCGCCGAGGAAGATAGCGTGCTGCTCGGCAGCTATTACCTCAAGGCCAACGCTGCAGGCCCGGGCAGCCACGTGTGCAACTGCGGCTACATGGTCACCCCCGCCGCGCGCGGCCGGGGGGTGGCGCGCCTGATGTGCGAACACTCGCAACGCCTGGCACTGGACAGCGGCTTCAGCGCCATGCAGTTCAACTCGGTGGTTGCCACCAACGAGGTTGCCGTGGCGCTGTGGCAAAAGCTGGGTTTCGAGGTGGTCGGCCGCCTGCCCCGGGCTTATCGTCACGCAAAGCTCGGGCTGGTCGATTGCCTGGTGATGTACAAATGGCTCGCACCCATGCCCGAGTCGCGCAAGGCCAAGAGTCCGCTGCTGATCGGCCGCAAGAACATCGAGTCCGTGGTGTCTCGCCCTCGACGCAAGCCCTCCGACGGACCTGCCTGATCCGTTGCAGAAAATCGGGAACCACACGCCCACCTGACGCCACTCACCCTGCAAAGCACTCACTTGCAGGGATGGCGTCAGCATGGCTTTACCCCCGGTGTCCTCCGCTCGGACCTCGAACGTCAGCAGCACCTCAGTGAATCAGTCGGCCACGGAATCGGCCGGGCCGAGGCAGCGCAAAAACGTGCTGGCGCGCATGGCGAGTGCCAGCCGCTCGACGCTGCAGAAAACCCACAACTTCGCAGGCGGCCTGTTCAAGGCCAAACCCGGAGACGCCTCATCGATCCCCCGCAGCGCGTCCCCTGTCCCCACACCCACCTCGGCAGCGGCGGCAGGCAGCCTCGCACCTGCCGCGCCCTCAGGCGCGCCTGTGGCCAGTTCGTCGGAGGTTGCGCCCGAATCCCTTGAGATGACGCCTCGCCTGACCATGGCCCTGGAGAACCGCAAGCTGGTCTTCGGCGCCGCCGGCCAGAGCAATCGCACCGAGCAACTGCTCGAGGGCATTCTCAACAAACGCGACCAACGCTATCAGGGCCTCGCTCAGCTCAATCAAAGCCCGGAGCAAACCGAATACCTGCTGGTGGATGCCCAGGATCGACTGGTCCACGCCCATGCCAGCGACATTGCGCTCTCGCTGTTCAAAACCAGTGAGAACCGGGCCAACAACGCCTTCAGCGTGACCATGCCGGGCGACGCCCATCGCGCGCAGATCACCGGCGTGCACAAGGACCGGCAGAACACGGCCTGGCGGATTCACGAGGACAAGCTGTACCAACTGCGACAAGGTGAATGGCACGAAAACCCGAAAGGGGCAACGCTGAAAAGCCTGCACAACAGCGGCGACGGCAGCCTGTTCGGACTCAATGACGAGGGACGGGTGTTCGCCCTCGGTGATTTGAACAACGCGCTGAATTTCGCTCACACCGTGACGTCTCTCGGCCGTTCGCCGCAGGGACAGCTGATGGCCCTCAGCGAGGACACCCACGGCCGGCAGTTACTCGAGCTGCGCGACACATTCGGGCCGGGTCTGCACGACATGCATCACCTGATCGTGCCCACTGGCACGGGCAACGATGAGGCCATGAAGCCCAAATCGGTAGCCATCGCCGGGAACCGTGTGCTGGCGACCACCGCCTCCGGCACGTTGCTGCAGGCCGACATGCCGTCGATGGACGAGCGCCAGCAGACGATGTTCGTGGCCGGCGAACTCAGGCTCACGCCAGCGCCGCCGTCGCCTGCACTCCAGGCTGCCTTCGGCAACCACACCGTCAGTGATTTCTTCCACGACGAGAAAAACGTCCTGCACGCCAGGATCAAGGATCAGCAAGGGCTGGAGCACAGTGCGGCGTGGGACGACACGAAAGGCGACTTCGTCCCCGGCTGGAGCATGACGCCGCTGATCATGGATCGCCAGCGCGGCTTGCCGGCCCTGGCGCCTGCCGCCGACGCACAGATCCAGCTGCCGCGCGGCAAGATCGCCCGGCATGAGGGCAACCTGCTGGTGCAAGACCCGCGCACCCGGGAATGGAAGAAAACCACCGAGAAAGAAATCAAGGCACTGCAGGCCGGTCAGGATGGGTTCGCCTACCTGATCGACAAGGACGGCAAGCTCAAGCAGTTGAAAGTGGTGCCCCAGGCCGCCGCCCATGACATGGGCCGCGGGATCGATCTGGCCCTGCCGGGACGCGGCACCGAAGCCAAGGGCACGGTCATGCGCGGTGCCGAGCACCTGACGGCGGACAAACTCGCCGTGCAGAACGACCAGAATTTCATGACGCTGAGCGGCGGCGAGCTGCGCCTGCACGACCAGAATGGCGAACGCACGCTACTGCCGCAGCCACCCGGCGAGCGAGACATTCAGGCCATCAGCACCGGCGGCAAGCACTGGTTCGCCCTGCGCGACGGCGTGCTGTTCCAGCTGGACGGCGACCGCGCCAGTGCCCGAAAAATGCGGCCGGAGGGCGCCTGGCAAGCCGTCGCAGGGCCAGACACGACGCCGGCGGCGACCCTAGAGGATCTGCGGCCTCATCACGACGGACGCCTGCTGGCGAGCACCCCGCAGGGCGAGTTCGTCAAAACCGAGGATGGATGGGAAGCCGCTACACCTGCGCCTGAGACACACCACGTCCCTCACGCAGACTTCGATCGACTGGCCGCCGCGGAGCCGGAAACCGTTCGCAAAGGTGCGCGCAAGTTGACCGTCAACGTGATGGGCAGCAACAACGTCGAGAGCATGCAAGTCCGCCAGTACGCGCCTGCTTCCCTCACCCAGAACTACCTGACCTCGCATCTTTCCCTGACCGGCGCGGCCAAGGTGCCGGGCGACAGCCTCCAGCACGCCTGGAAAGGCCGCGAGGGCCTGGCGCCGATCTATGCGGAAGAAACCGCGTTGCTGCAAGACCTCAACGCCCGTGCCGCAGCCGCAACAGGCGCGCCAGCCCAGCCGATGGCCGAGCGCATCGACGCCCTGGCGCCGCGCCTGATGTCGCCCGAATCCAGCGAGCTCGCCGAGTTGTTTGGCTGGTTTCAAACCAGCGTCACGGACGACCTGCACCGCACCCTTCGCGAACTGGCCGAGGATCAGCAGGCCTTGCTGAAAAACGGCGAGATCAATCCGACGTTCCAGGGCAAGCCGCGGGAAAACGACATGATGGCGCAAGTGGCCAGCGTGTTGCGCCACAGCGGCATCGATGACGAGCAACCGTTGGGGCAATTGCTGACCTCGCTGGAGAACGCGCATTTCACGCTGGAGCGGCGCAACACCGAAACCGCTCTGGATAATTCTCGCAAGCGAGGCGACAGTCAGGCGCTGCTGCGCGCCCGCCTGGCGCTGGACGTCAAGGTGTTGAGTGAGATCAGCGCGGCGCTCGACGGTTTCGCCGACGAACTCAAGCGGCCAGGCGAGAACAATCTCGACACCCTCGCCACCGCGCTGGCCACGCTGCACAACGATGTCTACGAAGGCAGCTCGGTCAAGCGCTACACCGACGCCGGCTTTCGCGACCATGCTTCGCTGGAAGCCAGCTATGACGCCACCAAAAACCTGCTCAAACACCTGCGCAAGGAGAACCACCCGATCAAGCGCGGCGTGCTGCAAGGGCTGCAGTCCCCTGCCGGGCCCGACAACGCCGACATCACCAGGAAGCTGACTCAGGCGCTGCGCGATCTCGAGCCACGGGAAAGCCTCAAGCTGAACCGCAACTATGGTGGCGGCATCACCAGTGGCGTCTCCGGCCCGGCCGGCGCGGCCTTTCTCGGGTTGCGCGGCAACATCGACCCGGAGCGCACTTACGGCCTGACCTTCACCCGCTTCGACCGCGGATTGAAAGTGGCCCTGAGCCGGGAAGGCGCGATCAGCGGCACCGGCAGCTTCGGCTTTGGCGGCGGCAAGAGCGACACCGAGACCACGCCCGGTGACAGCCACGCCAATATTCAGTCCAACGCCGGCTGGTTCGCCGGCAGCCTAGACGGCAAATACAAGTACGCCAACAGCACGGCGCTGAGCTTCTTCGTTCGCGACGACGAACTCGAGGCGTTCATGGCCGACCTGATGCAGACGCCGCTCGCGAGCAGCAAGCGCGAGGTCCCGGGCAGCCTCAAGCCCATGGCGCTGATGGATCGCGGCGTTGAAAAGGAGGTGCGCACCACCGGTAAACACACGTTCGATCTCGATCTGGGCTTCAACATCGAATCGCGCACCAACAAAGGCCAGACCGACGCCGAGCCGGTCGCAGGCTTCATGCGCTTCGGTGCCGGCCTGCTCGGCAGCCTGTCATTGCTCAGCGCGGAGAAGGAAAGAACCACGGGGCGCGGCAGCGACGGGCTGAAAACCGACATCTACAGCAGCAACCGCGCGCGATTCCTCGAAAAGGGTTCGCTGACGGGCTACGCGCGGATGTTCAGCACGGTCTTTTCGTCGCGTCCCAACGACCTCTTCATCTCTGCCGGCGCGCCGCTGGGGGTCAGCGCGACGCTGGCGTTCGACAACAAGACCGGCAAGACCTACGACGTGCGCTTCAAGCAGGCTTTGCCGGTGCAGACCGCCGATGTGAAGGCCGTGAGCGAGGCGCTGGAAAAAGCCTTTCCGGCGCTGAGCAAGAACCCGGCCCCAGAGGGCAAGCGCCCTGAACAGGTCTTGCAGGACCTCAAGCAGAAATACCACACCGGCCTGACCGATGAGAACGACGCTCAATATGCCGCGCGCATGAGCCTGCGCCAGCTCGACCGGCAGAACACCGCCGCCAGCCAGGGCTCCAGCCTGATGACGTTGATGGACATGGTGGTCAAGCACAACAACGTCAACCGGGTCGATCAGGTGGCGCTGGCCAAACGCGGTATCGACAGCGTCAAGCGGATGCTGAGCCTGGACTGCAATGAAGGCAACGCCCAGCGCATTCACGAGATGATGAGCGCCGAGCCTCAGCTCAAAAGCCTGCTCGACGCGATGAAGGACACCAAAGGCACCACGCGCGCGGAGATCAAACTCGAGGTCCGCGACGACATCAAGCAGCTCATCGAAGAACGCGCCCTGAACGGAACGCTCAGCGACGACATGCTCAAAGGCCTGCTCAGCGACAAGAACAATCTGCGTATCAAAAGCATCGCGATCTTCAAGACTGCGGCCAAGGAAGACTCGTTCGGCACGCCGTTTCCATTCGTCAGCTACAAGAGCGGCAGCACCCTGAGCATCGAGCGCCTGATGGGCGAAGTCACCTTCGACTACGGCAAGCACCCCACCCAGCCGAAGAAAGCCACCGCAGACGGTGAGATCGCCGACCGTGGCGACCCCAGGCCCGCGCAGGAACTGGGTCAGACCGACAACGGCACCTTCAGGGCGCGCTGATGCATGACGGGCGCCGGCGATCGGCGCCCTTTCGACTTCAAATCCGGCAAGGACACTGCACATGACGACACCGAACCCACAGGCCGACGCCTTGATTCGCGCGCTGGGAAAACAACTGGGCACGGCCCTGCAACTGGACAACGGCGTCTGCGCCCTGTTCGACGACGGCCGCGAGGTGGTCATCATCGAGATCCCAGGCGCTGGCGACGTCGCGATCCTGCACTGCAAACTGGCGCTGCGACCTGATCCCGGGCTGTACGAGCGGCTGATGAGGCTCAACTTCGACAGCGGCGCAATGAGCGGCTGCTGGCTGGCGCTGGACGAGCAGCTGTCAGTGCGCCTGTGCACGCAGTTGCCCCTCAGGACGCTGGATGAAACGACCTTCGTGCAATGGGTGCAGGGCTTCGTCCTGCAGACGCGCGAGGTGCCCGGCCTGCTGCGCCCGCGCTCGGCGCCTGTTGGGCAAGCCGGCCTGGCGCGGCGAATCGGCTGAAGCGCAGTCCTGGAATCATGTGCCTGGCGCGAGAAACCGACGCCTTGGAAGAGCGCTGACGTTTTTGGCCCGCTGCATGGCGTTTTCAAACTTGCCGGAATGCGTTCTCTCTACGATTCTCTACACACGGCCAGACTGGGCCGTTTGACAAAAAACGCGCCGGAGAGGCCAGCATGAAGACCGTTGCCGAGTTACTGAAGCTCAAAGTCACGCACGAGGTCCACACCGTCCGTCCTGATCAGATGGTCATCGATGCGATCAAGTTGATGGCCGAGAAAAACATCGGCGCCGTCCCGGTGGTGCGCGATGGCAAAGTCGTGGGGATCGTCAGTGAGCGAGACTACGCGCGCAAGATGGAACTCAAGGGCCGCGCCTCGGTGGGCACGCCGATCAGCGACATCATGACCCACGATGTGGAAACCGTGGACTCGCACTACACGCTCGATCAATGCATGAGCATTATGACCGAACGCCGTTTGCGCCACTTGCCGGTGGTGGACGAGGGCCAGTTGACCGGCCTGCTGTCGATCGGTGACCTGGTCAAGGAGGCCATCGCCGAACAGGCCAGTCTGATCGAGACGATGCAGGAGTACATTCGCGGCGAAACTTACTGAATGAACGCCGGAGCCCAAAGGCTCCGGTGCCTGTTTCGCTGCTTCTGCCTCACGTCTGCGCTCAACGCACCTTGAAGCGGTCGATCATCGCCACCAGCCGTTCGTTGGACGCCACCAGCGCGTCCACGCTGGTGTCGGTCTGTTGGCCGCAGCCCACCAGTTCGCCCACCATGTGCCGAATCGCAATCATGTTCTGATTGATTTCTTCGGTGACCGCGCTCTGCTGCTCGGCCGCCGTGGCGATGTGGGCGCTGAGGTCATGGATGCGCAGCACCGAGCCGGCCATGCCGTCCAGCCCCTCGTTGACCCGCGAGGTGCGGTCGGCCGTTGACTGGCAACTGACCTTGGTCTTCTCCATCGCGCCGACGGCGGTGCTCACGCCCTGCTCCAGCCGCGACAGCATTTCGTTGATCTCCGAAGTGCTCTGCTGAGTGCGACCCGCCAGTGCCCGGACCTCATCGGCCACCACCGCGAAGCCACGGCCCTGCTCGCCTGCGCGTGCCGCCTCGATCGCGGCGTTGAGGGCCAATAGGTTGGTTTGCTGAGCGATTCCGCCGATCACGCCGAGCACGTCAGTGATGCGCTTGGCGTCGACCTGCATTTCCTGCACGTATTGGGTCGCGTCTTCAACCTCGGCCACCAGGGCCAGCACGCTGACCGAGGCCTGATCCACGACGTCCCGCGAGCGTTGTGCGGCGTCGTTTGCCGACTGGGTAAAGCTGGCCGTCTGCGTCGCGCTTTCTGCCACGCTGTCGGCGGTGGCGCTCATCTCATTGATCGCCGTCACCGCCTGATCGGTCTCGGAGGCATGACGATTAAGAATCTGGTTGATGTTGCGCGACTGCTCCTGCAATTGCGCCAGACCGGCGGAAATCTGCTCGGTGCCGCTGCGCACTTCGACGATCATCGTTTGCTGGAACGCGATGAATTTGTTGACCGAATGACCGACGGCATCCAGCTCGTCTTCGCCTTTGATCGGGATGCGCCGGGTCAGATCCGCCTCACCCGACGACAACGCGTCGATGTTGGTGCGCAACACGGTCAGGCGCGCCAGCAGGCGATTGAAGGCGAAGCCCAGCACCGCGAGCAAGAGAATCACCAGCGGAATCTGCAGCCAGCCCAGGGTTTTCAACACCTCGCTGCTGCTGGCCGTCAGCATTGCCGTCGGCAACGAGGTTGCGATCAGCCATGGCGTGCCCACCACCGGGCGCAGGAAGAAGGTCAGATCGCCCAGTTGCGGGTCCTGATATTCCCGGGAATACACCGCGTCGCCGGACACTTGCGTGAGGCCGTCCTGAATGGCTTTGGCAAACATCGACTGACCGGTGAAGGCAGAAATGTTCTTGAGGATGATTTCGCCGGGAATGCTGCCCTGATTGGTCAGGACCTTGCCATCGCGCTCGACGATCATCACCTGGCCCTGGATTTCTTTTTCCTTCTCCTGAATCAGGCCGTTAAAGAAGCCGAGGGTCACGTCGATGGTCGAGACGCCGTACAGCGAGCCGTCCTTGTAGATGCCCATCGCACAGTTGGTGCGCGGCTGCGGACTGGCTTCGTCCTGATACGCGGCCGCCCAGGCGCATTTGCCCTTGGGCGCGTTCTGGCCGGCACGGTGCCACGGCTGCTCCCAATAGTTGGGCGCAGGGTCGGAGTTCCAGAACGTGCTGACCACCAGTTGGCCGCTGCCGTCACGGTGATAGAACGTGCTGTGCTTGTTGCGGCCGGGCGTGCGTTTGTCGGGCATTGGCCAGACACCGCCGCCGAATACTTTGGCATCGCCGTACTGGTCGACCATGCCCGGCAACACCTTGTCGATGGCATCGCTGTCCAGCAGCGGCACCGCCTGGGTGATGCCACGGGACTGCGCCTCGACGCGCGCAAGGTCCGAGAGAATCCGCGTGCCGATCTGGTCGACCTGGCTGAGCACGACCTTTTCCTGAGACGCCCGCACTTTGGGCGTGACGAAGTGTTCGATGCCCTGCTCGGTAATGACCGCGATCACCAGGATCAAGGCGACGAAGATGACCGTATAGCGCGCCTGCACTGTTTTAAACATCGTTGACTCCATGGCCTGAAATTTGTTGTTGTTTTGCACAACGCCAAAAGAGGTATCGACCGCAGCGCAGGAACGATGAGGCGCGCCGATGAAAGGCATCGGCGCGGCAGGGAATGCTTACTGAACGGGCAGGAAATTGAGGAACAGCAGGCTCTGGGCGTAGTTCAGGCCAATGCGCCGGTAACGTTCGTCCAGCATCTGGGTGAGCAGATCCAGACGCGCGACGATCTTGCCGAACTCGGTGGCGAAACTGAGGTTGCTGCCCTCCTCCGAGATCTCGTTGGAGAACAGCATCAGCTCGCCGTTGGCGTTCTGCCGCTGGCTCAGCAGCCACGTCGCCTTCTCGATATTGCGCGCCGCGTTGCTCACGAACGTCGGGTTGATCTGGTCGGTCATGAAGAATTCGAGCCGCCCGCCGTGGGCCGTCACCAGCATGCTGCCGATGGCGTAGATGAAGGCGCCGACCCGGTCGCCGAGAAACTCCGGGCTCAGTGCATAGCTCAAGGCCGCCAGATCCCGGCGTTTGCCCAGTTGACCGAGAGGCTTCTGCTGCTCGATGGCTTCGCGCACATTGCGCTCGGCCGAACGAGCGTCGACGAAGCCTGACTTGCGCCACTCCGCCGGATTGCGCAGGTACAGCTTGTTCATCAGCAGGTACAGGCTTTCGAGGTTGTCATGCATGGCCAGTGTGGCCATGCGATCGACGCTGGTCTGAAAGAATTCCTGAGGGCGCGCTTCCTGGAACTGGGTGGCGACGTCACGGCCGTCCTGACGGGTGCAGCCACCGATGCAGAGCATCAGCAGGCATGACGCAAGCAGCGCACGAGCAGCGCGTCGCGCAAGGAAATATCGGGAAACACAGACCATGTATCGCAAGCTTCAACTCTCTGGACGTCGCGTGGATCGCTGCGTCCCGGCCATGCATAGAGCCGCAAACCGGAAAAAAGTGCGACACGGGCCTGAAATGTCCTGCAACGGCTGCGGTCGGAGGACAGTTACACATTTGACGCAGCCCTCGGCTTTCACCAAGCTAGCCCTCTTCACTTGCTCTCAGGAACACCCCGCGTGATGACCACAAGCCTGCACTGGCGCCGCTTTCTGTTTTGCCTCGCTCCGCTGATCGCTCTGCTCGCTGCCTGCGATGGCGGCGCGCCCAAAACCAGACCGTCCGAAGTCACCACGTATGTCAGCGTCGAGTGGGACAAGCTGCCACCGGTCAATGATGTAGACCTGATGGCGGGCTACAACAGCTGGTTCTCGGCGTGCAAGCGGCTGGCCAAGGATCCGGTCTGGGGCAGCACCTGTGCGCTGGCCGGGCAAGTGCCGCAGAACCCGGCCGCGGTGCGCGAGTTCCTCAAGAATCAGTTGCAGGTCTACAGCCTGCGCTCCTCGGAACATGGCGCCAACGGCTTGATCACCGGCTATTACGAGCCCATCTACAAGGGCAGCGAGCAGCGCAACGATCAGCACCCGGTCGCCATCTATGGCGTGCCCGATGACCTGATCATCGTCAATCTGGACAGCATTTATCCCGAGCTCAAGGGCAAGCGTCTGCGTGGCCGTCTCGACGGACGCATCCTGCGCCCTTATGACGACGCCGCAACGATCGGCGAAAAAGGCGTGAACGCCCCCGTGCTGGCCTGGCTGGAAAACCCCATTGACCTGCAGTTCCTGCAAATCCAGGGCTCCGGCCGGGTACAGCTTGAAAACGGCCGGCAACTGCGCATCGCCTACGCCGATCAGAATGGTCATCCGTACAAGCCTGTCGGCCGCTGGCTGGTCGAACAGGGCCAACTGACCAAGGACGAGGTGTCCATGGGGCGCATTCGCGACTGGGCGATTGCCCATCCCGAGCGCGTGCATGAACTGCTGGGCAGCAATCCCAGCTACGTGTTCTTCACCCAGCGTCCGGACAGCACCGAAGGCCCGCGCGGCTCGCTCAATGTGCCGCTGACGGCCGGCTACAGTGTCGCCATCGACCGCAAGGTCATTCCGCTGGGCAGCCTGCTGTGGTTGTCGTCCACCCGTCCCGATGGCTCGCCACTGGTACGTCCCGTGGCCGCGCAGGATACCGGCGGCGCGATTGCCGGCGAGGTGCGCGCGGACATGTTCTGGGGCACCGGCGATGCGGCCGGCGAACTGGCTGGCAACATGAAACAGCAAGGGCAGATCTGGATGCTCTGGCCCAAAGGCGCGCCGCTGCCCAACGCCAAAGCAAAGGAATGAGGTCATGAGCGCAGAGAGAGTCACCACCGGGCCAGTAGTGCCGAGCGGCAAACGCGTCGAGCTGCTGCCGTTACGGGCAGAGCACGCCCCGCAGTTGCTGCAGGCCGCAGAAGATGGCGAGCTGTGGAACATGAAGGTGACGGTGATTCCCGGCCCGTCGACCGTTAAACAGTACATCGCCACCGCGTTGGCGGGGCGCGACGCTGGCACGGTCATGCCGTTCGCCATCGTGCACCGTGAAACGGGCCGTATCGTCGGCAGCACGCGCTTCTGGAAGATCGACCGTCAGCATCGCAAGCTGGAGATCGGCCACACCTGGCTGAGCCAGTCGATGCAGCGTTCGGGGTTGAACACCGAGATGAAGTTTCTGCTGCTGCGCCATGCGTTCGAGGAAATGAACTGCGTGCGCGTGCAATTCACCACCGACGAGCTCAACGAGAAGTCCCGTGCCGCCATCTTGCGAATCGGCGCCCGGCAAGAAGGCATCGTGCGCCACGAGCGGATCATGCCGGACGGGCGCAAGCGCAATTCGGTGCGGTTCAGCATCATCGACGATGAATGGCCGCAGGTTAAGGCGATGCTGCTGGAGAAGATGAGTCGCGCCAGCTGACTGAAGCAATCAAGCGTGCCGCTGTCGCCCTACTCGTCCTTGCCGTCATGGGGCGCCGGGAACAGCGTTTCCACCTTGTGCTTGCCGGGCGCACGGGTCGGCGCCATGGCGGCGGACTCTGCCAGGCGCGTGGCCATTTCCCAGTGACGCGCTTCCTGCCCCTCGGGCTTGCCCTCGGTCTCCCAGATCATTTGGGCCAACTGACGAACCGTTTCTTCGTCGACATTCATGCGAATCCCCCATTTTTGCTTGCGCAGGACTTGGGCCGGCGCCAAGGCAGCACCGAAGCCACAGTCTGAAACAGTGCCCGCCAGGAACAGTACAAGCCGGTAACGAGGGTATATGACGGGCGTAAACAGGCCGGAGAACGCGAGCCGGCCGTTGAAGGATCGCATCGGATCCATCGGTGAGCGACGGCGAACCACGACAACCTCCTTTTAACCGCTGTTACGTTTGAGCAGCAGGCTGACCACCAGCCCGATTCCGGCCGCAGCACCGACGGCAGCCCATGGATGAGTCTGGACATACGCCTTGCCCTGGTTGAGCACGCGCGTCACCACCGGGGTCTGGGTGTCATCGTAATCCACTGCCGTAGAGGTTGCGTTGGCCAGGAAGTCGGTCAATCGCTGGCGCGCCTGTGCGGTGCGGTCCTCGTGCAAGGCGTCGCCGGCGGCCAGTAATTCATTGGTTTCGTTCAGAAAGGTGTTGAGCTGCTTTCGGGTCTTTTCGTAAAGATCTTCGCGCAGGGTTTCAGTGATATCGGTCATGGTGCGTACCCGCTCAAGGTTATCGAAACCGGTTGACCGGGACGCGAAACGATTCGTTCCGGCTATTTTGAAAAAACCCTCCGCAACGTGATGACAAAGCTGCCAACAGCCCCGATCATTTCGATTCAGTTGTCCGAATACCGGTTTTCAATCTTCCCCAAACAAGGACCTGCATGGAATTCGTGCCCATTCTCGACTTGCCCGCCACCCGGCAGGCGCAGGTTCGGCATCTGCGCAATCAGCCCGAGGTGCGCAGGTTCATGTACACCTCTCACGAAATCAGCGAAGCCGAACATGCCCGCTGGCTCGATCAGTTAAAGTCCAATTCGAGGCAGGCGGTGTTCGGGGTGATCAGCGGTGACCAGCTGATAGGTGTGGTGTCGCTCAGTGAGATCAACGCCTTGCAGCGCACTGCCAACTGGGCGTTGTATCTGGACGCGAGGGTGCAAGGCAAAGGTATTGGCAGTCAGGTCGAGTTCTGGCTGCTCGACTACGCATTTGGCCCTGCGCAGTTGGAAAAGCTCAACTGTGAGGTGCTCGAAGTCAATTCCGCGGTGATCAAAATGCACCAGCGATTCGGCTTCGTGCTCGAAGGTGTCAGGCGCCAGAACGCGATACATGAAGGCAAGCGTGTCGACGTGGTATTGCTGGGCATCACTCAGGAAGAATGGCGCCAGCAGCGACCTAACCTCGTGCCTGTCATCGAGCGACTAGCGGGTAAAGGCAATCAGTGAAGGCAACGCCCTGCGCATAATGTGCGGATAACGGGAAGCGGCTCACGGCCTCGCTTCCCGATGTTTCATCACTGCACCGCGATAAAGGCGTCAGGCAATGTTAAGCAGTCGCGCAGGCGGTTTTTCGTCAGCTTTGCAGTAGAGGTAATCACGCCAGCTGCGGAACGCCTTCTGTTGCCTGTCGAACGCTTCCTGCCATTGCGGGCCGCCAACCAATTCAACCGAGATAGACATCATCTGCTCGGTGGCCTGGTCGAGTTCTTTCATGAGATCAAGGGCGTTGGGTGAATCAAAAATTTTAGCTCGCATAGAGTCCACTTCCTTTGGCTATCCCATTGAGTGGCCAACGTGCTGATAGTGCTCAGGTTCCGACGAGCGGTCGCTCGATATCAGGCGAGGGGAATAATGCGAGCAAAGCCGCGCCGTAGACACCGCGCCGCGCCTGCTTCAGTGCAGGCGGTCGGTCTGCATGAGTGTCACGGCGTCCGGTTGTCCGAGGTGCAAGTGCAGCTCGGCAAACGAAGCTTGCTGCACGATCACGGCAGACTTCCAGGCGGCACTTCCCATGCAGGAAATCGACACCATCTTCATCAGATCGATGGTCGAAGCGTCCAGTGCCAACAGGAGTTTGTGAGCGGTGTAGCGAAAATCATCTGCGTTCTGCATACGGAAAACCTTAGCTCAAAGCAATCGGTTATCGATTCCATCTATCTGTGAGCAGGGCTTGATCAGTTAATTCAAACGGACCGGATCGACGGTACCTCGCCCGGTCCTGCTTGCGCTTGAAGTCGCTGGGTGTCACTCCATGACCACGGACAACACGTAGCTCTGCTTGTTGACGACCGTTCGGGTCAGCGTTGCACGTCCGCTGCCCACGTCCAGATTGAGCGGCGAAGCCTTGATGATGGCCTCATCGAACGCATGCGGAATGGACCGTCCCAACGCCCTGACCGCCAGCCGCTTGGTCGCCCTGATCAATTCCCGTTTGGCCGCAGTGTCATCCGACGGCAGCATGACTTGCAGCGTCAGCTTGACCCGACGTGCAACACCCTCGCCGCCTTCGGCCGAATAGGAAATCCTGTTGTTATCGCCGGCGTCGGGTTTCACCGGCCGCTGTCCGCTTTTGCAGCCTTCCCCGCCGTCGTCGTAGCGAGTCCACTCGCCGGCTCGCAGCTGAGTGTCGTTGAGCACCGTGCACAGTTGCTCCAACGATTGCGGTTGCAGGGCGGCCATGCAGTTAATCGAACAACACAGTGCGACACATCCTGAAAGTAAACGAACCATCCTGATTCCCTCATTTGATTGTTGTTCTACAAAGCGATTGCCCGACTTGTGACTGCGAAGCCCGCGACCCCCATAGGAAACTACCTTCTAGTAGGGTTGGCGTCAATGTACATCATGAGGCCTTCGCCCGTCGTCAGGTGCAAACGCAGCGCCAATGCCTCAGGCGCGCAGACGCCGGGCCGCCGAGACATACAGCCAGATGGCTGAAATCAGGAAATAGAACGCACCGAACGCTGCATACGGGGCGACTTCGAGGAGGCTGTGCACGGCCGGTATTGAAGACTGCTTGATGAAAAATGCGCCTGCCAGTGCTGACTGAGCGCCGCTGAGAATCATCAGCCACTGCGCGCCGTAGACCTTCCAGCGACGCACCGCTGTCGCCAGTTGAAGCAGGCCGGACACGATGGCCCACACGCCAAAAACCCCCAGCACCGCGTTCATGCTGCTCGACAGGGCCAGGGCGATGGAGATCGTGGTGACCAGGCTGAGCAATGCATTGATCGCCTGGGTCGGGTTACGCCTCAAGCCGCCGTTACGGTGGGCGTCCAGCACGTTGGCCGCAGCATCCCAGGTGGGATAGAAGATCAACAGCATCGCGGCGATCAAGGGTATTGCCGCGCCGAGGGTGAAAGCAGCGCCCACCCAGACGAACGAGACCGCCGCCCGGATGAAGTAATAGGTCATCAGCCACTGGCTGCTGATGTCAGGGGTGTTTACGTGGGTCGTTCCAAGGGTCTGATTGTGCATCTTCGTTTACCGAATGAAGGTTTATTGTCGTGAGCCCGCAGGCGCCTGCCGGATCGTGCTATTTGAGGTCGATGACCACGTCGGGGGTGAATGAGCCAAGCGGGGTTTCGACCAGCGCGCCCAATTCGCCGGGGCCGCGAACGCTGGTTACGGTGGTCCACACGCCAACGCTGGCGGGCATGCCGCCGTGGGACGCGACGCTGATCGTCAGTGGCCCTTTCACCGCCTCGCCGTTGCCACGCCCCTCCCAGTTGAAACTGATCGCCCCCTTGGCGGCGCTCACGTGATGTTCGGTGTGAACCACGACGCCGTTGGCATCGGTGAAGGTGATATCCAGCTCGGTCGGGCCATCGACCAGCACCTCGCCGGCATAGCTGCCATCTTCGCGGGGCAAGGCTTTGCTCGAGGGCACCAGCGCCGATCGACCGAGCCACGCAGCCGGGTCGTAGGCCGAACCCTTCCCGAGTAGCTGCCTTAACAGCCCGCTGATCTCCTGAAGCGAAGACACCTGCGTCAATGCAGCCAGCTGTTGCACGGTTTCGCCGGGATCGGCCGGCGACAGCGGATCCTGATGCTGCAACTGAGTCACCAGTAATTTCAGAAACGCCTGACTGTCCAAGGGCGGCAGCCCCGCGCTGGCTGCGGGCAGAGCGCTGGACGGGCTCACAGGGCTCTGCAAAACATTGGGCTGGAGCATCGACGCAATCCTCATCGTTTAGTGATGACCTTTCGGAACACGAAGGCCGAATGGACTCAAACAAAACTACTACCTACTAGAAGGTAGTTTTTCAGGTCAAAAAAAACGGCCGCGCAGCGACCGCTTTCCTTGTTCAGGCAATCATGAGTTTTTCGATCATCGGCTGGGTGATCACACCGAACATTTCAGGATCACCATAGGCCCGTGCGGACAGCATCGCGCCATGTACCGTCGCCATGAAGCGCTCCGCTTCGCTACGGGCATCGCCGGACAACGCCATGCTGCCTTGAGCCTGTCCGCGCTCGAACACAGAGGTGAGCCAAGCGGACAGCGCGCGGAAGTGCGCCCTGACTTCGACGACGATTTCCTGGGGCAGTACCGGGATCTGGGTTGCCAGCAACGCGCAGACGCAATAGCCTTTCGCAGCATCCGCGATGCATCCCTGCCAGTAGCCCGTGTAGGCCCGAAGCTGATCCGCCGGCCCTGCGCTGACACGCTCGATATGGGCGATGCCGGCTTCTGCTTCTTGCCGATACTGGCTGACCAGCGACCGCACAAGGTCGACCTTGGTAGGAAAGTGATGATGAATGCTGGCTTTGCGGATGCCCACGGTTTCAGCGATGTCTGCATAGCTGAAGCCGCTATATCCGCCCGCAATGATCAGCGAGCGAGCACAATTGAGAATTTCGTAAAAGGTGTTCGAGTGATTAGCCATGGGGTCAACCTACCTTTCAGTAGGTTTTGAGTCAAGCCCTGTGGCTGTGAAGATTGTCTTAACAGCTGGCGCCCAGCTCGTACGTCCGGCGCAGTTCCCTTGAAGGCCGGGTCCCTTCCCGCATGTCGCTCGGAACTAGCGGTCGATATAACGCGTTATTTGCAGGTTGCATGATAGCCTACCTTCTAGTAGGTTTACTTCCATTTATTGTTCGACTTCCCAGACATCAGCCTGTCCACCGAGATCCTCCATGAACATTCCCGCCATCACCCACCCTTTCAAACCCTGGTTACCTTATGCGCTGGCGGGCCTGGCGCTCACTGTCTTCAACGCCTCTGCCGCATCGACGGTACCGGGTGCAGATGGTCCCGGCCATGAAGCATTGAAGCCGCTGCTTGCGGCTATCAACGAGCGAATCGAAATCGCCGATCAAGTGGCGCTGACCAAATGGGACAGCGCGCAACCCGTCCAGGACGCGCAGAGAGAAGCCAAGGTGATCGCCGATGCCCGACAGCAGGCCGGCGGTTACAAGCTCGCAGCAGACGAAGCAGCCCAGCTACTCGCCGCCCAGATCGAGGCGAACAAGCTGGTCCAGTACGGATTGCTGGCGGCATGGCACACCGCGGGGAAAGCCCCGGAAACGCCACGTCCGGATCTGAAGAACGATATTCGGCCGCAGCTGGATACACTTCAGAACCGCCTGCTTCGGTCCTACGCGACATTCAGCCCGTTCAGAACCAGCGAGGCCTGCCCTGGCTGGCTGAGCCAGACGCTGCCTGGGCTGGCCAAGGATGAACTGCATAAACTGGCGCTGATCCGCGCGACGGGCGAGCTGTGCATCCGGCACGCCTCTCTGGCCGCTCCGCAGTCCTGACAGCTCACCTGTGGTTCTGAGGATCAGTGCGCGGCGTGTTGGTGCGCGGGTCTGCTTCATTGCCGGGCTGTCGGTCAACGTCGAGCGCGCTGCACGTTGTGCCGTTAAACCGCCACGCTCGTTTGCGGGAATTGGGCCTGACGACAATGATCGTAGTGCCATTGGAAAATGCTGCCGACCAGCTTGGCGAAAATGACCAGGACGTCGATCGCTTCCTGCTCTTCCAGCCGATCGGCATCGGGATCAAGCACACAGAGCGACCCGAACAGACTGTTGTCGCGCAGAAAAATAGGAATGGAGATCGAGCTTTCAAAGCCGAACCGCTGTGAGGCGACGTTGCCCCGATGAACCGGACTCTGGCTCACGCAACCCACAACGAGATTGGAAGGCTCGGTCAGCAGATTGCTGCACATCGAGTGCTCAAGAGGAAATCGCTCACCGTCCTTGATGCCCAGGCATATCTCGTCATTGACGCTGCAGGCCACCCACTCCTTTTCGCAGAACTTGACGATGGCCGCAAAGCGCATGCCTGTGAGCCGCACGATGAGTTTCAGAATATTGGTGGTCGCCTCGATTTCGGCGATAGCATTGAGCTCCTCGACCGACAGCTGAGCATGTTGCTTTTTATCCACGGTGAGGACCTCGATCCATGACGCTGTCTCGGTTTCTTGACAGCTACCGACCGGGTATACCAGAAGCCAAATCGGGTAGCAATGCGCTATCAGATGAGCGTGCGCTGCCCCACTGCGTTACCGGGTAACAGAGGGCAGTGGCTCGACTGTCACGATCGCACGGCCTTCATTTATTGCGCTGCATCCACCCGATCAGCATGAAGATCAGGCCAGGGATCAACAGGCCCGGCGCCATGTAGGCGAACGTCTTCTCGATGAACAGGCCGCTGATGCCGAAACAGAATCCGCAAATCGCCAGCGGTATGCCGGTCACAAACAGCGGTTGCTTGAATGCCTTTTCCATACTTTCACCTGTTGAATCTGGCGTGTGATCTGGGTGGTTACAGTACTGATGCGATGATCAATACCGCGGCCGCCAGATCCACGGACGGCTTGAGGATCCAGAAATAATGCATGAAAAACCACGAGTCCTGCAAAAGTCACGCGCATGAAAAAGCCCAATCTGAAGAGATTGGGCTAAGTCATTGAATAATATGGTCGGGACGGAGTGATTCGAACACTCGACCCCTAGCACCCCATGCTAGTGCGCTACCGGACTGCGCTACGCCCCGACTAGGCGTGAATCTGTTGCGGCTTCTTGCGAAAGCGTCGAGGAATATACCCTAAGCTTTTGAATGATGGAAGTATTTTGGTGAACAACGTCAGTGACGCAGCACGACCAGTACATCTTCCAGCTCCGCAATCATCTGTTTGATGAGTTGCTTGTACTGCAGGGAATCGTCCTTGACCTCATCGCTGGACATGCGCAGACGCGCGCCGCCGATGGTGAAGCCCTGATCGTAAAGCAGCGCGCGGATCTGCCGGATCATCAGCACGTCCTGGCGCTGATAATACCGGCGATTCCCGCGACGCTTGACCGGGTTCAGCTGAGGAAATTCCTGCTCCCAATAACGCAGAACGTGCGGTTTTACCGCGCAGAGCTCGCTGACTTCACCGATGGTGAAGTAGCGTTTGCCGGGAATGGGCGGTAGCTCGTCGTTATGACTTGGTTCCAGCATAAGCCTCAACTCGGGCCTTCAGTTTCTGCCCTGGGCGAAAGGTGACCACACGGCGAGCCGTAATCGGAATTTCTTCCCCTGTCTTGGGATTTCGACCCGGTCGCTGGCGTTTATCTCGCAGGTCGAAATTGCCGAAACCGGACAATTTGACCTGCTCGTTATCTTCCAGAGCGTGCCTGATTTCCTCAAAGAACAGCTCAACCAGTTCCTTGGCTTCTCGTTTATTCAGGCCTAGCTCTTCGTACAGACGTTCGGCCATCTCAGCTTTCGTCAGAGCCCCCATACGCTACTTCCTTAACGTGGCGTTTAACCTTTCCTCAAGCGAGGTGAGAATTTGCTGCGTCGAAGCGTTTACCTCATCGTCAGTAAGAGTGCGCGATGGATGTTGCCAGGTCAAGCCAACTGCAAGGCTTTTTCTATGCGGATCAATGCCTTTACCCTGATAAACATCAAATAGCCTGAGGTCTGTCAGCCATTCCCCTGCATTTTCACGGATAACGTCCAGAACGGCGGTCGCCGCCACGTCACGATCGGCCAGCAAGGCCAGGTCGCGGCGCACTTCCGGGAAGCGCGACAGCTCACGGAATTTCGGCAGACGCCCTTCCGCTACTTCCGCCAGCACCAGTTCGAAAACGAACACCGGGCGATCCAGCCCGAGGGTTTTCGCCAGTTCCGGGTGCAACGCGCCGAGGTAACCGACTTCACGACCGTCGCGTTCGATACGCGCGGTCTGACCTGGATGCAGCGCTGGATGCTTGCCCGGTACGAAACGGAAATCATCCAGTGCGCCCGCGAAGCCGAGAACGGCTTCGACATCGGCCTTGACGTCGAAGAAATCGACTGCATCACGACCCTGCGCCCAACCTTCCGGCAGACGACTGCCGCAAATCACACCAGCCAGCATAGGCTCTTGTTGCAAACCTTCCAGCTGGCCGACGAAACGCAGGCCACTCTCGAACAGGCGTACGCGATCCTGCTGACGATTGAGGTTGTGCTGCAAGGCTTTGACCAGCCCTGGCCACAGCGAAGAACGCATCGCCGCCATGTCGGCGGAAATCGGATTGGCAAGCAGCAATGGCTCGACACCCGGATTGAACAGCTCGAACCATTTCTGATCGATGAAGCTGTAAGTGATCGCTTCCTGATAGCCACGGGCAACCAGCAGACGACGCAGCGCAGGCAGATCGCCCTTCGCTTCGGTACGTGGCTGCGGAGCCAGACGTGCCTGTGGATAGCGGACCGGCAGGCGGTTGTAGCCGTAGAGGCGCGCCAGCTCTTCGATCAGGTCGACTTCCAGAGTGATGTCGAAACGATGACTAGGTACGTCGACACGCCATTGACCGCCCGCCTCGGCGGTCACAGTCAGACCCAGCGCGGTGAGCAGACGCTCGACCTCGGCAGTGTCCATTTTCATGCCGAGCATCTGCTCGATGCGATCGGCGCGCAGTATCACCGGCGCGACAGACGGCAGATGCTGCTCGCTGACCGCTTCAATGACCGGCCCCGCTTCGCCACCGGTGATTTCCAGCAACAGACCCGTGGCCCGCTCCATCGCTTCACGAGCCAGTTGCCAGTCAACGCCGCGCTCGTAACGATGCGATGCGTCAGTGTGCAGACCGTAGGAACGCGCCTTGCCGGCAACCGCGATGGTGTCGAAAAATGCGCTTTCAAGGAAAATGTCGCGAGTGCTGGCAGAAACGCCACTGTGCTCGCCACCCATGACCCCGGCGATTGCCAGCGCACGCTGATGGTCAGCGATCACCAGTGTATCGGCGCGCAGGCTGACCTCCTGCCCATCGAGCAGTACCAGCTTCTCACCCTCTTGCGCCAGACGCACGCGGATGCCGCCGTTGATTTCGGCGAGATCGAAGGCGTGCAGCGGCTGCCCCAGCTCGAGCATCACGTAGTTGGTGATGTCGACGATGGCATCGATGCTGCGCACTTCCGAACGACGCAGGCGCTCGACCATCCACAGCGGCGTTGGCTTGCTCACGTCGACGTTACGGATCACACGACCCAGGTAACGCGGACAGGCATCCGGCGCCAGTACCTCGACCGGACGCACTTCGTCGTGAGTCGCAGGAACGGTGGCCACCTGAGGACGCGTGACTTCAGCGTCGTACAGAGCGCCGACTTCGCGGGCCAGACCGGCAACCGACAGGCAGTCGCCGCGGTTAGGCGTAAGGTCAACCTCGATGCTGGCATCGTCCAGTTGCAGGAATTCACGGAAATCCTTGCCCACCGGCGCGTCAGCGGGCAGCTCCATCAAGCCGTCGTTGCCTTCGCCAACCTGCAGCTCGGCCTGGGAGCACAACATGCCGTTGGACTCGACGCCGCGCAGTTTGGCCTTCTTGATCTTGAAGTCGCCGGGCAGTTGCGCGCCAATCATCGCGAACGGAATCTTCAGGCCAGGACGCACATTGGGTGCGCCACAGACCACCTGATAAGTTTCGGCGCCATTGCTCACCTGACACACGCGCAGCTTGTCGGCGTCGGGGTGCTGCTCGGTGCTCAGCACTTCGCCCACGATCACACCGCTGAATTCACCGGCAGCCGGGGTCACACTGTCGACTTCCAGACCGGCCATTGACAGACGGGCCACCAGATCGTCGCGGGAGACTTGCGGGCTTACCCAGCCACGCAGCCATTGTTCACTGAATTTCATCCTGCTCTCCTAATAAGTTCGTTACGGGCGACCTAGCGAAATTGCGCGAGGAACCGCAAGTCGTTGTCGAAGAACAGGCGCAAGTCATTGACGCCGTAACGCAGCATGGCCAGACGCTCTGCGCCCATGCCGAAAGCGAAGCCCTGATACTCTTCCGGGTCGATGCCGGACATCCGAAGCACGTTCGGGTGAACCATGCCGCAACCCATCACTTCCAGCCAGCCGGTCTGCTTGCAGACACGGCAGCCTTTACCGCTGCACATCACGCATTCCATGTCGACTTCGGCGGATGGCTCGGTGAACGGGAAGTAGGAAGGACGGAAACGCACTGCCAGTTCTTTTTCAAAGAACACGCGCAGGAACTCTTCGATGGTGCCTTTCAGATCCGCGAAGTTGATATCGCGGTCCACCAGCAGGCCTTCGACCTGATGGAACATCGGAGAGTGAGTGATATCGGAGTCGCTGCGATACACGCGTCCAGGACAGACAATGCGGATCGGCGGCGTGTTCGCTTCCATGGTGCGGACCTGAACCGGCGAGGTGTGGGTGCGCAGCAGCATGTTGGCGTTGAAATAGAAGGTGTCGTGCATCGACCGGGCCGGGTGATGGCCTGGGATGTTGAGCGCCTCGAAGTTGTGATAGTCGTCCTCGACCTCAGGGCCTTCGGCAATGCCGTAGCCGATGTGGGTGAAGAACTGCTCGATTCGTTCCAGAGTCCGGGTGACCGGATGCAGGCCACCGGTAGTCTGGCCGCGGCCAGGCAGGGTGACGTCAATCGACTCGGCGGCGAGCTTGGCGGCGAGATCCGCCTGCTCGAACGACGCCTTGCGCGCGTTGAGAACCTCTGTGACACGCTCCTTGGCAACGTTGATCAGCGCACCGACTTGCGGACGCTCTTCAGCGGGCAGATTCCCCAGGGTCTTCATCACCTGAGTCAATTCACCCTTCTTGCCGAGGTAGTGAACCCGGATTTGCTCCAGGGCGTTGATATCTTCGGCGCTTTGCACAGCCTCAAGTGCTTGAGAGACCAGCGCGTCCAGGTTTTCCATGTACAGACTCCAGATACGAAATAGGGGAAGAGCTTACAAGGCTCTTCCCCTATCTATGACGTTTAACACCGAACCCCGTGCGGGGTCCGGTGATTGCCGGGGACTTAGGCCAGAGTGGCTTTAGCTTTCTCGACAATCGCAGCAAACGCCGCTTTTTCGTTCACTGCCAGATCAGCCAGAACCTTACGGTCGATTTCGATCGACGCTTTTTTCAGGCCAGCGATGAAACGGCTGTAGGACAGACCGTTGATACGCGCACCAGCGTTGATACGAGCGATCCACAGAGCGCGGAACTGACGTTTTTTCTGACGACGGTCACGGTAGGCGTATTGGCCTGCCTTGATTACCGCTTGCTTGGCAACACGGAACACGCGTGAACGCGCGCCGTAGTAGCCTTTAGCAAGTTTCAGAATTTTTTTGTGACGCTTACGGGCAATGACGCCACGCTTTACACGAGCCATGAGTTACTTCCTCTATTCTTGATCAAAATTAACGAAGGCGCAGCATGCGCTCGACTTTTGCCACGTCGGACGGATGCAGCAGGCTGCTTCCGCGCAGTTGACGCTTACGCTTGGTCGACATTTTGGTCAGGATGTGGCTCTTGAAAGCGTGCTTGTGCTTGATGCCATTCGCGGTTTTCAGAAACCGCTTAGCTGCACCACTTTTAGTCTTCATCTTTGGCATGTTCGGATACTCCGCATTCAGTTGATAAACATAACCGCAAGGCCTGCCGTGCCCTGGTGGTTATTTCTTCTTTTTCGGGGCGATGACCATGATCAGCTGGCGTCCTTCCATCTTAGGATGCTGTTCGACCGAACCGTATTCGAGCAGGTCAGCTTCAACCCGCTTCAACAGCTCCATCCCCAGCTCCTGGTGGGCCATCTCACGACCGCGAAATCTCAAGGAAATCTTGGCCCTGTCCCCGTCACTCAGGAAACGTACCAGGTTGCGTAGTTTTACCTGGTAATCCCCTTCCTCCGTCCCTGGACGAAACTTGATTTCTTTAATCTGTACTTGCTTCTGGTTTTTCTTCGCCGCAGCTACCTGCTTCTTCTTCTCGAAGATGTGCTTGCCGTAGTCCATGACGCGACAGACAGGTGGTACTGCGTCGGCAGAAATTTCCACCAAATCGAGTTTGGCTTCTTCAGCGATACGAAGCGCTTCATCAATCGAGACGATGCCAATCTGCTCGCCGTCAGCGCCAATTAACCGAACCTCGCGTGCCGAGATATTCTCGTTGATCGGGGCTTTCGGTGCAGCTCGTTTATCTTGTCTCATTTCACGCTTAATAATAATTACTCCGAATCTTGGCGACCACGCCGGGAAACCGCTTGTGCGAGGAACTCCGAGAATTGGGCGACCGGCATGGAGCCGAGGTCTGCGCCTTCACGGGTACGCACAGCGACAGTTTGCGTTTCAACCTCCCGATCTCCGATGACGAGGAGATAAGGAACCTTGAGCAAAGTATGCTCGCGGATTTTAAAGCCGATCTTTTCATTTCTCAAGTCGGACTTGGCACGAAATCCGCTTTCGGCCAGTGTTTTTTCCACCTCAAGGGCAAAATCTGCCTGTTTATCAGTGATATTCATGATCACTGCCTGAGTCGGAGCCAGCCACGCAGGGAAAGCACCTTCGTAGTGCTCGATCAGAATTCCGATGAAACGCTCGAAGGAACCCAGGATCGCGCGGTGCAGCATGACCGGATGCTTGCGTCCGTTGTCTTCCGAAACGAATTCGGCGCCCAGACGGATCGGCAGGTTGAAATCGAGCTGCAATGTACCGCATTGCCAGACACGACCCAAGCAATCCTTGAGGGAGAATTCGATTTTCGGACCGTAGAACGCACCCTCGCCCGGCTGCAGATCATAAGGCAGGCCGGCGCTGTCGAGCGCTGCCGCCAGGGCCGCTTCGGCGCGATCCCACAGATCGTCCGAGCCAACGCGTTTTTCAGGACGAGTCGAGAGCTTCATTTCGATGTCGTGGAAACCGAAATCCGCGTAGACATCCATGGTCAGCTTGATGAACGCTGCCGACTCCGCCTGCATCTGCTCTTCGGTGCAGAAAATGTGCGCGTCGTCCTGGGTGAATGCGCGTACGCGCATGATGCCGTGCAGCGCACCCGATGGCTCATTGCGGTGGCATGCGCCGAATTCAGCCAGACGCATCGGCAGCTCGCGGTAGCTTTTCAGGCCTTGGTTGAACACCTGCACGTGGCACGGGCAGTTCATCGGCTTGATCGCGTAGTCGCGGCTTTCCGATTCGGTGGTGAACATGTTCTCGGCGTAGTTGGCCCAGTGCCCGGACTTTTCCCACAGGGAGCGGTCGACGACCTGTGGAGTCTTGATCTCCAGATAGCCGTTTTCGCGCTGAGTCTTGCGCATGTACTGCTCGAGAACCTGATAGAGGGTCCAGCCGTTGGGGTGCCAGAACACCATGCCAGGCGCTTCTTCCTGGGTGTGGAACAGGCCCAGGCGCTTGCCGATCTTGCGATGGTCGCGTTTCTCGGCTTCTTCGATGCGCTGGATGTACGCGGCCAGCTGCTTCTTGTCAGCCCAGGCGGTGCCATAGACACGCTGCAGTTGCTCATTCTTTGCGTCGCCGCGCCAGTACGCGCCGGACAGCTTGGTCAGTTTGAACGACTTGAGGAAACGCGTGTTCGGCACGTGCGGGCCGCGGCACATGTCGACGTATTCTTCGTGGTAATAAAGGCCCATGGCCTTCTCGTTCGGCATGTCTTCGACCAGACGCAGCTTGTAGTCTTCGCCGCGGGCCTTGAACACTTCGATCACTTCCGCGCGCGGGGTGACCTTCTTGATGACGTCGTAATCCTTTTCGATCAGCTGCTGCATGCGCTGCTCGATCGCCGCCATGTCATCAGGCGTGAACGGGCGCTCGTAGGCAATATCGTAATAGAAGCCGTCATCGATGACCGGGCCGATGACCATCTTGGCCGTCGGGTACAACTGTTTGACCGCGTGACCGACCAGGTGCGCGCAGGAGTGACGAATGATCTCCAGGCCTTCCTGATCTTTCGGGGTGATGATCTGCAGGCTCGCGTCGGCATCAATGATGTCGCTGGCATCGACCAGTTGGCCGTTGACCTTGCCGGCAACGGTGGCCTTTGCCAGACCTGCGCCGATGGAAGCCGCGACTTCCGCTACGGAAACCGGGTGATCGAAAGAACGTTGACTGCCGTCGGGAAGAGTAATAGTTGGCATGGCGCCTCCTCTCCTAGTGGTGACCCCTACCAAAGGTCACGTGGGTTGGGATAGAGCCAGTACGCGATTCGGTGGTGTACCTGCCTCACAGTGGCAGGAGCCCCAAGGGCCAACCTTTGACCGAACCAGAGTGACTGGAATTTAACGAAATCGACAGAACCAGCAGCATGAAAAAACTGCACTGCGAGCCGCGAGCGAATCGGCAGGACGCGCATCCTAGCACAGCCGCGCCGCGCGAGGTCAGATAAACGGTATCCGATGGCAGTGAAAGCCGCCAACCCGTCGCGTGGGAAATGTCCGCGCACTGAACTGGCGTGGATCGGTGCCGTCAGATGAACCGAGGCCCGGCTCAAGGCCTGCCAAATTTGAAGGTCCATCGACAAAAAGGAACAAGCCATGAAGCTTCTACGTGTTGCCGCCCTCCTCGCGCCGCTGGCGTTGACCCTCCCGATCAGCGCTCACGCCGCCATGGACGCAAAAACCAAAACCACCTATATGAACGAGTGCACTGCCGCAGCCACCCAGAACAACCCGGGTCTGGACGCCAGTGCCGTGAAAGCGCATTGCGAATGTGGGGCGCAGCAGATCAACAAGAACTTCTCGGACAAGGAAATCGCGTCGCTGAATGACAAAACGACGCCTCCGAGTACCGAAATGACCTCTCGCCTGCAGAAAGCCGTGGGTGAAAATTGCCTGAAGGGCAAAAAATAAAAAATTTACATTTCGTCATGGTGGCCGTTTGAGCACCTGCCACAAGTGCCATCAATCGGTCGCTGAAGCCCACGTATTTCGTGGGCTTCAGCCAGACCCGCCATCTCGGCAATACGAGAAAGCCGCCATCGAAGTGAGCTCATGACAAATCATTTCGGCGTATATATTCAGTGCTGCGCCGCAAAGTTCTAATCGAAAAAGTCCAGCATTCACACAATTCGACTATGATAGCCCTCGTGTGCCCAGTTGGCCTGAGCAGCACAGCACTACTGAAAATTATGTTTCTGGAGATACACCATGTCTAATCGCCAAACCGGCACCGTAAAATGGTTCAACGATGAAAAAGGCTTCGGCTTTATCACTCCACAAGGTGGCGGTGACGACCTGTTCGTACACTTCAAGGCCATTGAGTCCGACGGTTTCAAAAGCCTGAAAGAAGGCCAGACTGTCTCCTTCGTGGCTGAGAAAGGCCAAAAGGGCATGCAAGCCGCTCAGGTTCGTCCGGAGTAATCCGAGCGTGCTGAAAAAACCCCGTCACTGACGGGGTTTTTTTATGCCTGTAACAACGCTCAACCGCAGTTGACCCGGTTGACGGTGCCTGCCTGATCGGTGTTCAGATTCAGGCGTTCGGAACGGTATTCCAGCGTGACCATATCGTTGGGACCCAGCACGCGGGCCATTTGAGCACCCGCCTTGACTCGGGCCTGATCCAGCAAGGCCGGGGATGCCGGTTTACCGACCGCGAACTGAGCGGCGGCTGCATCACAACGGGAATCACTGGCCGCGGCAGCGGTCGAGCCTTCGGCAGGCTGCGACGACGAATCGGATGTAGTGCTGCAACCTGCCAGCAACGCCGCCATTAGTACCAGACCCGATGATGCGTATTTCCAGGGCATACAGCCTCCTTTAGTAAACGTGAACCAGCCTCTCTGCGACAGCGACCTGCCAGCTTTGTTTCGCCGACGTCGGCCAAAAGGGCGGCGCGGCTCAAGGTTCAGGAGTCTGCCCCAGGCATCCTCGGATCGGGGCAAACAAATCGTCACAAAACGTTTGCTGCCTCACGCTGCGCGACGACCGCGTCAGTAGATGTCCACGTAATCGGAAACCGGGTTGGCCCAATTGTCGCGCAACGCGTTGTATATCTGCGCGACCCACACCGCGTCGCTTGCGGCGACCGGCCCTACGCACCCGGACCCCGCCGCCCAGGTTTCCAGGCGAAATAGCAGCCCGTCGAGGTCGGCTCCGCCCACGGCCTGCGAGGACATCCAGGCCAGCCCCCCGCGACTGACGCGCAGTTGGTTGTGCACGCGGTCGTCAGCAGCGGCGATCATGTTGCGAACGGCGTCATGGGTAAACGCCTGGGGGTTGGTCAGATCGATGGACACGGGAATTTTCCTGGCTTGATGACGGACAATTCTGTCACGCGCCGTTCCCTCATGCCTAAGTAGCAGTGCGCAATGGGCGATGAAATGCTCTACTGCATCGCCTGTGCGAGACCGCTGAACAGGCTTCGCAGTCAGGTTTCGATATTTTCAGAGTGAACCAACGACATGGCCATCGTCTCCATCGATGCTGACATCAAGGCCAAATGGCCGCAGGGGCATTGCGCCCACAGCCCGGGCAGTGCGGAAGAGCTGGCGATCATCGCGATCGATCTGCTGGTCAAGGAACTGGGCACCGACGGTGCCCAGGGATTCATGAATCAGGTGTTTCTGCGCCACACGGTCGACGCCCTGAGCGACGCCTGATGCCGATTACTTGAGCCGCCCCAGGCGCTGGGTCAGCAGGTCGAAGAAACCCTGTGCATCGCCGTTGCCGACCCAGAACACATTTTTGTTCTGACCCAGCGTGTCGTACCAGTCAGCGATGGTCTGGCCGAAACCCGGGCCCTCACGGCTGTCGATCACCAGGTTAACCGACCTGCCGCTGAAGAGCTCCGGCTTGAGCAACCAGGCGATGACGCTGGCGTCGTGCACCGGTCCACCGGGCAGCCCGTAATGGATCATGTCGGCCTTCACGTACTCGTTGAGGATGCTGCTCACCAGCTTGCCAGCCTGATTGTTCAACCCTTCAAGCTGGCGAATGCGCGGTTCGCTGGTGAGGATCTTGTGCGTCACGTCGAGCGGCACGTAGGTGAGCTTGACGCCACTGGCCAGCACGACCTTGGCCGCATCCGGATCGGCGTAAATGTTGAATTCGGCCACTGGCGTGATGTTGCCGCCGTTGAAGTGCGCGCCGCCCATCACCACCACTTCTTTGATCCCTTGCGTGATTTCCGGAGCCTGAACCAACGCCAGCGCCAGGTTGGTCTGCGGTCCGAGCATCGCGATCGTGATGCTATGGGGCGCCGCTTTGCTCAGCGTATCGACCAGGTATTGCACGGCGTTGCCTTTGGCCAGCGGTTTAGCCGGCTCGTGCACGTCGACGCCGGGCAAGCCTTCCTTGCCGTGAATGTTTTCCGCGTAAATCGGCGAGCGCACCAGCGGTCTGCCCGCGCCTGCGTAAACCGGTACGTCTTCGCGCCCCGCCCACTCTCGCGCCAGCCGCGCATTGCGCGAGGTCTTGTCGATGCGCACGTTGCCCGCCACCGTGGTGATGGCGAGCACGTTCAATTCCTGCGGCGACGCCAGTGCCAGCAGCAGCGCCACCACGTCGTCGGCACCCGGATCGGTGTCGATGATCAGGTCGCGCTTTTCAGCCGCGTGCAGCGCTCCGGCAGATAAAAGGGTCAATAGTGCGGCACTCCTGAGCAATCCAGAAAAATAACGACGGCATGTGTGCATAGGAAACTCCCTGTTTCTCGTTTGAATCCGGTCGGTCAAAACACCACGCCGGCCACCAGCGCGATGTTGGTGTAGGGCTGGCATTCGCCCGTGCGAACGATTGCGCGAGCGTTGCGGCTGAGCTGTTTGAGCGCATCGTGGCTGAGCAGACGGCGCTCGCCGAGCTGGCCCGACGCAGTCAGCGCGTCCACCGACGCCAGCGCGGGCGGCTGCCTGACCAGCATTTCATCGGCGAGCACATGGTGTTCGACCTGCATCTCCGTCAGCACCGTGTCGAGCACGCTGAGGAAATCCGGGACGCCATGGGTCAGCGCGAGGTCGATCAGCTCCACGCCCGGCGGCACAGGCATGCCAGCGTCGACGATCATCAGGATGTCGCCATGCCCCAGTGACGCGACGACGCGAGACAGGGCGATATTGAGCAAGGGTGTCTTTTTCATAACGGCTGGCCTTATGGCGTGTAGGCGTGGACTTCGGATGCTGCTGGAATTGAAGGCTGCGCCCCCGAACGGGTGACAGACAACGCCGCAGCGATCTGTCCGAAGCGGATGGCTTCGGATTCGGATTTGCCTTCGGCCAGCGCCGCCGCAAAGCCGCCCACGAACGTGTCGCCGGCAGCCGTCGTGTCGACAGGCTTGACCTTCGGCGCCGGGAAGTGCTCGGAGCGCGCGCTGGTCGCAAACAACGCGCCCTGCTCGCCCAGTGTCACGATGACTTTGCTCACACCGGCGGCCAGCAGGGCCGAGGCGGCGGGGTCTGCCGTCGCGACGCTGTCCACCGCAAGCCCCGTGAGCGCGGCAGCCTCGCTCTCGTTGGGAATCAGGTAATCGATCCAGGCATACCATTCGGCCGGCAACGGACCACTGGCCGGTGCAGGATTGAGGATCACGGTCTTGCCCAGTTCCCTGCCCCGCTTGAGGACGTGTCCTACCGTTTCCATCGGCACTTCCAACTGACAGACGATCACTTGGGCCTGATCCAGCAACGCGTCGAAGCTGTCGACGACCGAGGGCGTCACGTGCCCGTTGCCGCCCGCGACGATCACGATTGCGTTCTGACTGCTGTCATCGACAACGATCAGGGCCACACCGGTGGACTCACCGTCGACAGGGGTCACGGCCTGGCAGTCGATGCCCTCGCGGATCAACGCTTCGCGCAGTTGCTCGCCATAGGCGTCGTCGCCCACGCAGCCGATCATGGCGACGCTGGCGCCCAGCCTCGCGGCCGCCACGGCCTGATTCGCGCCCTTGCCACCGGGCACGGTCACGAACGACTGACCGGCGAGGGTCTCCCCTGCGCGCGGCAGACGTGGCGCGCGGGTGACCAGATCCATGTTCAGACTGCCTACTATCACTACTTTTGCTTGCATGACGTCTTTACTCTTCAATCCGGACCAGCGCCCGGCTCAACGAAATTCGGTGAATGCATTGATGGGTGGCGCGGTGGACTCACGCAACACGATGCTCGGCGCGACGATTACCTGTTCGACCGGCGAGGAGCCCGGCGTCGAGATGCGCCTGAGCAGCAGTTCGGCCGCACGCTCGCCCAGTTGCAGAATCGACTGCCCGACGGTGGTCAGCGCCGGGTACACGTACTGGCTCATCTGAATATCGTCGAAACCGATCACTGACAGATCGGCCGGTACGCGGACATTTCGCTCGGCAGCCGCACGCAACACACCGATGCCGACCATGTCGTTGGCCGCGAAGATCGCCGTAGGTCGGTCGTCCGACAGCAGTTTGCCTGCCGCCTGATAGCCGCTCGGCCCGGTGAAATCGCTTTCCACGATCCAGCGTTCAGGCACCTCGATCCCCGCTTCCTGCATGGCCCGCCGATAGCCTGCCAGACGCATCCGCGCCACGCTGGTCTCGGCCGGACCGCAGATGCAGGCGACATGCCGATGGCCCAGCGACAGCAGGTGCGATGTCGCCAGATACGCGCCCAGCTCATGATCGATGCGCACCAGATCCGCGGTGACGTTCTCCAGATCGCGGTCGACGATGACCATCGGCGTTCGGACCATTGACAGCCCTTCGACCAGACTGTCGCCGCCGCCCACCGATGACACGATCAGGCCATCCACGCGTTTTTCCAGCAAAACCCGCAGGTAATTGCGCTGCTTGTCGGGGTTATCGTCGGAGTTACAGAGGATCACGCAGAAGCCGTTGCGCTCGCAGTAATCCTCGATCCCCCGCGCCAGTTCGGCAAAATACGGGTTGATACCGTTGGGAATCAGCAGCCCGATGGTCGCCGTCGCCTTGGCCTTGAGCGAACGGGCAACGGCGCTGGGGACGTAATTCAGCTGTTCGATGGCCGCTTCGACTTTCTTGCGCACCTCGTCACTTACTGGCCGGGTTCTGTTCAGAACATGGGACACCGTGGTGTAGGAAATGCCGGCAATGGCCGCTACATCCTTGATGGTGGCCATATCAGCCGCGCCGCCGCGCGCGGTTGCTGCGGTAGGTGTCGAGCACGACCGCGACGACGATCACTGCACCTGTGATGATGCGTTTGGTTGGCTCGGTGGCGCCAATCTGTGCGAGCCCCGCGGCCAGCACCGAGATGATCAGGACCCCGAAGAACGTGCTGATCACCGAACCGCGCCCGCCCATCAGGCTGGTGCCGCCGATGACCACCGCCGCAATGACTTGCAGCTCCAGCCCGGAACCTGCGTTGGGATCGGCCGCCTCCAGTCGGGATATCTGGAACAGCGCGGCAACACCGGCCAGCAGACCCATCAGGGAAAAGACCAGAATTTTGTAAGGCTTGGGATTGATGCCTGCCAGACGCACGGCTTCTTCGTTGGTGCCGATGCCGATCAGGTAGCGACCGAACACCGTGCGCGTCAGTACGGCCTGAGCCGCGAAGATGACGATCAGCGCAATCACGAACGACGGCGAGATGCCGAACGCGAACGGGTTGGACAGCCAGGCAAACGAGTCGCCGATGTACGCGGTGCGCGAGTCGGTCAGCTGATACGCCACGCCGCGAGCCATTTCCAGCACGCCGAGCGAGACGATGAATGAAGGAATCCGCCAGGCAACCGTGATCGAGCCGGTCAAGGTGCCCGCCGCAGTAGCGCAGGCCATGCCCAGCAATGCCGAGGGCAGCACGCCCCAGCCCCAGCCGAGCATCGCAACGCTGACCGCCGATGCAGCCAAAGCCAGCACCGACCCCACCGACAGGTCGATGCCGCCGATGATCAGGATAAAGGTCATGCCCACCGCCAGGACCATCAGATCGGGAATCTGGTTGGCCAGCGTGCTGAAGGTTTCGTAGGACAGAAAGTGATCGCTGAGCAACGAGAACAGCACGATCATCGCCAGCAGTGCGCCCGCCAGACCCAGGTAGGTGCCCAGGCCGAAATAGTTACCGCTGCGCTTGCCTGGCGATGGCAATGCGGCTGAAGGAGTGGAGGTTTTCATCAGTCGATCCTGGGCGCGGCTTCGGAGAGCAGCGCATCACGTTTTTGATAGCCCGCGAAGGCAGCGGCAAGCAATTCGTCCTGCGTCCAGCTGTCGCGTTCGAAGGTGTCGATCAGGCGCCCGGCGGACAACACGCCTATGCGGTCGCAGATCAGCATCAGTTCGCGCAGGTCGCTGGACACCACGACCAGCGCCCGGCCCTGACGGGTCAGTTCGCCGAGCAAGGCGTAGATGTCGAATTTGGCGCCGACGTCGATGCCGCGGGTCGGCTCATCGAACAGCATCACCTGGCAGTCCCGCTCCAGCCAGCGGCCGATGACCACCTTCTGCTGATTGCCGCCCGACAATTCAGACACCAGCTGCGTCGGACTCGAACTGCGGATGCGCATCGCGTCCACCTGACGTCTGGCCAGCGCCATTTCGGCACCGCCATTGACCAGGCCTGCGCTCGAAATCGCCTCCATGTTGCCCAGCGCGATGTTGGCGCTGATCGATTGCGAGAGCAGCAGCCCTTCGCCCTTGCGGTCCTCAGTGATCAAGGCGATGCCATGGCTGACGGCGTCGACCGGGGAATTGACGCGCACGCGGCGCAGCGGGCTGCCGACTTCGATGGAGCCGCTGTCGGCTGTATCGGCGCCGTAGATCAGCCGCAGCAACTCGGTCCGACCCGCGCCGATCAGGCCGGAGATGCCGAAGATCTCCCCGGCGCGCACCTGGAACGACACGTCCCGGACCTTGTCGGCCCGGCTCAGCCCCTTCACCGACAGGGCGACCTGGCCGATGGTGCGCTGGCCCAGATCGATGTGCTCGCCAAGCTCGCGCCCCACCATCAGCGTCACCAACTGCTCGCTGTTGTAATGGGCCATTGCGTCGACGCACACCAGCTTGCCGTCACGCAGCACAGCAATGCGCTGCGCCACGCGGGCGAGTTCTTCCAGTCGATGGGAGATATAAATGATGGACACGCCACGTGCCTGCAGGCGAGTGATCTGCTCGAAGAGCATCTCCACCTCGCGTGCGGTCAGCATGGCGGTCGGCTCGTCGAGAATCAGGACGTGACAATCACCGATAAGGTTGCGGGCGATTTCGACCATTTGCTGATGACCGATCCCCAACTCGCCCACCAGGGTGTCAGGGTCGATGGCTTCCAGGCCGACCTGGGCCATGGCCTTGATCGAATCCTCACGCAATTGACGACGATTGATGAACCCGGCGCGACTGGGCAGGTTATCGAGAAACAGGTTCTCGGCGACCGACAGCGTCGGCAGCAGATTCAATTCCTGCATGACCATGCGCACCCCGAGCTTTTCTGCCTGGGTGCGACTGGCGGGCTGATACGGCTGCCCTTGAAACTGCATCTGGCCGGTGGTCGGCGTGACCAGACCGCCGATGATTTTGGACAGGGTACTTTTGCCTGCGCCGTTCTCGCCGGTCAGGGCCAACACTTCCCCGCGCATCAGCGTCAGGTCGATGTCACCAAGCACAGGCTGGGCGTAGGTTTTGCCGATACCACTGACAGAGAGAACAGCGGCCTGAGCAGACGCTGACATAACGATCTCCACGCGCCTGCCCTCGCGGACAGGCGGTATTTACGGATAGATGAAGCCAGCCTGACTTACTGAGGCTTGGTAACCAGTTCGACCGGAGTTTCGATCACGCCGTCCTTGATGTCGAGCTTGTCGCCCTTGATCATCTTCAGCGCCGTATCGATGCCGAATACCGCCTGACGCGCAGCGAACTGATCGGCCGTTGCCAGCACCCGTCCATCCTTGAGCATCGGTTTGATGGCATTGATGTTGTCGTAGCCTACGACCTGCACCTTGCCAGCCTTGCCGGCGGCGCGAACGGCCGAGACCGCACCCAGCGCCATGCTGTCGTTACCGGCCAGCAGCGCTTTGAGGTTCGGGTATTCGTTGAGCATGGCGGAGGCCACCGCATTGCCCTTGTCGATTTCCCAGTTACCCGACTGCGTGGAGACGATCTTCATCTGCGCGGCGTCCATCGCATCCTTGAAACCGGCGGTGCGTTGCTGCGCATTGGTGGTGGTCGGCACGCCTTCGATGATGCCCACCTGATCGCCCGCGGTCAGCTGCTTGGCCAGGTAATCGCCCACCAACTTCGCGCCCTTGCGGTTGTTCGGGCCTACGAACGGCACTTCGATGTTCTTGCTTTTCAGCACGTCGGCGTCGAGCTGGTTGTCGATGTTGACGACCTTGATGCCGGCGTCCATCGCCTTCTTGATCACCGATGCCAGCGCCTTGGAATCGGCGGGCGCGATGACCAGTGCATCGACTTTCTTGACGATCATCTGGTTGACGATGTCGATCTGCGCGGCAGTGTCGGACTCGTTCTTGATGCCGTTGGAGATCAGATCGAAATCAGCGGAATGGTCTTTCTGATAGGCCTTGGCGCCGTCTTCCATGGTCAGGAAGAATTCGTTGGCCAACGATTTCATCACCAGCGCGACGGTCGGCTTTTTCGCGTCGTCAGCATAGGCGGATGAGAGCGGCAGGGTTACAGCGGAAGCGGTGAGCATGGCAACAGCAAGAAGACGTGCAGCGAATGGCAGCTTCATGGAATCACTCCGACATTATGATTATTGTATCGGCAGCGAATGCGCGTCGAGCAGACCGGAGTCGACTCAATCGCAAACGTTTGCGTGAGTGAAACTATGAGAATCGTTGCAACGTTTGTCAACTGGGTCACGACGTTTTGTTGCGCTTTCAGAAACGTACTACATAACTGCGAGCCAGGCCGAATGTGCGCAGTCCCTGAAGCTTCGCTCAGAGCGTGGCCAGTTGGCCCCGCTCTGCAGACCTGTGCCCTGCCCGCCCCCGAGGCATCGGCTTGGTGATCGTGAATGTGTGTGTGCCCATGCATCAATGAGCCGCGCGTGTCGGGCGTACGACGATTTCATTCACGTCGACGTCTTCCGGCTGCTCGAGGGCGTAGCGCACCGCACGTCCGATCGCGTCCGGCTGCAACGCGATGGCCCGGTAACTGGCCATGGCCGAGCTCGCCGTGGCATCGGTAATGGTCGAGGCCAATTCGCTCTCGACCACTCCCGGATGAATGCACGTGACACGGATGTCCGGGCGTTCCTGACGCAGACCATCGGAAATGGCCCGCACGGCGAACTTGGTCGCACAGTAAACGGCCGCCGTGGGTGAAACGGCCAGCGCGCCGATCGAGGCGATGTTGATCACATGCCCGGCGCCGCGCTCGACGAATTCGGGCAGCACCGCGGCAATGCCGTGCAGCACACCCTTTATGTTCACGTCGACCATGCTGTTCCACTCATCGGTTTTCATCGACGCCATGGGCGACAGCGGCATGATCCCGGCGTTGTTGATGATCACATCCACGCGGCCCCAACGCTCGCGCGCGGCGTCGGCAAACGCGGCCACATCGGCCTGGTCGGTCACGTCCAGACGGCGCCACTGGGCGTTTCCGCCAGCGGCGTTGATCTGTTCGGCGATGACTTCCAGGCGCTCGGTCCGGCGCGCACCCAGCATCAGGGTGGCGCCCGCCGTGCCGAGTTCGCGGGCAATGCCCTCGCCGATGCCGCTGGACGCTCCGGTGATCAGAATGACTTTATCAATGCTCATGTTCAGTACTCGTGCAGTGGACTTGACTGACACGTTAACCGCGGGGCATTGTCGCGATAAGACCCTTGAAACTGACTGAATTGGTTAGCAAGACTTACCAGTGAGACCTGCGATGGACATCGACCTCAACCTGCTGAAAGTATTCGAAGCCGTGGCCCAGCTGCATAATTTTCGTGCGGCCGCCGACCGTCTGGATGTCAGCCGCTCAGCCGTCAGTCAGAGCATTCGCAGGCTGGAGGACACGCTGGGCGTCTCCCTCGTCCAGCGCTCAACGCGCAATGTGCGGCTGACCGAAGCCGGAGAACAGCTGTATCGACAGACCGCTCAGGCGTTGGCTGCTCTGACCGGCGCACTGGACACGGCGGCGATCAAGGGCCCGCCGAGAGGTCTGCTGCGCATTGCCGTGACCTCGATCGCCGAGCGTTTTCTGGACGGCCCGCTGATCGCAGGTTTCGTGGAGGCATACCCCGGCGTGACCCTGGATGTCACGGTGACCGATGAAGCATTCGATATCGTCGAGCGCGGCTTCGATGCGGGCGTGCGACTGGGAGAGGTGATCGAGCAAGACATGATCGCCGTGCCGGTGACCGATGAGCAGCGGGAGGTGGCGGTTGCGACGCCGGATTATCTGGCGCGCCATGGCACGCCGGTGCATCCCCGCGACCTGACCGGGCATCGCTGCATCGGCTGGCGCCCTGCCCCGGGAGTTGCGCCGTATCGCTGGGAGTTCAGTGAGCAAGGCCGCGCATTCGATGTCGCCGTGGCGCCGCAAATCACCACCAACGATATGTTGTTGATGGTGCGCACCGCGCTCGCGGGCGGCGGAATCACTTTCGGCATCGAAGACACCTTCCGGCCCTACATCGAGCGCGGCGAGTTGGTCACGGTGCTGGATGATTACCTGGCACCGTTCCCCGGTTTCTTCCTGTATTACCCCAACCGCCACAATCTGGCGCCGAAACTGCGCGCGCTGATCGACCACGTCCGGGAATACAGAAACGCTCGTTTATGACGCTGCGGCCTGCAGGGCGTGAAGTTCCTGACGGCGTTCCTGGCGCATCGCTTCAAGCTCCTTTGGCGTTTTGGCAAGGAAGCGCAGGGCGAAATCGTAAGGATTGGTGCCCTGCTCATCGACGGCGCGCAGGTACGCCGATTGCGCATGCTGAACGCGGCGCTCTTCGACGAACAGACCGCCAGGATGACGGCTGAGGCTGGCCAGTTCCCGCTGCAGCTGGGCGTTGCGATTGATGAAGATCTCGAGCGCCTTGGCTACGCGGTGATCCGTGAACGGCATGGTGTCACTCCTTGAAAATGGCAATCTGGATCCATTATCGGCAGACTTCGCCATAAGTGAGGTGCAGTTCGTCGGCAAATAGCGGTACAGCGCGGCCATCGTCCAGACATCGGCGTCTTTGTCTCTCACTTTTCCCCGCTGTTCATTGCCTGCGGCTGAAATGAGTTGACAGACTTTATTATGCTAATTACCGTCACATTATGTCTCAGACCAATGTTCAGTTCTCCGTCGCGCTGCATGCGATGACCTCCCTCGGTGTGCTTTACGGCAAATCGATACGGTCAAGCGATCTTGCGGGCAGCATCAATGCTGACCCCAGTTTCGTGCGCCGCGTGATTTCCAAGCTGGCCAAGGCCGGTCTGGTGAGTACGACACGGGGCAAGTCCGGCGCGTGCACGCTTGCCCGCCTGCCGGCAGAGATCACCTTGCTCGACATCTACAACGCGAGCGAGGCGCCTAAAGCGTTCACGGTGCATTGCTACCCGGTCACCGAAGGCTGTCATGTCAGCAGGAACATCAAAGGGTGCCTGGGCACCGTGCTGCAACGCGCGCAGGACGCGTTCGAGTTGGGTTTGAAGCAGCAGACGCTGGCGAATGTGATCGATGCGGTAGAAAACGTGACGTGATTTTTTTTGCGCTAAATTGTTGTTTTTGAAAACACATTAATCAACGCTTAACGAGGTGGATCATGGCAAAGCTCGAAGGAAAAGTAGCACTCGTCACCGGCGCGTCCAAAGGCATCGGTGCAGCCATCGCCAAGGCACTCGCCGCCGAAGGCGCCGCAGTGGTGGTCACGTATGCCAGCAGCCAATCGGCGGCGGAACAGGTGGTCGCCGCCATCAGGCAGGCCGGTGGCCGGGCCGCGCTGGTGGGCGGTGACGTCACCAAAGCGGCTGACGCCGAAAAGTTCGCCCAGACCGCCATCGATGAGTTCGGCCGGCTGGACATTCTGGTCAATAACTCCGGCGTGTATGCCTTCGGCGCCATCGAAGAGATCGCCGAAGAGGAGTTCCACCGTCAGTTCAACACCAACGTGCTGGGCCTGTTGCTGGTCACACAAGCGGCGTCCAGGCATCTGAGCGATGGCGCGAGCGTGATCAACATCAGTTCGAGCATCACCACGCTTCTGCCGCCGGCGACGGCGATTTACAGCGGCACCAAAGGCGCAGTGGACGCCATCACCGGGGTACTGGCCAAAGAACTGGCGCCGAGAAAGATCCGGGTCAATGCAATCAAACCGGGCTATACCGAAACCGAAGGCACTCACAGCGGCGGCATCACCGGATCGGACATGGAGAAAAACCTGGTGGCCATGACGCCGCTGGGACGCGCCGGTCAGCCGGATGACATCGCCGACGTGGCGGTCTTCCTGGCGTCCGATGATTCGCGCTGGATCACCGGCGAGCACCTGACAGTCTCCGGCGGCCTGAGCTGAGGTCTGCGTAACCGTGCGGGCCAGGCAGCCCCGCCTGACCCGTCAACTTCCTTTCTTTCGACTGGACACTTATGGCACACGAATTCTACTGGATCAGCGGCAGCCCGAACGCGTGGCGGGCCAAGCTTGCGATGGACTACAAAGGCGTCGATTACGTCTCCAGACGTCTCGATTCCGGCAAGCAGGAAAACAAGACGCCAGCGTTCCTGGCGCTGAATCCGCGCGGCAAGGTGCCGGTGCTCAAGAGCGGTGATGTGGTGATTCAGGAGTCCATCGCGATCATGGCGTTCATCGAGCGCGAGCACCCGACTCCACCCTTGTTCGGCACGACCGCTGCAGAGACCGGGCTGATCTGGCAACGCATCTTCGAGTTCGTGAACTACACCCGCGACAGCATCGACGGGCTCGCCCGGGCGATCTTCAGCGGACAGGCTGGCAGCGCCCCTGACGCGGTTCGTGAGTCGGCGAAAAACACTCACGGCTCACTGGCGTGGATGGAGTCGGCGCTTGCGCAGACGGATTATCTGGCGGGTAACGCCGTCAGCGCGGCAGATATCGCCGCACTGCCGAATCTGGAGTTGCTGGCACGCATTGGCAAGCGGGAAGAAGCCACCACGCTGGCGCTGGGTTTCGATGATCTAAACGGCACGTTCCCCGCCATCGCGGCATGGCTGACGCGCCTGCGTGGCATTCCCGGTTATGACGCTGCCTACCCGCCGCACTGGCGCACATGAGCCGCGACGCCGGGCGTCCTTCGCCCGGCGATCGCAGCGTCACTAACGCACCTGATCGGACTCGGGCAACGCGCGTTTGAGCGCCTGCGCATCGGGTTGCGCGCGACTCAGCCTGATAGGCACCGATTTCGCCGCTGGCACCTTGCTCCGCTCGGCATGGTGCCAGAGCGGCACCAGCGGATTGCACTCGGGATAATAGGCCGCCGCACAGCCTTGCGGAATGTCATAGGCAATGATCTGCATGGGACCCGCTTCGCGACGGACTTCGGGCTCTATCGCCGTGCGCAACGTGACCCAGTCGCCTGCAGCAAAACCCAGCCGCACGATGTCATTGCGGTTCATGAACACCACGCTGCGCGTGCCCTGCACGCCACGGAAGCGGTCGTCATAGCCATACACGGTCGTGTTGAATTGATCGTTGCTGCGCAGGGTCATCAACTGAAGCACGTCACGCGCGCCCCGCAGAGAGACATCGTCGTCCTCGTCCAGACTGCGCGGCGAGATAAACCGCGCCCTGCCCGTTTCGGTCTTCCATTGGCGCTGATTGACGGGAAGCGGCCGGTGAAATCCTCCCGGCGCCCACATGCGCGATTCCATGTCATGGAAAATCTCGGGGTACACCTGGCTGATCGCCAGCCGGATCTTCGCGTAGTCCCGTCGCCAGTCCTCCCATGGGATCCGCTCGTTGCCGGACAGCGTCGCCTGGGCGATTCCCGCGATGATCGCGACTTCGGCACGCAGCTGCTCGCCGGCCGGTTCGCTTCTGCCCTGCCAGGCATGCACGCAACCGGTGCTGTCTTCGGTGCTGTAAACCTGCGTGACGCCGTCCTGCACATCCTGCTCGATACGCCCCAGGCATGGCAGCAGCCAGGCGTGTTGACCGGGCAACAGGTGGCTGCGGTTGAGCTTGGTCGCGACCTGTACGTTCAGCGTCAATTGCGACCAGGCCGGCTCGATGCGATCGGTATCAGGCACGGCGCGCAGAAAATTGCCACCCAGCCCGATGAAGCCTTTCACGCTGCCGTCCAGAATGCCCTCGCAGGTGTCCACGGTCGCTCGGCCCTTGTGCTGCGGTACCTTGAAGTTGAACAGCGATTCGATCTTTTCCACCGGCACTTTCGCCGGGTCTTCCGTGATGCCCACCGTGCGTTGGCCCTGCACGTTGGAATGGCCGCGCACCGGGCAGATCCCGGCACCGGTCTTGCCCATGTTGCCGCGCATGAGCAGGAAATTGACCAGCATCTGCACGTTCTCCACGCCATGTCGATGCTGGGTCATGCCCATCCCGTAGATGACCATGACCCGCTCGTGCCGCGCGTACACCGTTGCGGCGGCTTCCAGCGCGCCACGACTGAGCCCCGAACGCGCTTCGAGTTCAGGCCAGCCGTGGCGATCGACCTCGGCGACGAACGCTGCGAAACCATCGGTGTGTTCGTTGATGAACCCATGATCGAGCAGCGAAGCTTGCCCGTTGGCCAGCGCCGTCCGGTCCATTTCCAGCAGTGCCTTGGCCATGCCCGTGATTGCCGCCGTGTCGCCGCCGATGGCGACCTGGTGGTACTGAGTACTGATGACGGTGGACTCAGGCCCCAGCATTTCCCGCACTGACTGCGGGTTGACGAAGCGCTCCAACCCGCGTTCGCGAATCGGATTGAAGGTGATGATCGGCACCTGGCGCTTGCGCGCCTCCTGCAAAGGATGAAGCATGCGCGGGCTGTTGCTGCCCACGTTCTGGCCGAAGAAAAAGATGCAGTCGGTGTGCTCGAAATCGGCCAGCGTGACCGTGCCCACCGGTACGCCAATGCTCTCCTGCAGGCCCACCGAGGTGCTCTCGTGGCACATGTTCGAACTGTCCGGCAGGTTATTGGTGCCGTAGGCGCGGGCGAACAACTGGTACATGAACGACGCTTCCAGCGAGGCCCGCCCGGACGCGTAGAACACCACTTCATCCGGCGTCAGCGCGCACAACTGCTCGCCGATTTCGGCCCAGGCCTGCTCCCAGCTGGTGGTGCGATAGCGATCGGTGTCCGGGTCGTAGCGCAGCGGATGGGTCAGGCGACCATGCTGCTCCAGATCGTAATCACTCCACTGGCGTAATTCGCTGAGCGAATGCTGCTCGAAGAAGCCCGGCCCGGTGCGCAGCGAGGTCAGCTCCCAGGCCGTGGCTTTGGCGCCGTTCTCACAGAACTCCAGCGCATGGGGGTTGCCGGGCTTGGCCCAGGCGCAGCTGACGCAGGCGAAGCCTTTGGGTTTGTTCTGCCGGACCAGCGCCAGCGGTGTCTTGAACAACGCCTGTTCGCGCCAGAGGATGTTCATCACCGAGAACGCCGAACCCCAGCCCCCGGAGGCTGAGGTATAAGGCCGATAATGGGCAGCTGGATGAATGAGCGGCATCAGACGACCTCACCGGAATAACGCCGGCCGAACGCGGCCGGGCTCATGAACGCGGCTCGTGAAGGGGGCAACCGTTGTGCGTCTGGCGAAACCCCGCGGACATCTCGTAAGAAGGTTTGCGCACACGCATGACACCGCCCAGCGGACGATGCGCCTCCAGGCCGTGCCAGGGGCTGAAGGCCATGCCTTCATCGATATCACGCACGTTCTGCGCACTGAACGAGGGCTGCGGATCGACCTCGATGCGCGCCACGGTCACATAGGGGCTGAGCGCCTCGGGCCAGACCACCGAAGCATCTTCGATGGGCATTTTCTCAAGGTCGGTGGCGAGCTGGACACGCACCTCCCATGTGCCGCCGTGGGCCTGGAAATAGTCGTGCACCGCCGCACGCAGGCCGTCAAGGTTATCCCCGAAATCCACGTGCTGATCGGTCAGCGCGGTCAGTGCAGGCGAGACCGGCACCACCGCCAGCTTGGCGAAATACGGGCCATACAGAAACGGCACGACGCTGTAGAACGACTCGCCGAGAATGTGGGTCTGCGGATGGCCGCCCAGGCTTTTCAACGTGCCGCTCTCGCCGCCCATGGATTCGATGGTCGACTCCACACCCCGCAACAACGCCGACAATGCCTTCTTCAGGCCAGGCGCCTTGTCGGTGGTTTTCGCGAGCAGTTTCAGCGATTTCAGAAACGCCTTGGGCGTCGCGGACGTGAAGGCCTTGGCGTTGATCATCACGAAATCCTGCGTGACCTCGCCCTCGGCGCCCGGCAAACGGGGCCCTTCGACGCCCACGATCTTGATCGCCAGACCTCTGGGGGTCGAGACCTTGTCATCGAGTATGTCGCCGGGATTGGTGGAAAAACGCAAGACGACGGGCATCGTCACAGGCTTGGCAAACGCGCCCTGAGCCAGCTCCGGCGCCAGATCGTCAAGCACGGTGATGCGCCCGCGCAGCAGGCCATGGGCCTTGGCATGCACGCTGCGAATAGCGTGGCCGCCGTCCTTGAAAGTGGTTTCCAGAATGCCGTGAAGGGTTTCGGCCAGCTCTCTGCTGGTTTCGGCTTCGTCGTCGGGAATCTGTTCGAATGAGGGTTGAAAACGCAGCGGCACGACAGCCGTACCAGGCACGGGCAGGTCACTCATTGGGGGCATCTCCACATGGGCATGTCACATCACGGATGGTGTCGGACCCACTTTGCGGCGCTGAACGCTCTGATCGGTGGTGTCATTCAGCTGACTGCTGGCACTTCGCAGTCGTTCAAGTGCCCGCCCGGATCCGACGACAGACGGCTTGGCGCCACGCGGTCTGCCCCCACGGATGCTGTTCGCCTCGAAACGCCCACGGCATGCGACTGGATATGAAAACGGCGATCACCCGGTGGCTGGGTGATCGCCGTTGTTGCGGCAACCGGGCTCAGAGAATCGGTTTGCCGCCTGTCACGCCATAGCGCGAGCCGGATATGTAACTGGCTTCGTCAGAGGCCAGCAGCACGTAGATCGGGGCGACTTCGACGGGTTGGCCCGGTCTGCCGAGCGGCGTCTGCTTGCCGAATTCCTTGACCTGATCATCCGGCATGGTCGACACAATCAACGGCGTCCAGATCGGACCGGGCGCAACGCTGTTCACCCGAATGCCGCGCTCGGCCACCATCTGCGCAAGACCCGCCGTGAAGTTGGCAATCGCGCCCTTGGTGGCCGCGTAGGGCACCAGCGTGGCGTTAGGCATGTCCGAATTGACCGAGCTGGTGTTGATGATCGAACCGCCGGGCTTCATGTGCGGGAGCGCCGCCTTGCAGATCCTGAACATCGCGTGGACATTGACATCAAACGTTTTCACCCACTCCTCGTCGGAGATTTCCTCGAGGGTCTTGTGGGTCATCTGGAACGCCGCGTTGTTGACCAGCACGTCAATGCGACCGAACTTGCTGACCGTGTCGCTGACAATGGCCGAACACTGTTCCTTCTGCGCCAGATCCCCGGGCAGCAGGATGCATTGCCGCCCGGCCTCTTCCACCCAGCGCGCGGTTTCCTTGGCGTCTTCGTGCTCGTCCAGGTAGGAAATCGCGACATCGGCACCCTCCCGCGCGAACGCAATGGCCACGGCGCGGCCAATGCCACTGTCAGCGCCGGTGATCAACGCGATTTTGTTGGCCAGCCTGCCCGAGCCCTTATAGCTGCTCTCACCGCAATCGGGGTACGGCTCCATCTTGCTCTGATCGCCAGGCACAGTTTGCTGCTGAGCTGCAAAAGGCGGTTTTGGATAATCGGTCATGTCTGTCTTCCTGTCTCGTCGTGGGTTGAAGAGACGAATTTCGTCCACTCACGGTATGTGTCAGGAAGAACGAGGCGGACGTTCAACGAAATGTCCGGTTCGACGGATAGGCGGTGCGCGGCGTCGGGCCGAATACGCCCCCGCTGTTCCACGGGATGAAGGCGTCCGCAGCCGACAAATAGCGGCAATTAACGCGGTGCAGGCTTGCCCTTCGCGGCACGCGGCGGCAGTATCTTCGCCACCGCAGCCAGACTGGCTCTGGCTCACCGGAGAGATCGTTTTGGATCTTCAGCAGCGCAACAACGTCAACGTTCTCGGCCAGGGCCCCTCGACGCTGATTTTTTCTCACGGCTTTGGTTGCGATCAGAGCATGTGGGGCTACCTCTACGGGCGCTTCACCTCACGATTCCGAGTGGTGATCTACGACCTGGTGGGCGCGGGAAAGTCTGATCTGGGCGCCTATGACCGAGACAAGTACGACTCGCTCGCCGGATACGCTCAGGACCTCAACGAAATCATCGACCAGTACGCCGTGGGCCCGGTCATCATCGTCGCCCATTCGGTCAGCGCCATGATCGCCGCGCTGGCCGATCGCTTGCGTCCGGGCCGTATCGCCGCGCACGTGATGGTCGGGCCGTCACCCTGCTACATCGATTCGGGCGACTACGTCGGCGGTTTCCGGCGCGAGGACATCCATTCGCTGCTCGACACGCTGGACAGTAATTACCTGGGCTGGTCCAGCGCGATGGCGCCCGTGATCATGGGCGCGCCCGGCCAACCGGCGCTCAGCGAAGAGCTGACCAACAGTTTCTGCCGCACCGAACCGGACATCGCCCGGCAGTTCGCCCGCGTCACGTTCATGTCGGACAACCGCGACGACGTTGCCGGCCTCGCCACGCCGACGCTGATTCTGCAATCGACCGAAGACCTCATCGCGCCGGTGGCGGTCGGCGAATACTTGCACGCGACGCTGACCGACAGCACGCTTTGCCTGGTCGCCAACGTCGGCCATTGCCCGCACATGAGCGCACCCGCTGCCTGCGCCGCGGCAATGGACAGTTTCCTGAAGCCGTGGGCTGGCGAACATGTCGACTGATCAGGTGCCCCTGCCGGACACCGCCGTCCTGTTCGACGGCGCCGCGTGCGGTCTGGTCGTGACCGCCGCAGACGGCCGCATTCTGCGCGCCAACCAGACCTTCTGCAGCTGGGTCGGCATGACCCCGGCAGCGCTCGACGGGCGTCGTTTTCAGAGCCTGCTGACCATGGGCGGCAAGATGTTTCACCAGACACACTGGGCCCCGCTGATGCAGATGCAGGGTTCGGTCGCCGAGGTGAAGCTCGAGCTGCTGCATCAGCAGGGCCATACCGTCACCATGCTGCTCAACGGCGTCAGGCGCGAACATGCCGGCAGCGTGTTTCATGAGCTGGCGCTGTTTGTCACGGCCGACCGCGATCAGTTCGAGCGCGAGCTGATCGCCGCGCGCAAGCGTGCTGAAGAATTGCTGTGGGAGAAGACGGCCGCCGAAGCGGCGTTGCAGCAGGCCAAGGTGGAATTGAGCGTCGCCTACGAGCAATCGCAGCGCAGGGCATTGTTTGCAGAACAGATGGTCGCCATCGCCAGCCATGACCTGAAGAACCCGCTGACCGCGATAAAAATGGCTGCCGATCTGCTCGCGCGAGGTGAGCGTGACGCCCGCGGGGTCCGCTTGCTGGGGCATATCAGCCAGTCCTCCGAGCGCGCCCAGCGCATGATTGCCGACCTGCTCGACTTCGCGCTGGTCAGGGTCGGCCATGGCATCGGCATTCAGCGACGGCCGCTGGACCTGCATCGGGTGATCGGCAACAGCGTGAATGAACTGCGCGTGGCCTTCCCACAAGCCAGCCTTGTGCACCATCGCCAAGGCATGGGCGACGCGGATTTCGATGCGGATCGGATCACACAGATCGTTGGCAATCTGATCGCCAACAGCGTGGCCTATGGCGATCTGGACCAGCCAGTAGTGATCGCTTCACGGGTAGAGGATGGCGTGGCTTCGGTGTCGGTACACAACCGTGGCACGAGCATCTCGCCCGCTTCGATGGCCAGCCTGTTCGAGCCGATGACCCGAGGCAGCGAGCGCGATGACGACGTACGCAGCGTCGGCCTGGGCCTGTTCATCGTCAAAGAAATCGCCAGGGCCCATGGCGGGGACGTCAGCGCGCAGTCCAGTGACGCTGACGGCACCACCTTTTGCGTGAGTTTCCCCGCGCGCTGATGGCTTTGCAGCCCGGCGCTGTGACCACTAAGCCAGCTTTTGAGTCACCACGTTGCGACCGACCGGATGCAGCCTCAACTCGTCTTTGAGGGACGCAATAAGCGTGGCGATGGCGCGGCTGGAACCCAGCGTGCTGGTGGGAATGCCAGACGCCAGCAAATCTGCATGACCGCGATCGCGGTCGAAGATCTGAATCATCATCTGATCGTTCGCGTCGATGGTGCATTTGCATTTGGCAGGCAGAAAGCCGGATTCAACGATATGGCAGAGTTCAAGGGCAGAGATCATGGCAACATCCTTATTGATTTATGTTCTGTCGATTCCGCGTTGCGTGATCAATTCAACGAATTTCACCGGCAAGGGACGAATGGTGACCGGTTAGTCACCCTCGCCCTCCTCTGATTCGACGACCCGCCTGAGCAGATACGTGTCCATGATCCAGCCATTGGTCTGGCGGGCTTGGGCGCGAACCCGATCGATCTGGTCGGCGACATCCTTGAGGCGCCCCGCGATGAGGATCTCCTCCGGCGTTCCGACGTACGCGCCCCAGAAGATATCGAGGTTCTGATCGAGCAGTGTGTGGTAAGCGTTGCCGGCGTCGAGCATGACCACCACGCTGTCGACATCCTTCGGAAAACCTTCAGCCAGACGCCGCCCGGTGGTAATGGCGATCGACCCGCCGATGCTGTTCAGCGTCACCTTGTGCTGCGCCGCCAGTGCCTGGACGCTGGTGATGCCGGGAATGATCCGGTATTCAATCGGCTGCCGCCCGCCTTTAACGATGGCGTCGAGAATCCGCAGGGTGCTGTCGTACAGCGACGGGTCGCCCCACACCAGCAGCGCTCCGCACTGGCCCTCCTCCAGCTCATCGGCGATCAGCCGCTCGAAGGTCCGCTGCTTGTCGGCATTGAGCGCATCGACGGCCGCCCGGTAATCGCTCCCCTCGCGCTGGCGCTCCGGATTCACCGCCTCGACCACGCGATAACGTCGCTGAGTGATGTAACGCTCGCATAGGTCACGGCGCAGGCGATTCAGCGATTCCTTGTCGGGGCCTTTGTCCATCAGGAAGAACACGTCGACGCGGTTCAGCGCGTTCACCGCCTCGAGGGTGAGGTGTTCCGGATTTCCGGCGCCGATGCCGATGACGAGGATCTGTTTCATGAGCGGGTCCGCCCCGTGAGATGGGTGTCAGGTACGACCGTCAGCGTAGGCCGTCCCGACTCGGACGGACAGCGGCGCAGAAAGCCGGAGCGCGGCTGGCGTGCTCCGGCCGGGGTGTCGCCGCGCGCCGTCAGGCCAGTTCGCGGCGCAACGTGCGCGCCGCCGCAACCATGTGCACCAGCGCCGCTTCGGTTTCTGCCCAGCCGCGGGTTTTCAGGCCGCAGTCCGGGTTGACCCACAAGCGTTCGGCCGGAATCCGGCGGGCGGCCTTGCGCAGCAGAGTGATCATCTCAGACGCATCGGGAACCCGTGGCGAGTGGATGTCATAGACACCCGGACCGATCTCGTTGGGGTACGCGAAGGCTTCGAACGCGTCCAGCAGCTCCATGTCCGAGCGCGACGTCTCGATGGTAATCACGTCCGCGTCCATGGCGGCGATGGACTCGATCACGTCGTTGAATTCGCTGTAGCACATGTGCGTGTGGATCTGGGTGTGATCGCCGACACCGGACGCGCACAGGCGAAACACCTCGGTGGCCCAGTCCAGATAGGGTTGCCATTGCGCCTTGCGCAGCGGCAGGCCTTCACGGAACGCCGCTTCATCGATCTGCACGATCCGGATGCCGGCCGCTTCCAGATCCACCACTTCATCGCGGATCGCCAACGCCAGTTGCCGCGCCTGCGTTTCGCGGCTCACGTCTTCACGCGGGAAGGACCACATCAGCATGGTCACCGGGCCGGTGAGCATGCCCTTCATCACCTTGTCGGTGAGGCCCTGCGCATAGCGAATCCATTCCACGGTCATGGCCTGCGGACGGCTGAGATCGCCGACGATCACCGCCGGCTTCACGCAGCGCGAGCCATAGCTCTGCACCCAGCCAAAACGGGTAAAAGCATAGCCGTCGAGCTGCTCGGCGAAATACTCGACCATGTCGTTGCGCTCAGCCTCGCCGTGCACCAGCACATCCAGCCCCAGACGCTCCTGCACCTGGACGGCATGGCGAATTTCACTGTGCATCGCTTCGGTGTACTCGGCGTCAGTCAGCTTGCCCTGCTTCCAGGACTGCCGAGCGAGGCGAATGGCCGGCGTCTGCGGGAAAGAGCCGATGGTGGTGGTGGGAAATGCCGGCAATGCCAGCCGCGCGCGCTGCTGTTCGATCCGTCGAGCGAAAGGTGATTGACGCTGGCTGTCGCGGGCACCGATGGCCGCCACCCGGTCTTGCACTGCGGGTTTGTGAATGCGCGGCGAGACGGCGCGAGCGGCCTGTATCGCGCGGCTCTGTGCAAGTGCCGTGCTGACGCCGGGCGCGTCAGGGTCATTGAGGGCCTCGGTCAGCACCGCCACTTCCTCGCATTTCTGGACAGCGAAGGCCAGCCAGCTTTTCAGCTCCGCGTCGAGCCCGTCCTCACGCTCCACATCCACCGGACTGTGCAACAGCGAGCACGAGGGCGCGATCCACAGGCGATCGCCGAGGCGTTCATGGGCGTGGCGCAGTGTGAGCAGTATCTGTTCGAGATCGGCGCGCCAGACGTTGCGCCCGTTGACCACGCCCAGCGACAGCACCTTGTATGCCGGCAGACGGTCGAGAATGGTCGGGTATTGTTCGGGCGCTCGCACCAGATCGATGTGCAGACCGTCCACCGGTAACGTGGCGGCCAGGCCAAGGTTCTCTTCCAGACCACCGAAATAGGTGGCGATGAGTTTTTTCAGCGGGTCGCGCTGGATGATGTTGTAGGCACGCTCGAACGCATTCTTCCAGTCCTGCGGCAAGTCGAGCACCAGGATCGGCTCATCGATCTGCACCCAGTCCACGCCCAGCTCAGCCAGCCGCTGGAAGATCTGCCCGTAAACCGGCAGCAGACGCTCCAGCAGGTCGAGCTTGTCGAAATCGCCGCCCTTGGCCTTGCCCAGCCACAGATAAGTGAGCGGACCCAGAATCACCGGTTTGACGGTATGGCCCAAGGCGCGCGCTTCGGCGACCTCTTCGAACAACTGGTGCCAGCCCAACTGGAACGACTGATCGGCACTGAATTCAGGTACCAGATAGTGATAGTTGGTGTCGAACCACTTGGTCATTTCCTGCGCATGAGCCCCGCCGCAGCAACTGTCGCTGACGCCGCGCGCCATGGCGAACAGCGTCTGCAGGGTGGCCGCCCCCTGCTCTGGGCGGAAGCGCTCGGGAACCACGCCGACCATCAGCGAGTGCGTCAGCACCTGGTCGTACCAGGCAAAGTCGCCTACCGGCAACAGTTCGATACCCGCCTGCTTCTGGATCTCCCAGTGCGTCTCGCGCAACGCACGGCCGACTTCGCGAAGCCCGGCTTCGTCCAGCTCGCCTTTCCAGAATGCTTCTTGCGCTTTCTTCAGTTCGCGATCGCGACCGATGCGGGGGAACCCCAGGGAATGGGCCAAGGCCATGACAGACAACTCCAATGCGTTTGAATGGCGCCATTGTCGATACCTGCCAATGCTGAGACAAACTCATTCTGATCGTGATGACCACGAAAATTATTCATGATCATCACGTCGAGCGTCTTGCGTTTCAGCCCTCGAGTGTCATGACCATCTCGTGCCAGGCCATGCCGCCGTGGTCCGAAGGCGATGGCTTGACGTACTGATAGCCCATTCGCTGGTACAGCGGAACGTGTCGCTCCTTGCACATCAGATGAATGCTGCTCTTGCCCAGCGCGTTCATGCGCGACACGAATTCGCGCATCAGCAGCGTTGCGAAACCCTTGCCCTGCTGAGCAGGATCGACCACCACCGACATGATCACCACGTTCGGCGCGTCGGCTGAATGACCGATCAATTCTTTGAAGTCTTCGTCGGACATCACCACATCGTGGGCGCAGCCGCTGTTGATGAAACCGACGATTGCGCCCGCGTCTTCCAGGATCAGGAAGCCCTGCGGGTATTGGGCGATCCGGGTCTGGATCTTCGCCAGCGTGGCCGCTTCGTCGCCTTCGTAGGCAGTGGATTCGATCTGATAGCAACGCGCTGCGTCAGACGCTACGGCGTCGCGAAAAGTGAGGGTGGACATGGATCTGTGAACCTTGTGAAGGGGCAGGACCGCCGGGGCGCGGCGGCGCCAGGGAATCCGCCTCGTGAAAAAAAGCCAGGCAGCGCCTGGCTTCGTCGATGCAGCGCCTGTGACGCTCGCCTCAACTGGCCGAACGTGCGGCCGCACTGGCGCGCGCACTGTGCAGCTTCTTGTAGCTGTCGATCAGGCGCAGATGACGATCAAGTCCCTCCAGCTTCATGCTGGTCGGCGTCAGGCCGTAGAAGCGGACGCTGCCGTCCACCGAGCCAAGCACCGCGTCCACGCGGGCATCCCCGAACATGCGGCGCAGGTTGACCTGGTAGTCGTCCAGTTCCAGCTCATCGTCCAGTTGGATCTCAAGCACCACATTCAGCGCCTGATAAAACAGCCCGCGCTCGACCGTGTTGTCGTTGTACTGCAAGAACATCTCCACCAGTTCCTTGGCGTCGTCGAAGCGTTTCAACGCCAGGTGGATCAGCAGCTTGAGCTCCAGGATCGTCAATTGACCCCACGCCGTGTTGTCGTCGAACTCGATGCCGATCAGCGTGGTGATGTCGGTGTAATCATCCAGCTCGCTGTCTTCCAGACGCTTGCCCAGCGCTCTGAGGGCGCGATTATCCAGGCTGTGCAGGTTGAGAATGTCGGCGCGGAATGCCAGCGCCTTGTTGGTGTTATCCCAGATCAGGTCTTCGACCGGGTAGATCTCGGAATAATCAGGCACCAGAATCCGGCAGGCCGTGGCGCCCAAGTCCTCGTAGACGGCCATGTACGCCTCTTTGCCCATGTCTTCGAGAATGCCGAACAGCGTCGCCGCTTCCTCCTCGTTGGAGTTCTCGCCCTGCCCGGAGAAGTCCCACTCGACGAATTCGTAATCGCCTTTGGCGCTGAAAAAGCGCCACGACACGACGCCGCTGGAATCGATGAAATGCTCGACGAAGTTGTTCGGCTCGGTCACCGCATGGCTCTCGAACGTCGGCTGCGGCAGGTCGTTGAGGCCCTCGAAGCTGCGGCCCTGCAACAGCTCGGTCAGGCTGCGCTCCAGCGCCACTTCAAGGCTTGGGTGCGCGCCGAACGAGGCAAATACGCCGCCGGTGCGCGGGTTCATCAGGGTCACGCACATGACCGGAAACTCGCCGCCCAGCGACGCATCCTTCACCAGCACCGGGAAGCCCTGCTCCTCAAGCCCCTGAATGCCGGCGAGAATGCCCGGGTATTTAGCCAGCACGTCCTGCGGCACATCCGGCAACGCGAGCTCGCCCTCGAGAATCTCACGCTTGACCGCCCGCTCGAAGATTTCCGACAGGCACTGCACCTGCGCTTCGGCCAGCGTGTTACCGGCGCTCATGCCGTTGCTCAGGAACAGGTTTTCGATCAGGTTGGACGGAAAGTAAACCGTTTCGCCGTCCGACTGACGCACGAACGGCAGCGCACAGATGCCGCGTTCGGTGTTGCCGGAGTTGGTGTCGTACAGATGCGAGCCGCGCAGTTCGCCGTCGGGGTTGTAAATCCCCAGGCAATAGTCATCGAGAAGGTCGGCGGGCAGTTCGTCCTTGCGGCCAGGCTTGAACCAGCGCTCGTTCGGGTAATGCACGAACGCCGCCTGCGCGATGTCCTCGCCCCAGAACTGATCGTTGTAGAAGAAGTTGCAATTGAGCCGCTCGATGAACTCGCCCAGCGCCGAGGCCAGCGCGCCTTCCTTGGTCGCGCCCTTGCCGTTGGTGAAACACATCGGCGAGTGCGCGTCACGGATGTGCAGCGACCATACGTTGGGCACGATATTGCGCCACGACGCGATCTCGATCTTCATGCCCAGGCGCGCAAGAATCCCCGACATGTCGGCAATGGTCTGCTCCAGCGGCAGGTCCTTGCCGGCAATGTAGGTGCGGGTCTGCGCGTCGGAATCGAGCATCAGCAAGGCCTGGGCGTCGGCGTCCAGGTTGTCCACTTCTTCGATGACGAACTCGGGACCTGTCTGCACCACTTTCTTGACCGTGCAACGGTCGATGGAGCGCAGGATGCCCTGACGGTCTTTCGCGGAAATATCAGCGGGCAGCTCGACCTGAATCTTGAAGATCTGGTTGTAGCGATTTTCCGGATCGACAATGTTGTTTTGCGACAGGCGAATATTGTCGGTGGGAATATTGCGGGTCTCGCAGTACAGCTTCACGAAGTAAGCGGCGCACAACGCGGAAGACGCGAGGAAATAGTCGAACGGACCCGGTGCGGAGCCATCGCCCTTGTAACGGATCGGCTGATCGGCGATGACGGTGAAATCATCGAACTTGGCTTCAAGTCGAAGATTGTCGAGAAAGTTAACTTTGATTTCCATGCGGAACTACCATAAGAGCGAGCGAAACGATGGCCGCCATTATCCTGTTTTTCCGCCGGAAGTCTTGCTCGCCGGGCAAATGGTCCGAATTTGCCCCGGCCTTCGCGCGGGCAACTGCGACGCCGTTCGTTACGAAGCCGGTTCTCTGCACCGAATGGCCTGAGCGACCCTGGCGGCGATGTCTGCGCGACTGAACGGCTTGGCCAGGACCTCGAATCCATGCAGCTGCGCCGCCGTCTGCTGGGTGTAACCGGTGATGATCAGCACCGGCAACTCGGGAAGGCGGGTGCGCAACGTCATTGCCAGCTGCGCACCGTTCTGTTCGGCCATCAACTGGTCGGTCACCAGGATGTCGGGCCTGAGCCCCGCCTCGACCATGCGCAGCGCCACCGACGCCGAGCCTGCCTCGGTCACCTGATACCCCAGGTCGCGCAGCTGCAGCGCAGTGGTGTAGCGGACCAGTTCTTCATCGTCGACAAGCAGAACGTGAAAAGGCTGAGCGGCGACCGGGACCGGCTCGGCCTCGCAGGACCGTCCATCCTCCGAGCCGGCCTTCGACACCGGCAACCACACATCGACCTGAGTGCCGCTGCCCGGAGCCGATTGAATACTGAACCCGCCGCCCGATTGCAGCGCCAGCCCCTGCACCATCGACAATCCGAGACCGGTGCCTTTGCCGACGCCCTTGGTCGAATAAAACGGCTCCACGCAGCGGCGCAGCACGGCTTCGCTCATCCCGCAGCCGTCATCGGCGACGCTCAGTCGCACATAGCTTCCCGCCGCCAGGCCGTGCGCCGAAGGCTCGGCGAACGCCTGGGCGCAGGCATTGATCCGCAGGCAGCCTTGTTCGTCGATGGCATCGCGCGCATTGACCGCCAGATTGAGGATGCCCAACTCGAGCTGATGAGGATCGATGAAGACCTTAGGCAGCGCTGGCGGGATGTCCACCATGACGCGGATCATCGGCCCCAGCGAACGCTGGATCAGCTCGCGCATGTCGTTGACCAGCAGGTCCAGGGCCACGGCTTGCGGCTTCAGCGTCTGCCGGCGGGCAAAGGTAAGCAGCCTGCCGACCAGAATTCGCGCACGATCAGCCGCCTGCAACGCAGCACCGATCAACCGGCTCGAACGCTCATTGGCTTCCGGCTGGCGCCGCAGCAGTTCGAGCGAAGTCATGATGGGCGTCAGCAGGTTATTGAAGTCATGGGCGATGCCGCCGCCAAGCTGCCCGACCATCTCGGTCTTGCGCGACTCGTGCAGCAATGACAGCGCCGCCTCGCGCTCAGCGACAATCGTCGCCACCCGCTGCTCCAGACTCTCGTTGAGCTCCATCAACTGCAACTCGGCGCGCATCCGCGCACTGATGTCGACACAGACAAACAGCAGACCGCCGAGGTTACGCTGATCATCAAGCAGCGGCGTGACGTGGGTCTGCACCCAGACCGCCGAGCCATTGGCGCGTACATGATGCTGGGTGAGCTCGAACGGGACCTGTGATTTCAGAAACTCGTCCTGAAACAGAGCGCCGGTCTGCAGGGCGCTGCGGTTCTGGATATCGACGATCGAGCAGCCGAGCATGGCCTCGCGCGCCACGCCGACGATGTCGCAATAGCGATCGTTGACCTGCTGGAAAACGCCCCGATGATCGCAAAGGGCAATCCCCGCGCCCGCCTGTTCGAAGATGGCGCCCAACTGCGCGGAACTGGCGTGCAGTGCGGCCTCGGAACGCGCGTGGTTGATCCACAGCCAGCCCAGTTTGGCCGCTTCCTCGACCAGATGAATGTACGGCTCGCTCAAGATCCTGCCGCCCTCGAACTGGACGATGAATACCGCCGCCAGCCCGCCATGCCGAATCAGCGGAACGAAGATGGCCGTGTCGCCGCCCTGTTCTTCTTCGGCGTGGTTGGCGCGCGTCGATGCCCGGGCATCGTTTTCAGCCAGCACGGTCTCGCCTTGTTGCAGCAATCGAAGGGCGTCAGCAGTCAGCGTGTGTTGCCGCGACACCACGCTGACTGCGCCTCGACGAAATTCGCGGCGGATGTCGAGTACGCCCGGTTCATCGCTGACCTCACCGAAACACACGGTCGAAGCGCTGAGTTCGCGGCCCAGCCGGGTGACCAGATCGGCCTCGATCCGCTGAGGCTCACGAATCGAAGGCAGCTCGCGGCCGAGTTCGACCAGCAACGCCTGACGTCGCTCGAACAGGACCCGCTCGGTGGTCTCGGTCACCACGCACAACACGCCGCCGACCGGACTGTCTTCGTCCTCATAGACGGCAGAATAGGAAACATCGAAATACACGGTCTCACCGCGACCGTGCCGCTCGATATAGAACGGTCGGTCCTTCGCGGAAAACGTCTGACCGGTGTCCCGCACGCCGCGCAGCAGCGGCTCCAGATCATCCCAAAGCTCGCGCCAGTTCTCGACTGCAGGCCGGCCGAGCGCACGCGGGTGCTTGTCGCCGATGCTCGGCGCATACGCGTCGTTGTACAGCGCGACGAACTCCGGCCCCCAGAACAGAACGATCTGCGCCTGAACAGGAAGAATCGTGCCCATCAACGATTTCAGGCTGGCCGACCATTCCTGCGGAGCGCCCAGAGGCGAACCGTCCATCTGGCCTGACTGAAGCAATGCGCCGACGTTTCCGCCGTTGGAGAGAAACCGCAGAGGGGCTGCGCTGAGCGCGGTCGTCGGTGGGTATTCCATGGTGCAAGCCTGACAAAAAATGGATCCGGTTTTTTCGCTGCCAAGTTAGAGCAACGTCCATGCGCGGATGTTCCTTGCCTGAGATCACCTCGTCAGCGTCAGTCGTCCCCTCGCCCCGGCCAGTGCTCTGCCAAGTACGAGGACAAAAAAAGGGCCTGACCGGTAATGCCTGATCAGGCCGCGTGCATCACTCTTCTTCTTTCACCGTGGCCACTTCGTCGGCACGTACCTTCACGGTTTTGCCGCTGATGTCCTCGAATTCGTAAAAGCCATCCTTGCTCTTAGTCTTCGGCGCATCCTTGGTCACATACTGCGTACCGTTCTGCAGCGTCACGACCGTTGCGGTCGAGCATCCCGCCAACAATGCACAGCAGACAAACGCCACCGGCAGTCCCACCCCTTTGATGTTCATGCGCACTCCTGAGTTTTCCGTTGATTGCGAACCGTTCCGCCAACAAGTGATCAGATCGGTCCGTCCGATAATGGTTCGCTGCACAGATAATGGTGGGACAAATCAACGACTTGGCTATCATCTGGTTTTTGTCTGATCCAGTGTTGCGAAACGTCCCACAGTGAAATACTGTATGCACATACAGCAACAATAAGGGATCACGCTCGTGTCAGACCATGCCGCTTCCACGCCTGACCATTACCAACGTATGGGCATCCGCATTCAGAAAATCATCAACTCTCCCACTGCGCAGAGAGCACGCTCTGCGCTGATCTTCCGATTGGCCGATGAGCTGGAGGACGACTGGAATCAGTTGCTGGAGGAAATCGACGAGAACGACAACGTCACCCTCGCGTGGCGAGATGACGGCGGTGTCCAGGTGTTCTGGACCGTACCGCGAGAAGACTGAATACACCTGCGCTGATCGGCCGCTGATAGGAAGGCCGGCCTTCAGCGCAGCGCCTGCCTCTAACCCGATCTCCGTAGTTGGAAAACAATGCTCAGATTTTTCGTTTCGATCCTGCTTGCCCTTTCTTTCCTGCAAAACGCCTGCGCCGACGTCACCATCGGCACCTGGAATCTGGAACACCTCAGCGTACGACCCAACAAGGATTTCCAAAGCATCGCCAAAGTGGCGCAGAAGGCCGACTTCCTCGCCGTTCAGGAATTGATGAGCGAAGAGGCACTGCAGGCCCTTGCCAAAGAGCTGGGCAAACAAACCGGGAAACACTGGAGCGCGATGGCGTCCCACGCGGTCGGTCGATCTTCCTACAAGGAGATGTATGGATTCGTCTGGCGAGACGATGTCGTAGCTTATGAAGACGGCGCCGTCACCTACCTGGACCGCAACGACACCTTCGAGCGCGAGCCCTACTCGGCGCGGTTCAGATCGCTCAAGGATGGCAGTACTTTCGTGGTAGCGACCGTGCACATCCTGTACGGCAAGAGTCAGTCCGATCGGGCATCGGAAATCATTGCCCTGTCCAGCTACTGGAACTGGCTCAAGGAGACCTATGCCGGCAACTCGCAGATCATGTTGATGGGTGACTTCAATACGCCGCCCAACGCGCCTGCATGGAACAACCTCGACGCCAGCGCCCGGCCGCTGGTGCTCGAAGGCGCCAGCACGCTGTCGGCGACCGACGGAAAATTCGCCAATCTCTACGACAACATCTTCGTCAGCAAAACCACGGCGATCCGCGTCAACAGCGTGAAAGTGTTCGATTATCCGCAGTTCCTGGGCCTCACCCATGCCAAGGGTCGCGACAGCGTATCGGACCACGCGCCGATTTTCCTCAGCGCACACTTGGGCGGTGGCAGCGGCGCGGCAGCTGCATCGACCGTGGCGACACAAGCCCGGCCCGGCGTGGCGAACCCGATGAAACCGGCAGCCTCGACCGAAGCCACCCACCTGGCTTCGGCCATCCGCGGCAACCGCAAGACCCTGGTTTATCACCGACCTGACTGCCCGTCGTACAACGCCGTGGCCGAGAAGAACCGGGTTGAGTTCAACAGCGCAGCCGCCGCCGAGGCTCAGCACTATCGGCTGGCCGGAAATTGCCATTGAGAGCGGCCTGACGCGCTCTGCTCGTCACCCTAAGAGGCGGCTGCGAGACAGCCGCCGTTGCGTGAACAGGCCCGACTATTTACGGGCCAGATCGTGCTGGATGCAGCCGTCGTAGTAGGTCTGCTTGACGGCAGCCGGCTTGAGCCTGGACGGGCTCTTATACGTCTGTTCAGTGATGCCCACCGCCATCTTGCGCATCCAGGGCTGGGAGAACTTTCGCGTCTGCAGCTTTTTACGTGCGCTGTTCAGCGTGGTCCCGGACAATTTGGATTGCTGCGCCGCCCCTGCCATTCCCGCGCCCCATTTACACACCTGCAGGTCGTTCTTGCTGATGTCTCTGGCCTGAGCAGGCATCGCCAACGCTGCAAGCAACGATGCTGTCAGGATCACACCCACTCTACGCATACACCCTCGTCCCAAAATCGCTTGAAAAAAGACAGGATTTTTCCAGAAATCGTCATGCAGGCGGGCCATCAATTTGCCTTTTTTTCCACTTACGGCTGTACATTTCAAACCACTGCCATGATCGCGACAAATCCAGCGTTTAAACACCCAAAAGGGTGACCTGTCAGGTCGAAATAAAAATCCGCGAAGCGCTCTCCATCCAAACAGATACAGGTTAACACCGCCCATCGGCAGGGGATTCAAAATGCCATCTAAGGTGTGTAATTCTCCCCCGGTCAGTCGCTTTGCAGCCCTCGCAGACGACTTTTCTCAGGCAGAGAACGTTTCTCGATCCGAGGCCTTGAAGTATCGCCAAGCCTGTATCGATCTCGAAATGAAGTGACAGCAGCGCCGATGCATGCGGCGATCAGGCTGTCAGGTACATAAAGGAAGTACTCAATTTCAGAGCGGCGCTCAGCACGCCACACGGGCCTACGACGATGAATGACTCTAAGGATTTTGAAATTCATTACCAGTTTCAAGGCGAACCGCGACATTTCTCGCATCAGGCCAGCCATCTCTGTGAAAGCCAGGCCCTGCATTTCGCGACATTGCACGCGGGCGTGGGCACGCTGGACGGGAACATCTGTGCAGGGCCCGTAAGGCTTGCGATGTTGTATGCCGAAGGCCTTGGCGTGACCAAGGTGCAATGGAAACGCACCTGAGCGGACGAAAGACCAAACAAACCGCATATCGAGTGGTCGGAATTTACAAGCAGCGCTCATCAAACCAGCAAAGCGAGGAAACCATGACCATAGATAACGCGCTCAAAAAGGAAGTCCTGACCCGATTGCTGCATGCCCACCCGACAGGTCTGGGCAAAGAGGTATTGGATAACTACCGAGGGGAAAACGCCGTTGCCGACACGCTTGAGCATTTGCAACAGGCCGGTCTGATTCATGACGGCAGCGTTGACAGCCCCGCCAAAGGCGAGCGCCTCTTGAAGTATCCGATCAAGCTGAGCTCTGCCGGCGTCGAGGCGGCCAAACAGCTCCAGTCCTGAATTCCATCCACAAAAAAACCGGCCCAGGCCGGTTTTTTAATGTCTTCAGCAATGTGCTGGTGTTCTCCCCAAGTGCTGCTGATCTGATCATCCTTGAGCCGGTCAGGTAGCAGCACTACAGGGGAACGGGAAGAAGACTACAAGCTAAGCGGAACCTTCGTCATCTCGACAATTGTGACTTAATTAGTCCGCGTACCGATGCTACACCGCCGGGTAATCGCCCGTGCCATCCGGCCAGGGCGTGAGCAGCTCGAAGCCGCTGTCGGTCACCGCAACCATGTGCTCCCACTGCGCCGACAGCGACTGATCGCGCGTCAGAACAGTCCAGCCATCTTCCAGCACGTGGGTGCCCGGTTTGCCAGCGTTGATCATCGGCTCGATGGTGAACACCATACCGGTCTTGAGCCTCAGGCCTTTGCCAGCGGCGCCGTAGTGCAGCACTTGCGGCTCCTCGTGATACTTGCGGCCGATGCCATGCCCACAGTACTCGCGCACGACGCTGAAGCCTTCGCGGTAGGCGACGGTCTGAATGGCGTTGCCGATATCCCCCAACGTAGCGCCAGGCTTGACAGCGTGAATGCCTGCCAGCGTTGCTTCGTAGGTGGTTTCCACCAGGCGCCGGGCCAGCGGGCTGACCTCTCCCACGTAATACATGCGGCTGGTGTCGCCGTACCAGCCATCCTTGATGACCGCCACATCGATATTGACGATGTCGCCTTCCTTGAGGATGTCGTCAGGCGACGGAATACCATGGCACACCACGGTGTTCGGCGAAATGCAGGTGGTCTTGGTGAATCCGTGATAACCGACGTTGGCCGGGATGACCTTGAGCTCATTGACGATGTAGTCATTGCAAATGTCATCCAGCGCCTCGGTACTGATGCCGGGCTTGACGTGGGGTGCGATCATCGCCAGAACGTCGGCCGCCAGCCGCCCCGCTATCCGCAGCCCGACCAGATCGGCTTCACTCTTTATGCTGATGCTCATTGGCAGACCGCTCCGACTTGAGACTCGACCGGGACCAGGTCGCTGGACTGCAGACTCAGGACCGCGCCGCCTGACGTCTCGGCCCGGATCAGTAACTGACAGATTTCGCTGTAGTTCAACCCGGGGTTCAGCTCGGCGAGCATGCCGACTCGCATCCAGTGCTCCGCTTGAGCGTTGATGGAGCGGCTGAGCGCAGCGCTGGCGCAGCGAATGTTTGCGTGCATCTGTTCTGAAATTTTCACCAGTCCCATGTGCAGACCTCTCGATTGATATACGAATCATATATGTTTCGTATATTCAATCGCAAGCGTCGGTGGGATCGCCCTACGCGGCCGGCCGGCCACCGAATTCGGTCGCACATTCCGACAATGAAGCGGCCAACTGCGATATCGCGTCACGGTCGTTTTCGCTCAGCGCACGGTAGTGAGTGATGATCGCGCGCTCGGCATCGTTCAACGTGTCCGTCGAAATGGGTGTTCGCTTTCCCGAAAGAACATACAGGACATCGACGCCCTTCTTGCCCAGAGCAGCCAGGTAATCGGAACGCGGAATGCGTTCCCCACTCTCGTACTTGCCTTGCGCGTTGGCTTCCACGCCACCGATAGCGCCAAACTCCTGTTGCGACAGCCCGAGGCTCTTACGCTCTTCCTTCAAGCGTGAACCGAGATCTTTCATAAACGTGCGCCTCGACGTTGACTATGTCTAAAGCAAGACCCCATTGGTCTGAGGGAGTTGCGCTGAACTCGACGTTTGTTCAAGCTTCCGGTTTCTCGGCCTCAGGAAATGCGGCATACGGCCGATGGATTCGGATGGAGAGCGTGCCATTTCAAATGGCACCCCGATTTCTGCAGTTCGGAGAACCAGACGTGATGACATTCTTGATGGGTTGGTGCGCCTTATCGGCAGTGGGCACCTTGATTGCGCTCAGCCTGATCCGCGCCGGCAAACGGCGTCAGCCTGAAGCCGATCAGATCGCGCAGCCCCAGGTCGTCGTTGCAACGACGCGATACAAGCGCTGAATCACCCTCGTTTACCCACCATAGGCCTGCAGCAGAGAAATGACAGGATTCATTTCCCCGCCAGATGCGCGTGGTCGGCCGATTGACCGACTGGATCCGGAACAAACGCCATGTCGTGTGCAAAAGCATTGAACTGACGCAGGCCGGCGGCCAGGGCGAGAAAATCCTCGCGTTGCATCTCGTTACCCCAGACGCTGCTGAAAGTCGGCTCGGCCGAAGGCGTGGAAAATGCGGTGGCGCTAGTGGCTTGATGAATAGACATGTTCGATCCTCGTTCGCTGAATACTGTTTAAACATACAGTATTTTCAACGCTCTCCAAACGCAAGCCTCGATTCGACGAGTGGTCGTGTCCGCCTGACGCCGTCGCACCCTCGTGCAGCATCAGGCAAGAAGCGAACAGTATCCGAATAACGCCTCCCACTAGCGCGGACTTAGTCTGCAACGGTCGATCGAGCGCCTCGTTGCGCTCCCTTCAAGGAGAGGCACGACCATGAAAACCATTATCGCGTTGTTCATTACCCTGATGCTGGCCGCCGTGAGCGCAACCGCGCTGGCAATGCCCTGCGGCCAGGTCACCCGATCTTCTACCGAAGCGCTGGACAGCCAGCACCTGATGCGCCTTCACGTTGCCGAGCAAACGCCCGGCGCGCTCAAGCGGCCTGGGAAACTCCACACGTTCGACAGTTAGGCGCTGGCCAGCTCGCGCAAACGGCTCAGGTCATCAGTCTTCAAGACGATGCCCTGTGCAAGCGACTGCTCGCGCTGACGGTATCGACGATCGCCCGGCAAGCGCTGCTGCCCTGCGTCGTGCATCTGCCGGATCAATGCTTCACTGCGCGCGGCGAAGGCCTGGCCACTGCCCTTGTCCGGGTCAATCACGATGATGGTCTGCCCGGTCCAGGGGGTCTGCGCCCCAGGCTTGCTGGACATGTCGAATTCATAAGAAAAGTTGCCGCCGGTCAGTGCCGCGCAGAGCAGCTCGACCATCATTGACAGCGCCGAGCCCTTGTAACCGCCGAAGGGCAACAGCGCGCCCCCGTCGAGAATGGCCTTGGGATCCTGGGTCGGCTGGCCGGCCCGGTCCACGCCCATTCCGGGTGGCAGCATGTGCCCCTCTCTGGCGGCGATTTGTACGTCGCCGTGGGCGATGGCGCTGGTTGCCATGTCGAACACGATCGGCTCGCCCTGCGCACGGGGCGCCGCGAAGGCGATCGGGTTGGTGCCGAAAAGAGGTTTTTGCGCGTCGTGAGGGACGACGCAAGTCATGCTGTTCACCACGCTCAACGCCACCAGTCCTTGCTGCGCGAAAGGCTCCACATCGGGCCACAGTGCCGCGAAGTGGTGCGAGTTGCGAATCGCCAGAATGGCAATCCCGGCGCTGCGGGCCTTCTCGATCAGCAGCGCCTTGGCCGCCTGCATGGCGGGCTGAGCAAAGCCCCCGGCTGCATCGACCCGCACGAACCCGGCGCCGACATCTTCGACGATCGGCACCGCCTGGCCGTCGACCCAGCCAGCGGCCAGCGACGACAGGTAACCCTTGATGCGGAAGATCCCGTGGCTGTGCGAGCCGTCACGCTCGGCACTGGCGCAGTTCTCGGCAAGCACCGCCGCCACTTCGGCGCGAGTGCCGTGGCGCAGGAAAATCTGCGTCAGCAGCTCGGTCAGCGCGGCGAAGGAAATCGTCTGCGTGTCGTGGTTATCGTGCGGTGAAGACATCTGAAGCTCCGGTGTGATTATTGGAAGTGGAAGCCGAACAGAACGTGAACAAAGCGTCGGGAGAGTACTGCGCACGGCCGGGCAGGTAAACTGCGCGGCGGGTTCGCAATGACGGGGTTAGCAGCAGGTCGATCGTCTGTCGGGCTCGCACACGCCTGCACCTGCAAGCGGCAGGCCAGCATCTGGTCCGGCCCGCGCTCGAGGCGTCACTGCGCCGTCACCGGGAAGCAGCGAGGGCGCCGCCTACGGCACCAGACGTTTCTGAAAGAACAGGCGCTGATGGCCCGGCGGATAATCGTTCAATTGGCCGAACGCCTGATAACCGAGCTTGCGGTAGAACGCCGGGGCCTGAAAATCGAAGGTGTCCAGCCAGACGCCGATGCAATCGCGTTCCCGCGCGAAGTTTTCCGCCAGTTCCATCAGTTCGCTGCCCGTGCGCTGCCCGCGTGCCTGTTCCGGCACCACCAGCAGCTCGATGAACAGCCAGCGGTAGAGAATGCGCCCGTGCAGCCCGCCAATCACGGCATCGGTGTGTTCATCGCGGACGAAGAACGCGAACTTTTCCGACTTGCCGTCGCCGGCCTTGGCCGCGTTATAGGCCCTGAGCGGCTCGAGGATTTCCAGACGTTCGTCTTCGCTTGGGTTGCTTTTGAATTCGATCCGCACACTCATGTGCTGCTTCCTGCTGCAGTGGGTTGGCCGGCAAGCGTGTCGGATAAGAACGGGGGAGTAAAGCGGGGGAAAAGCAGTACGGGAGCACCGGACGGCGCTCCCGCAGAGGGGCGTGATCAGTCTTTCTGGTCACGCAGGACGTTGCCAGAGGTGCCATCGATGCGGAACTCGTAAGTCACACTGTCAGCCTTGCGCCCTTCGCCTTCCCAATAGCCATTGTCGTCGGCTTCGATTTTGTAGATTTCGGTGTAACCCGCCGCCTTGGCTTTTTCGATCGCTTTTTCGATGGTGATCCAGCCTGCGCCAGGCTTGTCCGCCAAAGCGAACTGGGCAGTGGTCAGAGCGGCAGTGGCGAGGACGGCAGCGGTAAGTTTCTTGATCATTTTTGAACTCCATTTCCCGTTAAGGGCTTTCTTGAATGCGACGTTTTGGAGTTCGGCCGGCAAAAAATAGTTCAGACCCGCTTGTGTAACCGGGTACGTCGCTGCGCAGGTTTCACCGCACCTCGGCACCCGGGGGGCCTCAGTGCTTGACCTTGCGGCGCAGCACTCCATTGAGCACCACGACGATCACGGCCACGAAGATGGCGATGTACTGAAAAGTCTTTTCGCTCAGCACGCCGATGGTCTGCAGATGCGACAGGCCGAGCATGATGACCAGCACGCTCAGGGCGATGATGATCGAATAAACGAGACGCTGTTTGTTGGTCATGGCGAAGTTCCTGAATCCGGTCGAGATCATTTGCGCGTTACAAATGCGGCCCTATGTTACGCGCTCCTGCAGCGACTGGCACGCCGCTGCATCGTCACGGCCTGCGGCGAAGCGTCTCGGTCGCTGATTCCTGTCACTTCGACGTGGTTTAATACGCGCACTTAATCAATAGCATGTGTGTGATCAGGTCTGTAGGACGCATCCGTTTAACGTGCGGGTTTTGTCTGCAGCGCCTCACCCAGAAAGGAGTCCCCAATGCCCCATGAAGGCAGCCTGTTACAGGCCGCAGTCGTGTTTCTGCTCGCCGCCGTCATCACCGTCCCCCTCGCCAAACGCCTGCAACTGGGGGCCGTGATCGGTTACCTGATTGCAGGCGTGGTCATCGGTCCGTCCGGCCTCGGTTTGATCGGTAACCCGGAAAGTGTCGCGCACATCTCTGAATTGGGCGTGGTGTTGCTGCTGTTCATCATCGGCCTGGAGCTGTCGCCCAAACGTCTGTGGGTCATGCGCAAATCGGTCTTCGGTGTCGGCCTTGCGCAAGTGCTGCTGACCGGCGTCGTGATCGGCGCGGTCGCCCTGCTCGCCTTCCATCAACCGCTGAACAGCGCCGTGGTGCTGGGCCTGGGTCTGGCGCTGTCATCGACCGCGTTCGGCCTGCAAAGTCTGGCCGAGCGCAAAGAGCTGAACGCACCTCACGGCCGCCTGGCGTTCGCCATTCTGCTGTTCCAGGACATCGCTGCCATCCCGCTGATTGCGCTGGTGCCGATGCTGGCAGGCGGCGCTCACGATGCCAACTCCGGTGATTCGTTGCGTCATGGCCTGCAAGTGCTCGGCGGCATTGCAGTGGTCGTGGTGGGCGGACGTTACCTGCTGCGTCCGGTGTTCCGCATCGTTGCCAAGACCAAGTTGCAGGAAGTGTCGACCGCGACGGCCTTGCTGGTGGTGATCGGCACGGCCTGGCTGATGGATCTGGTCGGTGTGTCCATGGCGCTGGGGGCGTTTCTCGCCGGGCTGCTATTGGCTGATTCGGAATACCGGCATGAACTGGAATCGCAGATCGAACCGTTCAAGGGCCTGCTGCTCGGGCTGTTCTTCATCAGCGTCGGCATGGGCGCCAATGTTGGTTTGCTGATCAGCTCGCCGATCACCGTACTGGGCCTGACCGTGATGCTGATCGCGCTGAAATTTCCGCTGTTGTACCTGGTCGGGCGCGCCGCCGGCGGCCTCACCGGCCAGAGCGCGTTGCGCCTGGGCCTGGTCTTGGCGGCGGGCGGTGAGTTCGCGTTCGTGGTGTTCAATATCGGCCGCGATCAGGGACTGTTCGACGCCAGCCTGTACGACACGCTGGTGCTGACGATCACATTGTCGATGGCGCTCACGCCGCTGCTGTTGTTGGTGCTCTCGCGCTGGCTGAAGCCTAAGCCAGTGGTCAAGGAAGTGCCCGAGGAATACCGCGAGATCGACTCTGACAACCCTCGCGTGGTGATCGCCGGCATGGGCCGGATGGGTCAGATCGTTGCGCGTATCCTGCGGGCGCAGAAGATTCCCTTCATCGCACTGGACACGTCGGTGGAAACCATCGAGTTCACGCGCAGCTTCGGCAACGTGCCAGTGTTCTACGGTGACCCGCTGCGCCCGGAAATCCTGCGTGCCGCCAAAGTCGATCAGGCCGAATATTTCGTCATCGCCACAGACGATCCGGACATCAACATCAAGACCGCCGAGTTGGTACGCAAGCTGTATCCGCACCTGAAGATCATCGCCCGGGCGCGTAACCGCCAGCACGTTCACCGGCTGCTGGATCTGGACGCTCAGGCGGTGCGGGAAACCTTCTATTCCAGCCTTGAGATGACTCGCCGCACGCTGATCGGCCTGGGCCTGACCGAGGCGCAGGCGGCCGCGCGGATCGAGCGCTTCAAGCGTCATGACGAACAGGTGCTCAACCGTCAGCACCTGATCTACGACGATGCGGCCAAGGTGATGCAAAGTGCGCTGGAGGCTCGCACCGAACTGGCCGAACTGTTCGAATCCGACCGCATGGACGAGCAGGCCGAAGAAGCCGCACGGAGCTGATCGGCGCCCTGCCCTCAGCGGCTGAGGGCGACGACGAACTCCAGAAACGCCCGCACCTTGGCGGGCGGCAAGTGCCGCGACGGGTACAGCGCATACAGCGCGAAGTGCTCGTCCGGCCAGTCGGGGAACAGCTCGATCAGGCGCCCTTCGGCGATCGCCGATTCCACCCCCAACGCCAACACCTGCGCCACCGCCTGCCCTTGCTCGCAGACGCGGTGCAGGGTGGCGACGTCGTTGACCATCAGACGCCCACGCCTGTTCAGAATCAATCGCTCCTTGGCGCGGTGGAATTCCCACACGAACGGTCGCCCGGTCTGTGGATCACGAAAATCCACGCACACATGGGCCGGGCTTTCGAGATCGGTGGGATGACCGGGCCGGCCGTGCTTTTTCAGGTATGTCGGAGATGCCACAGTCAGCACGCGGGTTTTGAGCAACTGTCGGCCGATCAGCGACGAGGACGGCGGCTCGCCAAAGCGCACGGCAAGGTCCACGCCGTCGGCCACCAGGTCACCCAGTTGCTCGCGGGTGATCAGGTCCAGCTCCAGCTCCGGGTAGGTGGCCATGAAATCACCCAGCGCGGGCGCCAGAATGAGCCGTGAAAAATAAGGGTCGACGTTCACCCGCAAGCGTCCGCGCACTGCGCTGGCGCTGCCAGACGCCAATGAGGCCGCCTCCTCCAGCCCGGCCAGCAACGGCGCGATCTCTTCGTAGAGTCGACGGCCCTCATCGGTCAGCTTGACCGAGCGCGTCGTGCGGTCGAACAGGCGGATACCGAGCCGTCCCTCCAGCCTCGCAATCGCCCGACTGACACCGGATTGAGTCATGTCCAGCACCTCGGCGGCCTTGACGAAGCTGCCGGTATCGACCACTGCCGAGAGCACACCCATGCCGCTGGCCAAACGTCCGTCAAATCCCATTGATGACTCCAGATCATTTATTCAATGCCGTCCATGCTATCGGAGAATCGGCCAGACAAGTGCACGCTGTGTGCCACGGCGACGCAAGGTCGCCCTCGCAGAGGAAACAGTCATGTACACCATCATGGGCGTCACAGGGCAAGTGGGCAGCGAAGTTGCGCGGCAATTGCTGAGCGCGGGCCAACCCGTTCGCGCCGTGGTCCGCAGCGCTGAAAAGGCCCGGCAGTGGGCGGACATGGGTTGCGACATCGCGATCGCCGACGTGGACGACGTCTCGTCCTTGACCGATGCCTTCCAGAACAGCGCAGCGGCGTTCGTGCTGCTGCCGCCCAATTTCTCGCCGTCGGAGGGGTTTGCGGAAACGCGGCGGATGATTGCCAACCTTCATGCAGCGCTGAGCGTCTCGCGGCCTGGCCAGATCGTGTGCATCTCAACCATAGGTGCCCAGGCCACGCAACCCAATCTGCTCAATCAATTGCAGCTGCTGGAGCAGAGCCTGAGCACGCTGTCGCTGCCGGTAACCTTCCTGCGTCCGGGCTGGTTCATGGAAAACTGCCTGTGGGACATCGAACCTGCCGTGCGCACTGGCGTGATCCCCAGCTTTCTGCAACCACTGGACAGGGCCGTGCCGATGATTGCTACGGCGGACGTAGGCCATGTCGCTGCGCAGTTGCTGCAAGAACACTGGGTGGGCAAACGCATCGTCGAGCTCGAAAGCCAGACGCCTGTGTCACCTGACCAGATCGCCGCGACTTTCACCGAGTTGCTCGGCAAACCGGTGACGACGCAAGCCGTGCCGCGAGACCAATGGCAGGCGCTGTTCGTGTCTCAGGGCATGAGTAACCCGCTGCCGCGCATGCAGATGCTGGACGGTTTCAATGAAGGCTGGATTCGCTTTGAAGGCGTGCCGCGCAAGGGCCGCGTAGGGCTGAAAAGCGTGCTCCAGGCACTGCTGGCGCGGCAGGACCTGGATCGGTGAATGCAGTCAAGCGTGTTCGCTGTCCCAGAAGCGCTTGTACATGCCCAGCTTGCGCTTCAGGGGTCGTGACAGGCGGGCCTCCTCCTTGCCCAGCTTGAAGGCCAGCAACTTGAGGCCGTTGCGCAGGAATGACGACGGCCACAGGTACCAGCGCCGCGCGCCGAGAAAATCCAGCTCCGACTTCACGTAACGAAAGCCCTCGCCTCTCGCACCGCCGAAATGGGCGTGAATCCAGGATTCGCGGGCCTGAAAAACACCGATGTCGAAATACCGACGAAACTCTTCGCGCAGCGTGTAATTGTGCGAATGGCGACAGACCGCCGAACCCTGATACGCCACCTTCCAGTGCGACAGCAGCATCTTGGCCGCCACGTACATGTCTTCGGAGAGGATAACGTGGGGCGGAAACCCGCCCACCGCACGCAATGCATCGCGCCGATAGGCCGCGAAGGAGTTGGACATGAAGGGTGTCTTGATACCCAGCTCCGGGACATCGGCCAGGGTTTTGACGCGCGACACCGGCGGGTAGTTGAACCAGCGCGCATGACTGGCCAGAACCGTGGCGTCCAGATGCGGCAGTTGCCGGCCGCACGCCGCGCCCACCAGCGGATCGTCGAATGGCTCGACGATGTTCTCGATGGCGCGCGGGTCTTCCAGATAAGCGTCCTGGGTCAGGTAGACGAAGACGTCATAGCGAGGATGCGTCTCGGCCATCATTTGCCGGGTGCCGCCGTGATTGAACTGCTTGCCGTCGATGCGAATGACATCGGCACAGCGCGCCTGGGCGAGTTCAAAGGTGCCATCCGATGAGCTGGAGTCCACGATGAGCGTGTCGAACTCGGCGGTCTGCACCGCCAGGGAATCGAGCAGACGCTCGAGTTCGCGGCGGCCGTTATAAGTGGGAATCACACAGGCAATGCGCAAGGACTGCATAACAATACTCCGGGGCAGATGCTCGACGCCCATTTGTCACGACACGCGTTTGAGGGTAGTTCACATTGGCACAGTTGGATCCAGCCGCTTGTCAGCCAAGCACCTCACTCAAAGGAATGAAATTGAGCAGGTCGCCCTGCGCAACCGTCGTGCCCTCGACGACCTCAATGAACCCGTCCGCCCACGCAGCACTGCGCAGGACGCCGGAACTCTGATTGCGATAAGCGACCAGTCGACCCTGTTCCAGGCGCCCGCGCAGATATTCACGGCGATTGCCCGGCTTGTCCCAGGCGAAACCGGCCGGCACCTTGAATTGCAGCGGTTTGACCTGGCGCACGCCCAACCGGCGCAGCAGGTAAGGCCGCGCCAGCAGCGCGAAGGTCACCAGCGTCGAAGCCGGATTACCGGGCAGGCCGATCACCGGAACGCCCTGGAAATGGCCGAATGTCAGCGGCTTGCCCGGCTTGATCGCCAGTTTCCAGAGGGAGATTTCGCCTTCTTCGCGTAACGCATGACCCAGGAAATCCGCCTCTCCGACCGAAACGCCTCCGGTGGAGAGAATCAGGTCGACAGCGTTCAGTGCGCCCAGCGCCGCGCGAGTCTTGCCCAGTTCGTCGGGAAGAATGCCCGCATCCACCACCTCGCAGCCCAGACGTTCAAGCCAGCTGCACAGCAACACCCGATTGCTGTTGTAGATCTGCCCCGGGCCCAGAGGCTGGCCGGGCTCGATCAACTCATCGCCGGTGGAGAGCACCGCGACGCGTGCGCGGCGCACCACCTGCAATTGGCCGAAACCCATCGTCGCGGCAAGGCCCAGTTCGATCGGACCCAGCAGGGTGCCTGCTTCCAGAACCTTGTCGCCGACGGTTGTTTCCTGCCCCTTGGGGCGAATGTTCTGACCGACATTCAGCGGCTCGATAAAACGCACGCGATCATCGCTCTGCACCTCGGCGTTTTCTTGCATCTCCACGCAGTCAGCGCCGTCGGGCACTGGCGCGCCGGTAAAAATCCTGGCGCACGTGCCCGGCAGCAGAGGCTCGGGCGCCTGTCCGGCGAAAATCCGCTGGCTGACCGGCAGCGGCTCGCCGGTCCAGTCCGCCGCGCGCAAGGCATACCCATCCATCGCGCTGTTCGGCCACGGCGGCAGATCGAGGGTCGAGATCAGATCATCAGCGAGAATCCGGCCCTGCGCCTGGGCCAGCGAGACGCTTTCACGCTCGCGGATCGGCGCCCCTTCGGCCAGGCGCATCAGCCGCTCCATGGCCTCTTCAACCGGCATCAGGCCGGGCATGTCAGGTTTGGTCATCGAGCATCACCCACGGGTCGCGCACGGCTCGGCTTTCTTCAGATGCGGCACGAAATTGCAGGGGCGGAAACTGTTGTTCAACTGGTCGGCCAGAATGCCATCCCAACCGGTCCGCACCGCATTGGTCGAGCCCGGCAGGCAGCAGACCAGCGTGCCATTGGCAAGGCCCGCCAGCGCGCGAGACTGGATGGTGGAGCTGCCGATGTCCGGCACGGAAATCTGCCGGAACAGCTCGCCAAAACCGTCCACTTGCTTGTCCAGCAGGCAGGCCACGGCTTCTGGCGTGCTGTCACGGCCGGTAAAGCCGGTGCCGCCGGTGATCAACACGACCTGAACCTGATCGTCGGCAATCCAGGTCGCGACCTGAGCGCGAATCTTGTACAGGTCGTCCTTGAGCAGCACGCGCTCGATCAACCCGTGACCGGCAGCGGTCAGGCGGTCGACGAACATCTGCCCGGACGTATCGGTTTCGAACGTGCGGGTATCGCTGACCGTCAAAACGGCAATATTCAAAGGTACGAAAGGTGTGTCTGCCTTGGCGTTCATCGGCTAGGTCCGGTTGTAGAGGAAACAGTGCGGTGTTATATCACAGCACCCCTTTTTTTCGCGCTGACCGAGTTCGTCATGACCCCTTTCGATGCCCTTGCTCCCTGTTCGATACTGCTGCTGGCCGGAGGTCAGGGACAACGCATGGGCGGGCTCGACAAGGGACTGATTCAGTGGCGCGGGGCGCCATTGATCGAGCACCTGCATCGCCTGGTGCGGCCGTTGACCGACGACCTGATCATCTCCTGCAATCGCAATCGCGAGCAGTACGCGGCGTTTGCCGATCAACTGGTGCAGGACGATGAGGCCGGTTTTCCGGGGCCGTATGCGGGCATTCGTGCAGGGCTTGCCGCTGCCCGTCATGCCTTTCTGCTGGTCATGCCGTGCGACACGCCGATGCTCGACCGTGCGCTGTTGGAAGGGTTGCTGCGTACAGCCATCGCCCACCCGACAAAACCGGTGATGGTGCGTCAGGGCGAGCAATGGGAGCCGCTGCTGTGCTGCATCCCGGTCAGTCACGTGGAGGTGTTCGAACGTCACTGGCAACAAGGCCAGCGCAGCCCGAGGCGGACCATGGCTGAACTGGGCGCGGTGGCGCTGCAGTGCGACGCCGGGGACCCTCGACTGGCGAACCTCAACACGCCGCAATTACTGACACAGATCACACCCTGACCGGCTCGGGCATGTTTCATGGAACTTTGCTGACGCGGCTTACGTCAGAAACATCACTACACAAAGAATCATCTCTTGGAGACACAGTAATGAAACAACGGACTATTCCTGCCGCCTTCCTGCTCGCATTGAGCCTCGCCGGTCTTGCTGGCTGCTCGTCGCCCACTGTGATCACCTTGAACGATGGCCGTGAAATTCAGGCGACCGACGCGCCTAAATACGATGAAGAATCCGGCTTCTATGAGTTCAAGCAACTGGACGGTAAAGAAACCCGTATCAACAAGGATCAGGTTCGTACCGTCAAAGAGCTGTGATTCCAGCTTGAAAAAAGACCCGCCATCGTGCGGGTCTTTTTTTGCCTGCGTTCCGAGCCGTGTCACCAGTCAAGGGTGATCCGGCTCTCGAAAACCCGCGCCTCGCCATTTACCGGATCGACGAAGCGCAACCCTTGGGCCAGCAGTTTGAGGGGGTTTGCGTAATCATCCACGGCGTCCTTGATCACGTCCGGGTAGAACGGGTCGTTGCAGATCCCTGCCCCCAACGCTGCCATGTGCACGCGCAACTGATGCTTTTTCCCGGTGACCGGAAACAGGCTGTAGCGCCACAGATCGCCATTGCGCTCGGCGACCTCGACGCGAGTTTCGGTGTTGCTCTGGCCTTGCCCTTCCTGCATGCGAAAAAACGGCTCGCCCTCCACCAGCCGGCTTTTGTGCACCCGAGGGAATGTCAGGTGCGGCAACGCTTTTGCGATCGCCTCGTAGCGCTTTTCAATCTGGCGCGTGGGAAACAGCGACTGATACGCCGAGCGGGTCTGCTTGTTGGCGGAAAACAACACCAGCCCTGCGGTGTGCCGGTCAATGCGGTGCAAAGGAACCAGATCGGGGTTGTCCAGCGTGCGGATCAATCGCCGCAGCAGGGTCTGTTCGACGTATTCGCCAGCGGGCGTCACCGGCAGAAAATGCGGTTTGTCCGCCACCACCAGATGCTCATCGGCGTAGAGAATCGTCTCCTGCACAGGGATGGCTGTCTCGTTGGGCACTTCGCGAAAATAGTGGATGCGCAAGCCTTCCCGGTAGGCCAGCTCCGCCGAAATCGGCTGACCATCGCCGTCCAGCACCCTGCCCCGCGCAATACGGTCCTGCCACTGCGCACGGCTGATGGCGCTGAAACGCTCGCACAGGCAATCGAGGACGGTTTGCCAAGGCCCAGGCGGCAAGTACAACGTGCTGGCCTGGCTGTTGGCGGCGTTGAAAACGGGTTCGGACATGGAAGGCTCGAGCAAAAAGGCGGACGTGACGAAGCCGGCATTATCGCTCGACCGGGTCTTGATGCGCGAGCGGCCATGCTTTCGCCCAAGGCCGAAGGCTCTGTTGCAGGGCTTTGCGCGCCGCGCGACGTTATGTCGCAGCAAGAAACAGCACCAGTCATCAGACAACTACATGACAGCAGTGGATGGGCAAAATGATTTGTTCTAAAATGTTGCTAAATCGGCAAGCAGGCGCGAAACCGAGCGAGTCACGGCGATGATCGTGATCGAAACCGAAAACGCCTGCCAGACCTGAAATCATAAAAAGAAAGCCCGTCCTAGACGGGCTTTTTTCGTTTTCAGCGTTTGTTCGGCGCAGTCACTGCGCGAACGCCGGAGTTCATACGTCGGCACTGAAGGCTCGCCACCGCACCGGTCTTCCACTGCCCACGACAGATTTTGTATTTCAACTTTGAGGTTACGCCATGCTGGTTCAACTGTTTCAATGGATCAAACGTCTCTCCACCGGCACCCCTGCCGAAAATGACGAAAACTACTCCCAATCGTTCTCCAACGAAGACAGCGATGTCGGTCGCTGGACCTTCATGTCGGTGTTCATCATCTTCACCCTGAGCCTGTATATCGTGGCCGGCCTTGGCTACTACGCCAAAGTGCACGTCTGGGACGGCATGAGCGATGCACAGAAAGAAGCGGTGGCCAAGGCAATGGTCGTCGACACTCAGTACCTCTGAGCCCCGTTTCACGTCTCGCTTTTCACTCGCCCGCAGGCTTCAGCTCCGGGCGAGAAACACCACCACCTGCCCGGCGTCGAATGGCCAGTCCAGCTCGGCGCCGGTGTCGGTGCGCCGCAACACCGGAATTCGCAGCCCGTATGTTTCGTTGAGCGACTCACTCTCGGCGATGTCGACCAGTTCCACCAACAGGCCGTGCTCTACCAGCGGCATCAATTCGGCTTCGGCCACTTCACACAAATGACAACCCAGGGTTCCGAACAGTTGGCATTCCGGCGGCATGGCGTGACCCTCTGAGCGCAGAGTTTCAAGGGATGGACCGCCATTTTAGGCCCGCCCCGAAATACCGTCGAGCCTGAAGCGCCGTCTGGAAAAGTCGTTGGAGCGGTCCAGCACCGGTTTCTCGAAGCAGCGATAGCCGACCCATCCGTAACACAGCACCGCGACCATCATCACGGAGGCGAACAAGGCATTGTCAAGCAGGCTGTCGGGCCTGACGCCGATGAGCAGCCAGACCCGCCCGATGACCCCGAGCACCAGTAAGTGCGACAGGTAAACGGTGTAGGACATGTCCCCCACCGCAACCAGAAACGCGGGTATCCGCACGTGCCGCCTGCGCTCGAGCAACGCCAGCGAGAATACCAATGTCCCGAACACCAGGCTGACCGCGAACATGCGCAGCATCCCCTGGTCGTCGAACAGCCGGTAATAGCCGATCAAGCCGATCCCGGGCAGCAGGGCGACGGCCAGCGCGGCGCTGACGGCGGAGGTGGGAATGCGTGCACTGTGAGGGCCGTAGAACAGCAACGCCAAGGCGACGCCGGCAATGAACTCCAGCGCATAGGGATGCAGCATGATTTTCAGCGCGGAATTGTAGTCCTGCCAGTTTTCGACGCTGTTGAACGCCACCAGGATCAGCGCCCACGCGCTCAAAAACAGCGGCAACCAGCGCTCGCGAAAGCCCATCAGCACCGTGAACACCAGATAGAACCACAGCTCGAACAGCAACGACCACGCGACGATCACCAGCAGCACTTTGTCATTGGGCAGCAACAGGAACGACATCAGCACATTGGAAGCGCCGTGGCTGCTGTTGACCATTCCCGGCATCGCCAAAGCCGCCGCGAGGGTGATGAAGAAGTACAGCCAGTACGTGGGATAAATCCGCGAGACACGATTGAAAAGAAACCGTTTGGACTCGGACAGCTTCTGAAAGCGCCCGCGACTGACGATGACCATCACGAAACCGCTGATGATGAAGAACAGGTCGACGCCCAGTTGAAAGAAATCCAGCAGCGGCGGCAACAGAATGTCACCGCCGGAATATTTGTGCTCCACCGCCGTCATGTGGAACAGCACGACACCCAATACCGCCACGCCCCTCAAGCCCTGCAGGGAATAAATGCGCTCCATCGACCGCTCCTACTGCTGACCGACGCCCGATGGGCTCGACAAAATCAAGGATGATGCCCGCGTCGTCGGTCTGGCTGCCGAAAACACCCGGGCCAGACTCACCGCCCGCACGCGGGGTAAGCATAGCCAAGCACGGGCGCTGCGTCTCAGTCGTGACTGACCGCGCCGATTTTGTGGATCGACAGGTCCGCGCCGTAATATTCCTGCTCCTGCGTCAGACGCAGACCCAAGCACCGCTTGATGACGCCGTATACCAGAAAACCGCCAGCCAGCGCGATCACCACGCCCAGAGCGCTGCCGATCAACTGGCTGGCAAGGCTCACGCCGCCGATGCCGCCCAGTGCGGACTGACCAAAAATGCCACAGGCGATCCCGCCCCACACACCGCACAGCCCGTGCAATGGCCACACGCCCAGGACGTCGTCGAGTTTCCAGCGCACCTGCGCCGCTGTGAAGCTCCATACAAACAGCGCGCCGGCAATGATCCCCGTCGCCAGTGCGCCCACCGGATGCATGAGGTCAGACCCGGCGCACACTGCGACCAGCCCGGCCAGGGGCCCGTTGTGCAGGAAGCCTGGATCGTTGCGACCGACGATCAACGCCGCCACCGTGCCGCCCACCATCGCCAGCAACGAGTTGACCGCTACCAGCCCGCTGACGCCATCCAGTGTCTGGGCGCTCATCACGTTAAAGCCGAACCAGCCGACGATGAGAATCCACGATCCCAGCGCCAGAAACGGAATGCTCGACGGCGGATAGGCCACCAGCCTGCCGTCGCGATAACGACCGTGGCGCGCGCCCAGCAGCGTCACTGCGGCCAGCGCCAGCCAGCCGCCCATCGCGTGCACGACCACCGAACCGGCGAAGTCGTGGAAGCCAGCGCCGAAGTGCTCCTTGAGCCAGGCTTGCAGGCCAAAGTTGCCGTTCCAGACCATTCCCTCGAAGAACGGATACACGAACGCCACGATGAGCACGGTTGCGCACAGCTGCGGTGCGAAGCGGGCACGCTCGGCAATGCCGCCCGAGATAATGGCCGGGATCGCGGCGGCGAAGGTCAGCAGGAAGAAGAACTTCACCAGCCCGTAACCGTGGTCGTTTGCCAGCACCGCCGCGGGCTGCAGAAAACTGATGCCGTAGGAGATCCAGTAACCGATGAAGAAGTACGCCAGCGTCGACACGGCGAAATCACTGAGAATTTTCGACAGTGCATTGACCTGATTCTTTTGCCGCACGGTGCCGACTTCCAGGAAAGCGAAGCCAGCGTGCATGGCCAGTACCATGACTGCGCCGATCAAAATGAACAGGGTGTTGGAACCGTGGACCAGCGTGTCCACGGCGTTTTGCAAATTTTCCATCGAGGGGCAGGCCTGCAAATGAGGAAACGCTATCCCGACAGTGCCACTTAAGCGTCCTTCGCTCAATTGCACCAATTGAAGGCACAGGACAATCCTGACGACCCGAATTGGCGCGCGAATCAAGACCAAAAGCGTCATTGCCGGGCACTTTTCCCGGTTTTATAGAGTGAGATCCAGGTTTCGGCGCATTCGCCGTGATGTGCGCTCTGCGTTGGAGCGCGCGGCCTTCCTGGCGCACCACTTCAAAGCAAAAGCTGTACCAGTGCCGGCGCGGCAATGTTGAGGCGATTGGAATGAACCTTCAGGAATGAGCCATACTCGAAACCCCATATCGTCACCCCCAACGGAGAACACCATGGCTCGCCCAACAGCAGAAAAAGCCCAGGACATTTTGATGGCAGACTTCCAGACTCTGGTTACCGACACGGAAAAGCTGCTGGCGCACACCGCTTCTCTGGCCGGCGAACAGGCCGATGAACTGCGCGATCAGATCCAGGAAAGTCTGCTGCGCGCCCGCGAAACCCTGAAAGTGACGGAAGAAACCCTGCGCCTGCGCGGCAAGGAAGCGGTCGTCGCCACCGAAGAATATGTACAAAGCAACCCATGGCAGTCGGTCGGGATCGCCGCCGGCGTCGGCTTTCTGCTGGGTCTGCTGGCCACGCGGCGCTGACGGTCATGACGTCGCAGACAGGTCCATCCGGGACCGATAACACGTCATCGCCGCGTCGACTTGGCGCGGCTTTCCTGGGACTGCTGCACAGTCACATCGAACTGTTCGGCATCGAATTGCAGGAGCAAAAAGCCCGGACGGTGAGCTTGTTGCTGTTCGCCGGACTCGCGCTGGTGTTCGCGCTGTTGCTGCTCATCGGCCTGTCCGCGCTGCTATTGATTCTGGTGTGGGACAGCTATCGCCTGACCGGCATCATTGGTCTGTGCGCGTTCTATACGCTGGCGGCGCTGTTCTGCGCGCTGCGACTCAAAGCGGCCATATTCGATGAGTCTTCACCCTTCCACTCGACGCTGGAAGAACTGGCCAACGACCGCGAGCGACTGATGCCATGAGTGTGCCCGAACTGCCTCAGACCCATAACCGTCGCGAGTTGCGCAAGGCGCTGATCCGCCTGCGCATGGAAATGCATCGCCAGGAAATCCGTCACGAGTCGGCGCAGCTCATGCGCCCTCTGCACCGCATGCGCGGAATGGCCACCGATCTGCCCGGATCGCTGGGCATCAAGCACGCTCCGTTGTGGGGAGTCGGCGCGGTTTCACTGCTGGGTTTTCTCACCGGCAAAGGCGCGCGCAGCAAGCGGACGGGTAGCGTGACACGGCTGATCAAACTCAGCGCCAGCCTGTTGCCTATCATCAGAATGGTGGTGCAGGGATCCCAACGCCGTCCCTGAGATGGCCATCTGGCTGCATTCTTGCAACAAATCGTAACCGCGCTCGCTCCCAATGGTTCACATTGGGCCGGCGCGGTTTTTTCTGCCTGCACGATAATGCCAATTACCACTAAGGAGGCCATGTGATCGATGGGCAACCGCTAGCTTGCTTTCAGCCGTTCATCGACACCGCGACGGGCCGCATTGCCGGTATTGAAGCATTGGGACGCCTGCGTCAGGCGGACGGCAGCCTGCAATCAGTGGGTCCGCTGTTCGCAGATCCGCGGCGCGCCGCCGCCGAACTGCGACGGCTCGACCGCCTGCTGCGCGACAATGCGCTGAGCCGCCTGCATGAGGCGCCCAATGACTGGTTTCTGAGCCTGAACATTTCGCCGCGCTGGATCAGTCGACTGCGCCCCGGCCAGCCGCTGCCAAGCCTCAAGCAGCTGCAGAGCCACGGCATCGCCGCGCGAAGAATCGTTTTCGAGATCACTGAACTGGGTGGCGACAGCCAGCGACTCAGCGACGTCGTGGCGCGTTATCGGGACGCCGGCGCGCGTATCGCAATCGACGACTTTGGCGCCGGATACTCGCAGCTCGACCGCGTGCTGGCGCTGCAACCGGACATCCTCAAACTCGACATGCGTCTGTTCCAGGCCGCCGCCCGCGGTGGCCCGAGCAGCGACGTGGTCAAGGCACTGGCGCAGATGGCCGAAAAGACCGGGTGCTGGATCATTGCCGAGGGCGTCGAGACCGAAGCCGAGTTGCACTTCGCCCTCGAATGCGGCTCGCGCTACGTGCAAGGGTTTCTGTTCGCCCAGGCACAGCTGGATTTTTTTGCGGCGGACGCCTTCGTTCCTCGCTTCGCCGAACTGCGGGACCGCTACGTGCTGCAGAAGGTCGTCGAGCGCGAGCGGCTGATGCAGCTGCGCAAGCACTTGAGTCAGTTGATGGCACGTTTGCAGGGCTGGGCCGAGGGTGACGCGCCGCTGGCAGAATTGCCGCCCATGCAGGAATTTCCCTGGCTGCTGCGCTTCTATCAATGCGACCGCCATGGCACCCAGCTCACGCCGAATCTGGAATGGCGCAATGGCGCATGGGTCGCCGACAGCCGCTACATGGGCCACAACTGGTCGTGGCGTCCTTACTTCTACCACCTGCTCGCCGAAGGCTGGCATGAGCGACGCCTGACCTTGTCCAACACCTATCGCGACGCGACCAGCAACCAGTATTGCCTCACGGCCGGGCAATTCTTCGACAACGGCCAGCGCCTGCTGCTGATCGACGTCGACGCCGCGGGCCTCTGATCCTTCCGTCTCGCGCCATCTTGTGCTTGCAGCCGGATGGGCGAACCGGGAAGCTAGGCCGGTAATCACCCGACGGAGTACCGGCCTTGGATTGGCAAACCCTGCTCACCCGCGAGCGCCTAGGCAAAACCCTGCACAGCCCCGAAGAACTGGGGCGCAGCCCGTTCCACAAGGATCATGACCGGATCATCTTTTCCGGCGCCTTTCGCCGACTGGGCCGCAAGACCCAGGTCCATCCGGTGACCAGCAACGACCACATTCACACCCGCCTGACCCACTCACTGGAAGTGAGCTGCGTCGGTCGCTCGCTGGGCATGCGCGTCGGCGAAACCCTGCGCGGCGCCCTCCCCGACTGGTGCGACCCGAGCGATCTGGGCATGGTCGTGCAATCGGCCTGCCTGGCCCACGACATCGGCAATCCGCCGTTCGGCCACTCCGGGGAAGACGCCATCCGAAACTGGTTCAAGCAAGCGGCGGGCCGCGGCTGGCTGGACGCAATGAGCGACGTCGAGCGCGACGACTTCCTCAACTTTGAAGGCAACGCGCAAGGTTTCCGGGTACTGACGCAACTGGAATACCACCAGTTCGAAGGCGGCACACGCCTCACTTACGCCACCTTGGGAACGTATCTCAAGTACCCGTGGACCGCGCGTCACGCCGACTCGCTGGGCTATAAAAAGCACAAGTTCGGCTGCTACCAGAGCGAGCTGCCGATTCTTGAACAGATCGCGACCCGGCTGGGCCTGCCTCAACTGGAAGAACAGCGCTGGGCTCGCCACCCGCTGGTGTACCTGATGGAAGCGGCGGACGACATCTGTTACGCGCTGATCGACCTGGAAGACGGCCTGGAAATGGAGCTGCTCAACTACGCCGAGGTCGAATCCATTCTGCTCAGCCTGGTGGGCGACGATCTGCCGGAGACCTACCGTCAATTGGGTCCGGACGATTCGCGGCGGCGTAAACTCGCGATATTGCGCGGCAAGGCCATCGAACACCTGACCAACGCCGCCGCCCGCGCTTTCGTCGAGCAGCAGGACGCATTGCTGGCCGGCACGCTGCAAGGCGATCTGGTGGAGCACATGCACGGCCCGGCCAAGCGCTGCGTGCTCAGTGCCAAAGACATGGCGCGCAAGAAAATCTTTCAGGACAAGCGCAAGACGCTGCATGAAATCGGCGCTTACACGACGCTGGAGATCCTGCTCAATGCGTTTTGTGGCGCGGCGCTGGAGCAATTCGGCGGGCACACACCCTCGTTCAAGAGCCGGCGCATCCTCGATCTGCTGGGCAACAATGCGCCCGATCCGTCCTGGCCGCTGCACACCTCGTTTTTGCGAGTCATCGACTTCATTGCCGGGATGACCGACAGCTACGCCAGTGAGATGGCGCGGGAAATGACCGGACGTTCGAGCCCGGTCTGACGCACGAGCCGCTCTGGAAAAGCCCGATTCCCACCGAGGAATCGGGCTTTTTATTTCAGCCAATCAGGAAAAGAAAACCCAAACTTCGGAATCTTCCTACGGCGCCATCAGAAACACCCTATCGCCGCCTACAGACCTCTCCCGAATAATCCGCGCCAGCCCGTGCGCTGGAACACTCCTTCCATTACCTGCCCGAGGCATCGGTTCACGCCATAAGCCCCTGCCGGATGCACTCCATTCGCCAAGATCTCGACCCGCCTGCCGCCTCGCCTGGAACCGCCCATGTTCAGACCCAATCTTCGTATTCTGCTGGTAGAGGACCATCCGTTTCAGCTGATCGCTCTGCAGATCCTGCTCAACAATCATGGCCTGTACCTGCTGACGCCGGCCCTTACCGCGATGGAAGCCATGACAGCGCTGGAACGAAGTCCGCAGCCTTATGACTTGCTGCTGTGCGATCAACGCCTGCCTGATATGAGTGGCATGGAATTGATTCAGGCCGCCAGCCAGCGCGGCTTGATTCAGCAAGCGGTGTTGCTGAGCGGCCTTGAATCCACTCAGTTGAGCGCCTTGGAATGCGCTGCCAGGGAAAAAGGCCTGCCGCTGCTCGGATGCCTGAACAAGCCTTTGAACACGCTGGAATTACGCCGGCTGCTTGCACTGCCGGTTCAGGATGACTGAATCGCCCCGGGTCAATTCGCAGGACAGAAAAGCGCGATTCTAAAACGACGCGTTCAACGCCCACGTCAAACTTAGCCACAAATGTGGGACTATTCCCAAAGGAAATAAACAGGATTGAATTGATGCAGTTTTGTGACGTGTTTGATCTCGACTTTTCTAGCCGTTCGTGACCGTTTTAAGTATTGACGTACGCTAATACGCTAATTTTTGTAGGAACTTTCCTATATGGGGCGATCAGCATGATCTGTTCATGTGCGCTTTCAAACATCTGGGATAAGGTGCGCGCTTTCTTCGCCACTCGTTATGGATTGAATCATGAACTCGATTTTTATCATCGATGATCACCCGGTCATTCGGCTTGCCATCCGCATGCTGCTGGAGAATGAAAACTACGTGATCGTCGGTGAAACCGATAATGGCGTGGACGCCATGCAGATGGTCCGCGAATGCATGCCGGACCTGATCATCCTCGACATCAGCATTCCCAAGCTCGACGGGCTGGAGGTGCTGGCCCGCTTCAACGCCATGCACCTGCCCTCCAAGATTCTCGTGCTGACCGCTCAGGCGCCCAGCCTGTTCGCCATTCGCTGCATGCAATCCGGCGCGGCCGGGTATGTGTGCAAGCAGGAAGATTTGAGCGAACTTGTGAGTTCGGTCAAGGCGGTATTATCCGGCTACAATTACTTTCCAAGCCAGGCGCTTGCCGCGTCGCTCAAGAAAGATGGCGACCCCAACGAAATCGAACGTTTCAAACTGGTCAACGACCGCGAACTGATGGTATTGCAATTGTTTGCCCAGGGCCGTACGAACAAGGAAATAGCCAAAGGCATGTTCTTGAGTAACAAAACGGTGAGCACCTACAAAACCCGTTTGATGCAAAAACTGAAAGCCAAGACTCTGGTAGAACTTATCGAGATGGCAAAACGCAATTCGTTAGTGTGAGAGACAGGATGCCGAAGGCGATAAAGGACTATTGGATAGCGGCCGTACTTGTCTGCCTCTGCCTCGATACGCAGGCACAACAACCTGCCGCGGCTGAACGCTACACGTTGCTCAGCCGGTCCAATCCCGCGCACATGGACGTGACGCTGGACCGGGCCCAATGGCAATGGGTGCGTAATAAACGCGAACTGATTCTGGGCACCTCCGCGCCGGACTACCCGCCCTTCGACATGACCCTCACAGGCCACGACTATGAAGGTTTCACGGCCGATTACGCAGGGGTCCTCGGGCGCGTGCTCGACCTGCCGATCAAGGTTCTGCGGTTTGCCAGCCGGGACGAGGCGATGGATGCGCTGGTCAACGGCGACATCGATCTGCTGGGCAGCGCCAATGGCTATGAAGCGCGAGCGAAAGAAGTGAGGTTGTCCTCGCCCTATGCCGTGGATCAGCCGGTGCTGGTCACCCGCGCCGGGGAAGTCAGGCCGCTGAACGGCGACCTCAACGGCCTGCGTCTGAGCATGGTTTATCACTACCTGCCGCCCGACGAAATCGGCGCCCTGTATCCCAAAGCCCGTCTGCAGACCTTCCCCTCGTTCCAGAGCGCAATCAATGCCGTGGCGTTCAATCAGGCCGACGTCTTTCTGGGCGACACCATTTCCACCCATTACGTCATCAACAAGGGCTACCTGAACAACGTGCAGATGGCCAACTTCGGCAAGCACGAGGCAAACGGTTTCAGCTTTGCGGTTCAAGCGTCCAACACGATGCTGCTCGACATCGTCAATCTGGTGCTCAAGGGCATTCCGGTCGAAGAGCGGATTTCCATCTCCAAACGCTGGGGCGCCGGCAGCGACCTGATGCTGACCGATCAGAAGCTGCAGCTGAGCCAGCGCGAAGAACGCTGGATCGCCCAGCATCCGACGGTGCGCGTGGTGTTCAACGAGGCGTACGCGCCGCTGACGTTTTTCGATGCCAATGGCAACTTCAGTGGCGTGACGGCCGATCTGCTGGAGTTGATTCGCCTGCGCACCGGCCTGAACTTCAAGGTCACTCACGCCCAGGGCATGAGCGACATGGCCAATCAGTTGAGCCAGGGCCAGGCCGACCTGATCGGCGCCATGATTCCCAGCGACGAGCGCGAGAATCGCTTCAACTTCAGCCGGCCCTACATGGATAACGTCTTCGTGCTGGTCACGCGCAAAGAGCCGTCGGCGCCGTCCAACCTCGAGCAACTGGACGGCAAGCGCGTCGCGCTGGCGCTGAGCAGTCCGATCCTGCCCTACCTCGCCCGCAGCTACCCGGGCATCTATCCGGTGGAAGTCGACAACCCCGCTCAAGCGTTGGACATGCTGGCCCACGGCCGTGCGGAAGGCGCGGTCACCTCCCTGTTCAGCGCCAGTTACTTCCTCTCATCGCGGGCTCTGAACGACACACTGCAGATGCGCGTGACCGTGGGCCAGGAGCCTGCGCGCATCGCGATGGCCACGTCACGCAACGCGACCGAACTGAGTTCGATCATCGACAAGGCGCTCTCCAGCATCGCGCCCGAAGACCTTGCCGCGATCAACAACCGCTGGCGCACTTACTCGCCGCCCGGAAGCGGCGCGTGGCACGACTATCAGTTGCTCATCTACCAGATCATCGTCGGCGCCAGCCTGTTGCTGCTCGGGTCACTGGCCTGGAACGCGTGGATGCGGCGCCAGATAAAGCAACGCGAACGGGCCGAGCGCGCCCTGAATGACCAGTTCGAATTCATGAGTGCACTGGTCAACGGCACGCCCCACCCGATTTATGTGCGCGATCGCGACGGCCTGTTGAAAATCTGCAACGACAGTTACCTGGCCGCGTTTGCGGCGCAACGCGACGAGGTCATCGGCAAAAGCATTCTGGACGGCGTGCTCAGCAACACCGAAGAAGCCCTCGGCTACGTCGAGGATTACAAGCGCGTGATGTCCGAAAACGAGCCGCTGATTCTCGATCGCTCCCTGCACATCCACGGCAAACACCTGACGATCTATCACTGGATCCTGCCGTTTCGCGATTCACTGGGCAAAGTGCAGGGCATCATCGGCGGCTGGATCGACATCAGCGAACGCCGCCAGTTGATCGAGCAACTGCAGACCGCGAAAGACCTGGCCGATGACGCGAACCGGGCCAAGAGTACGTTTCTGGCGACCATGAGCCACGAGATCCGCACGCCCATGAATGCCGTGATCGGCATGCTCGAACTGGCGCTCAAACGCGCGGACACCGGGCATCTCGATCGCCCCGCCATCGAGGTGGCCTACAGTTCTGCCAAGGACCTGCTGGAACTGATCGGCGACATCCTGGACATTGCCCGGATCGAATCCGGACGTCTGAGCCTCAGTCCTGAACGGGCCAATCTGCGCCAGTTGGTGGAATCGGTGATCCGCGTCTTCGACGGTCTGGCGCGACAGAAAAGCCTGACACTGGTGCTGGATCTGGACGCGCGGACCAACACCGACGTGCTGATCGACCCTTTGCGCTTCAAACAGATCCTCTCCAATCTGATCAGCAACGCCATCAAGTTCACCGAGCAGGGGCAGATCAGGATCAGCCTGCAAACCGCAGACGGCCGCACCGAGCAGCAGATGCGGCTGCAGGTGGTCATTCATGACAGCGGCATCGGCATCACTGAAGAAGACCAGCAGCGTCTGTTCGAACCCTTTGCGCAGGTGGACCACTCCGCGCAACTGGCCCGGACCGGCGCAGGTCTCGGGCTGGTGATCTGCCGCAGCCTGTGCGAAATGATGGGCGGCGCGCTGACCCTCAGCAGTCAGCCGGGCGACGGCACCCGCGTGGAAATGACGCTGGACCTCACCACCCTCGAACCTCTCGCTGCCCAGGCGCTTTCCCGGGACAGCACGCCCGGCACCTCAAGGCAGCTCAATATTCTGATCGTCGACGACCACCCCGCCAACCGCCTGCTGCTGTTCGAACAACTGTGCTTCCTCGGCCATCGCTGCGACATGGCAATTCAAGGCGCGGACGGCCTGGAACGCTGGCGTGCCGAACGCTTCGACCTGGTGATCGCGGACTGCAACATGCCGGTCATGAACGGCTACGACCTGACCCGGGCGATCCGCGAACTGGAACGCAGCGAGCCACGGCCGCCGTGCACGGTGCTGGGTTTCACCGCCAATGCGCAGCCGGAGGAAAAGCAACGTTGCCGTGACGCGGGCATGGACGACTGCCTGTTCAAACCCATCAGCCTCACTGCGCTGAACGATCGCTTGAGCAACGTGGCGCCGCTGCCCCCGCTGCCGCCACCCGCCGAGACCAGGGAAACCGAGGTCTTCGATGCATTGAGCGTTGAAACCTTGACCGGTGGCCGCCAGGAAATGACTGACAGGTTGATCGGTCAACTGATCGAGAGCGCCCGTGAAGACCGCGCCGAACTGGCGGCACTGGTCCCCGCCGCACATCGCCAGCAGTTGCTGGATGTCGGTCACAAGATTCGTGGCGCAGCCCGGATCATCAGCGCAACCGACGTGATCACGTGCTGTCAGGCACTGGAAGAGGCCTGCGAGGCCGACGGGAACGATGGTGACATCGGCGCCCGTCAACACGCCCTTGACCTTGCGATGCAGACACTTGAGCGTGCACTCATCGCCTACAAGGCGAAAGGCAATCCACTGGAAAAAGGCCCGCAGCAATGATCCTGACGCCCATGACCGAGAGCGACTTCGAAGCGTTTCTCTCACACTCGATTGCAGGCTATGCGCAAGACGTGCAACGCACGTATCACGTGCCCGCGTCCTATGCGCTCGACAGCGCAACGCAGGCATTCAACGCCCTGCTCCCCGACGGCCTGCTGACGGAGGATCACCACCTGTTCCGGCTGGAGACGCTGACGGGACAGCACGTCGGAACGGCCTGGTTCGGCGTGCAGATCGATGCACCGCTGCCGGCAAAGCTGTTCATCTACGATCTGGAAATCCACCAGGCCTTTCAGCGCCAGGGTTTTGCAAGTCTGGCATTGCAGGCCATCGAGCGCTGGGCAGAGCAACGCGATATCCGGCGTCTGGAACTCAATGTGTTCGCCCACAACGAAGCGGCGCAGGGCCTGTATCGGCGTGCGGGAATGCAGGTCAGTGAAATGACGATGGGAAAGGATTTGCGGGGGGTGGCGAGCGCCGAATGAAGAACATTCAAAGGCCGGGCATTCAGGCCCGACGACGGGAGCAGGCCCATGGCCTGCCCCCGCGATGCATCAGGCTGCCGGATTGATCGGCTTTTCCGGATACCAGGCGTCCAGCAACGGGCTGACTTCAACCTTGGTCAGTTCGCTGCGGGCCTTGAGCCAGCTTTCAACGGTGGCGCGCTGCTCTTCGGTGACCGAGCCACGCTCAGCCAGGCAAACCAGACCGTAGTCATCGCCGCCTACGTAATCCAGACCGTTGGCATCCATCGCTTCTTCCAGGAAGGCGTCGAGGAATGCGTCAATCGCCGCGTCGTCCAGGTCTTCCTTGAACTCCAGGTTCAGTTCAAAGCCCAGCTCCTGGAATTCATCCACGCAGAGTTTTTTGCGCAGACGGCGGGAACGGTTAGTCGCCATGGAAACAATCCTCAAAAGTAAATATCGGGCGGCACTTTACCAGCTTGGCCCGACAAAAGCCCGAAACCGCATCGCGGGCCGGACGACATGCCGCAGAAAATCGCGTTTTAACGTGACAATCGGCTGACAACTGCAAAAAATAGCGGCGTTTGACGGCTGCACCCCGGCGCAAGTCACCAAAGCTTGGGGCATAATGCCGCTTTATCGAGGCGCACTGTGCCAGCCTGCCGGCGACGCGGTTTTTTTCAGCCTCCGTTTTTTTGTTGCGAGGGAATCCATCCCCTCTTCGTCTCCCTCTTTTCTGCAGTAGGGTTTACTGAATGATCAAGTCTTTGCGTCCGCTGTTCCTTGCCACCCTGCTCCTGCCGATTTCACTGTCCGTTTCCGCCGCCCCTATCAACACCGCGCTGCCGCCCAAGGTTCAGGAAGCCCTGAAGGCGAGCAAGCTGCAGAACGATGCGCTGTCGCTGGTCATGCTGCCGGTCAGCGGCCCGGGCACACCCACCGTTTTCAACGCTGACGTGTCGGTCAATCCGGCCTCGACGATGAAGCTGGTTACCACCTATGCCGCGCTGGAAATGCTCGGCCCCACCCATCAGTGGAAAACCGAGTTCTATACCGATGGCACGCTGAGCAATGGCGTCCTGCGCGGCAACCTGTATCTGAAAGGCGGCGGCGATCCGAAGCTGAACATGGAAAAGCTGTGGCTGCTGATGCGCGACCTGCGCGCCAACGGCGTTCAGCAAGTGACAGGCGATCTGGTGCTGGACCGTAGCCATTTCGTCCAGCCGCAGTTGCCGGTCTTCGATGACGATGGCAATGACAAGAACAAGCCGTTTCTGGTGCGCCCGGATTCGTTGATGGTCAACCTCAAAGCCCTGCGCTTCGTCACCCGAAACGACGGCGGCAAGATTCTGGTGTCGGTGGAGCCGCCGATTGCCGCGATTCACATCAACAATCAGGTCAAGGCGCTGTCCTCGAACAAGTGCACAGGCGATGTCCTCTATAACCCGGTGCCGGAAGCCGATGGCGGGATCACCGTGACCGTCTCCGGCCAGCTCGGCGACGGCTGCAACTCGCAGACGTATCTGTCGCTGCTCGATCACCCGACCTACACCGCAGGCGCAGTGCGTGCCATCTGGCAGGAGCTGGGCGGCACCATTCTGGGCAAGGACCGGCTTGATGTGGTGCCCGGCAGCGCGAAACTGCTGGCCAAGGCGTACTCGCCGGATCTGGCGGAAATCATCCGCGACATCAACAAATTCAGTAACAACACCATGGCGCAGCAACTGTTCCTGAGCCTGGGTTCGGAGTTCCGCAACGAAGCGGACGGTGATGACGCCAAGGCCGGGCAGCGCGTCGTGCGTCAGTGGCTGGCGAAGAAAGGCATCATTGCAACGCACCTGGTCATGGAGAACGGCTCCGGCCTGTCCCGTGCCGAACGCGTCAGCGCCCGGGAGATGGCGCAGATGCTTCAGGCCGCCTGGAACAGCCCCTATCAGGCCGAGTTCATGAGCTCGCTGCCCCTGGCCGGCATGGACGGCACCATGCGCAAACGTCTGAAACGCACCGCGTTGCGTGGCGAAGCACACATCAAGACCGGCACACTGAACACCGTACGCGCGATTGCCGGTTTCAGCCGGGACAGCAACGGCAGCACCTGGGTCGTCGTCGCGATCCTCAACGATCCACGTCCATGGGGCGCCTCATCGGTACTCGATGAAGTGCTGGTGAGCATGTTCAACCAGCCAAAACTGGCGAACACCACCATTTCCCTGCAGCAATAATCCGCTCCGAACCTGCGCGCCGCCGTCACTCACGGCGCGCGCAGCCCTCGCCTCACCAGCTCTCGCCCAACCCCAGCAACCCCAGAATCTGCTTGCGCAGATCGACCAGATACGGGTCATCGCGGTGCCGCGGATAAGGCCGTTCGATGGTCAGCTGGGCCTTGATCTTCGCAGGCCGGTCGCTGAACACGATCACCCGATTGGCCAGCAGCAAGGCCTCTTCAACGTCATGTGTCACCAGCAGCGCGGTATACCCCTGACGCTGCCAGAGATCGATCAACTCCTGCTGCATGGCGATCCGCGTGAGGGAATCCAGCTTGCCCAAAGGCTCATCGAGAATCAGCAGTCTCGGCTCGTTGATCAAGGCCCGGGCCAGCGCCACGCGTTGCGCCATGCCGCCGGACAGCTGACGTGGATAGGCCCGGGCAAACTGGCTCAGACCCACTTTGGCCAGTGCCTCGTCGACCTTGCCCTTGGTGGTTTTCAGCAAGCCCTGTGCTTCGAGCCCCAGGGCGACGTTGTCCCAGACCCTGCGCCACGGGTACAGCGTAGGGTCCTGAAACACCACGACCCGACTCGGGTCCGGCCCGGTGATGTCTGCCCCGTCGGCGGCCAGGGTTCCGCTGTCCGCGGATTCCAGCCCCGCCACCAATCGCAGCAACGTCGACTTGCCGCACCCGGAAGGCCCCAGCAGCGCGACGAATTCGCCCGGCTCGACGTTCAGCGAGACACGCTCAAGCACCGGCAACGTGTGCCCTTCGAGGGAAAACCCGTGGCTGAGGTTATCGATGCGCAGCGACAAACCCGGGCTGCCCCCAGCGTTCAATGCGCGTGCCGTACTCACCATTTCATTGCTCCTTGCTGCCAGGCCAATAGCCGGTCACGCACCAGAAAAAGCGCTGAAATCAGCCCCGAACAGGCCAGCGCCATGATCAACAACGCGGCGTACATGTTGGCGTACGCCGCCCAACCCTGCGCCCATTGCAAATACCAGCCGATGCCGGATTTCACGCCCATCATTTCCGCCACCACTAAAGTCGAGAACGATGCGCCCAGGCCCATGAACAATCCGACGAAAACGTGCGGCAAGGCAGCGGGAATGGCGACCTTGAAAATCAGGAAGCGCTGACTGGCGCCCAACGTACGGGCCACGTCGTAGTAGGCCTTGTCGACGCTGGACACACCGGACCACGTCAGGACGGTGACCGGAAACCAGGTCGCCAGGGCAATGAGAAAGACGCTCGCGCTCCAGCTGCTGGGGAACAGGAAAAAGCACAGCGGCAGCAACGCCGTCGACGGCACCGGTCCCAGAATCCGCAGCACCGGGTGAAGCCAGTAGCCGATGCTGCGCGACCAGCCGATGGCGACCCCGGCGATAAAGCCGGTGATTGCGCCCAGCGCCACGCCGCTGCCCAACAGGATGGCCGAGTGAAACAGGCTGTCGGCCAGTCGTGGCCAGTCTTCGACGTAGACGTCGAGCAATGCCTGGGGCGGCGCGAAGAATGGCACGGGCAACCAGGCGAGCTTGGCCGTGAGCAATTCCCAGAGGCTCAGCACCACGGGCAAGGCGATCAGCCACGGCCCAAGGTGTCGGGTCCGCGTCGACAGCCGTTGCGACCAGCGTGCGACGATGACCGCGAGCACGATCAGACCGGTCACCGCCAGACACACATTCGCCAGGCCCTGAGTCATCGGCCAGGTGCGCGTAGCGTTCGGCAGGTAAACGATCAGCAGCGCGGCGGCCAGCCAGAAGGCGGCGGCAACGAGCCCTTGCAGCCAGAGCCCGGACGTCGGGGATTCAGCCCGCGCCCGGATCGCGGACACCTCAACTGAAGACATCGGCAGTGATCTCCCCGGCAAAGGTATTGGCATCGGTGCTCTGGCGAATCACCTCGACCGTCTTGAGGTCACGCACGTAGGTGGCGATCTCGGCGGTCAGCGCGGCGCCGACGGCGTGATGCCCGTGGGTGTGATCGTGAAGAATGGCGACCACCTCCTCGGTCGTCGTATTGAGCGCGTAGGCCTGGAAACCTTTGGCCACTTCCTCCGGGTGCTTCACCGAGTAATCGTGGGCTTCGAGGATCGCCTGGGTCAGCGCCGCCACCACGCGCTTGTCGTCGCGCGCCAGTTTGCCGGTCACGCCCACCACGCAGCAGCTCAGGTTGGCGTACTCCTCCACAAGATTCGTCGACAACTCGCGGGCCTTGCCGGCCTTGATCAAGCGATACATGAACGGGTCGCTGCCGCTGACCGCCTGAACCTCGCCACGCTCCAGCGCCGTGCCGAGCAAATCGGCCGGATAGAGCCGCCATTCGACATCGCGGGTCGGATCGACACCGTGCTTCTTCAGCAAAATGGAAAAGAAATTGCGGTCAGGGCTGGCCATGTCCGTGACACCAATGGCCTTGCCTTTGAGGTCTTCAAGCCTGCTCACGCCGCCATTCGCGGCGCTCAGCAGACGAAGGCAGCCGCCATGAGTGCCTGCCGTCAGCTTGACGTCGAACCCTTGTTCGAGGGCCTTGAGCCAGCGCAGCGCCATGCCGATTCCCGCATCCGCCTTGCCAGTGGCAATCGCCTCGAGCAGCACCTCGGTGGAGTTGCCGAAATTGACCAGTTCGACATCCAGATTGTGCTTCTTGAAAAATCCCTGACCGTGGGCGATGACCACCGGCGCCAGACACACTGCATTGAGGTTGATCGCCAGCTTCAACGCACGCGGCTGGTCGAGCCGGATGAATTCGCCGGTGCCGGCCGGCTCCGCTGACGCCTCTGCGCCATGCGCTGCATGATCGGCATGCTCGTCGATGGCCCAGACGCTGCGTGGCAGCGACAGCAGAAACGGTGATGCCAGTGCGGCGCTTGCCAGCCCCAGCACACGACGACGGCTCAGATGATCGAAAACGGCCATGGGTGTTCCCTTACCAGATGAATGAAATGGACGCGTCAATCTGGAAGGTTCTAATAACCAATTCTAAGGTTCCAGCGACTGCTTAAAACCTTATCACCCGATCTTTAATTACTTAAATTCATTTTTATTCTATATGACTATGCAAACAGTCTATGTAACGCGGCAGTACCCGCGGCATGATGCGTAGTGTGGCCCATCGGCTTCGGAGGTTTCTGACAGCGATGTCATCCAGCGCATGCACCGGTGCGGCTAAGCTGGTGAACCAGAACAACCACTCGGGAATGTGAGACCCATGAGAACCCAGACTGGCAAACGAAAGCGCGACACCCTGCTGATTCCAGGCCTGCTGGCGGCTGCACTGTTCGCCTCGGGCGTGTCCTGGGCGGACGATGCCAAACCTACGCGTGTGCGCGGCGCGATCACGGCGGTTGAAGGCGACCATTTGAAGGTCCACAGCAACCGTGGCGAGGATGTTCAGGTCAACCTCACGCCGGACACCCAGGTACGCGGCGTGACGCTGGCTCAGGTGTCGGAAATCAAGCCTGGCAGCTACATCGGCTCGGCCGCCGTGCCAATGCCGGACGGCACGTTGAAAGCGCTGGAGGTGCATGTCTTTCCCCCGGAGATGGCCGGCACCGGCGACGGCCATCGGGCGTTCGACCTTGCCAAGGACAGCACCATGACCAATGGGTCGGTGGGGGATCTGGTCACCAGCGAAGGCCGCACCATCACGGTCAATTACAAAGGTGGCCAGAAGAAGATTCTGATTCCGGATGACGTCCCGATCGTCAACCTCGTGCCGGGTGATCGCAGCCTGCTCAAGCCTGGCGTAAAGATCGTGCTGCAGGCACAGAAAAATGCAGACGACACCCTGACCGCGCTGTCGGTTTCTGCCGGAAAAAATGGCGTGACGCCGCCGATGTAGGACCTGAAACCGTTGCGCGTGGTGTGCCAGTGATGCACCGTGCGAAGGTGCCTTTGCAGGGCGCCTTCGAACGGTCGGTCAACTGAGGCTGATCACAGACAGGTCGCCAGCACTGCGCCGCGCTGGTCGACCACTTTGGCACCCGGTTTGGCGTAGAAATTGATGGTGGTTGAGCCGCCCTTCCCCAGCACGTCGGCGAAATACTCGCCTTCGGTGGTGTAAACGGTGAACTCGCCCGGCTTGCCCGTTTCCATGAATACGTCGGCGACATCCCCGAACAGCTGCACATTGGCCCAGGTGACTTTGATGCATTCAGCCACCGCAGCGGCCGGTTTCTGGCTCGCGTACACATGCGCAGGTCCCGCAGACCGCGTTTGATTCAAGCTCATGCAGCCGGCCAGCATCATTAGCGCAACCGCGCCCGCCCAATGTTTCATGACATTCCTTATCGCTAAAAAACCGCGATCTTAGCAGCATGCCTGAGGATTCCCTACCGCCACGGATCAACATGACGACCCTCGAAGCGTGGCTGCATGATGCTTGTCGTGCAGCCACCAGGCGAACCGTTGCAGGGTCAGTCATCCAGCCCGGCAGGCGGAGCGGCGGGCGCGTTTTTGCCGGCCTTGCCTGGCTTGCCAGCCGGCGCTGCCGCCTTGGGTTCGGCCACCGGCGCGCTTGGCGCGGCAGCCGCTTCTTTTTCAGCCATCGGCATCTGGTCGATGGTGCTGAAAATTTCCTTGGGATCGATCGAACCTTTGTGGTCGATCTTCGTTTCGCCGTCCTTGCCGACGAGAATCACCTGCGCCTGATCGCCCGGCCGCGCACCCAGCTTCAGATCACGAATCAGCGACATGGTCGCCTGCGCGTCCATGTCCTTGCCGTTGCGCTGGCCGATCATGTTCACGACCGTATAGAGGACCATGTTGCGCTTGGCGAAGGCTTCTTTGTTGGCAGGTTCGTCGAGGCTTTTCTTGAGGCTCACCAGCGTCGGGTCGACCGAGCTGGAAGCGATGATGATCAACGGACGAGACTTGCCACGCTCCTGAGTCAATGGGGTATCGCCGTCAGCGGCAAACAAAGGGCCTGCAACGGCGAACAGAATGGCAAGGGTCAGCGACCGACTAAACATACACACCTCCTTTCGATTTCCATGCACTGATGATCGCGCATCGTGGCAAAAGGTCCAGCCGATAGCTTGAAAAATCAGGAATTTTTTTCGTCGAGAGCCAGGTTTGGTGAGTGGAACGCGAAACCACACGCCGGGAATCCGGAGAGGAATGAAGGACGTGCTGGCCCATTTAGGACGGTAAACGGACACAAAAAAAGGGTGACCCTCTCGGATCACCCTTTTCGCACCGCCCAGCAGAGCGGATTTTATCTGGTAGGCGCGATTGGACTCGAACCAACGACCCCCACCATGTCAAGGTGGTGCTCTAACCAACTGAGCTACGTGCCTGCTGTGGGTCGGCATTCTACGGATATTCAAATGTGTGTCAATGTCTTTTTCGCGCCTTAAGCCTATGAATATGCGAATTTTTTACGAGGCGTCGCCGGACAAATGCCGCTGGTCGCCATGATGGCACGATGTTCGTGTCACAGATGACCAAGTTCAGGTAAGGACCACGACAAGGAGATCACCTGATGAACAAATCAATTGCGGCACTGGCGCTTGGCTGCGCCCTGACCTGCACTTCATTCATGGCTGCCGCAGGTTCGACCGCTCCGGGCATGGGGCCGCCACCCTCGCAGACGGGTGTAGACCCTCGCCAGCAGGGTCAGGATCCAGCCCGACAAGGCACCGACATGGACAGCGGCTCGGGCGTAGGCATCCGCAGTGGCATGGGCACCTCGATGAGCAATGGGACAGGCAACGACAACGATGCCGATCTTCCGGGCGGCGACACCACGGGCGGCGGTTCGGCAGGCAGCTCGAAAGGTTCGGGCGGCAGCTCATCCAGTGCGGGCGGCGCAGGCGGCTGATCAATCTGAAGTTCCACTCTGCGACGGATGATCCACAAAGGGCGCTCCACGAGCGCCCTTTGTCATATCCGCACGGTTATGACTCGACTGTTATTGCTCGACTGCTATTACCCAAGCCGTCATGCCGCACGCCACCTCGAGGCTTTGCTATATTCCGCGCCAACTAGGGCGACGAGATGAACGCCTTGGAACGAATGCAGGCTGAAGGAGAGCAATACCGTGGGGATGAAGAAATCGGCGCTGGAACTCAAGCGCGACCTCAATACGATCGCCGGCAATCTCGAACGTACGGCCGGGGAGATCAGTCGCCTGGCAGAGCGCGTGAAAGACGTTGACGTGGTGGCGGTGCTGCACCTGATGAACCAGCAGTACAAAGACGCCGATCGGCTGCGCGCTTACGTGGATGAGATCAAGGCCGGCCGGATCACTCGCGCCAGGTCCGAATAACGCCAGGATTGCCCGGGCAACGCAACGGTGGTGAAAAGGCCAGACGCCTCGGGCTCGTCCGTTGCAGCTGCATTGCTTGCAAACAAAAAAGGGTGACCCTTTCGGATCACCCTTTTTTGTTACCGCCCAGCAGAGCGGATTTATCTGGTAGGCGCGATTGGACTCGAACCAACGACCCCCACCATGTCAAGGTGGTGCTCTAACCAACTGAGCTACGTGCCTGCTGTGGGTCGGCATTCTACGGATATTGAAATCCGTGTCAACACGAATTCTCGCTAACCTCCTGAATATCCGAAGTTTTTAGACACCCATCGGTTTCTCTTCTGCGGGATGTGCGCTGCTGCCTGGCTGGTGGCCGATTTTCTTCTCAGGTACGATCGGCGGATTCGTAAAAAATATAGAACGGGAGTTTACAGGATGACGAACACTCCATATCCACAGTCCTATTACGCCGCGTCGGCCAATTCCGCACCTGCCCGCCCGGCGTTGCAAGGCGACGTCCAGACTGACGTGTGCATCATCGGCGCTGGCTACACCGGACTGTCCAGTGCTCTGTTTCTCCTGGAAAACGGATTCAACGTCACTGTGCTGGAAGCTGCAAAAGTCGGCTTCGGCGCTTCGGGCCGCAACGGCGGACAAATCGTCAACAGCTACAGCCGCGACATCGACGTGATCGAACGCACCGTCGGCGGCAAAGAAGCGCAGCTCATGGGGCAAATGGCATTCGAGGGCGCAAGCATCATCCGCGAGCGCGTCTCCCGATACGGGATCAAGTGCGACCTCAAGGATGGCGGCGTTTTTGCCGCGCTGACGGCCAAGCAGATGGGCCATCTGGAATCACAGAAAAAGCTTTGGGAACGCTACGGCCACACGCAACTTGAGCTGATGGACCAGCGGCGCATACGCGAAGTGGTCGCATGCGATCAGTACATCGGCGGCATGCTCGACATGAGCGGCGGCCATATCCACCCGCTGAACCTGGCGTTGGGCGAAGCGGCCGCGGTCGAGTCGCTGGGTGGCGTCATTCACGAACAGTCGGCAGCCGTTCGTATCGAACGCGGCGCCAACCCTGTGGTGCACACCGCCCAAGGCTCGGTGCGGGCGAAGTTCATCATCGTCGCCGGCAACGCCTATCTGGGCAATCTGGTGCCGGAACTCGCGGCCAAATCGATGCCCTGCGGGACGCAAGTGATCACCACCGAGCCACTGAGCGAAGAACTGGCCAGCACCTTGCTGCCGCAGGATTACTGCGTCGAGGACTGCAACTATCTGCTCGATTACTATCGACTCTCAGGCGACAAGCGTCTGATCTTCGGTGGCGGCGTGGTGTACGGCGCGCGCGACCCGGCGAACATCGAGGCGATCATCCGCCCGAAGATGCTCAAGGCCTTCCCGCAGCTCAAAGACGTGAAGATCGATTACGCCTGGACCGGCAACTTTCTGCTGACGCTGTCGCGCCTGCCCCAGGTCGGCCGGCTGGGCGACAATATTTACTACTCTCAAGGCTGCAGCGGTCACGGCGTGACCTATACGCATCTGGCGGGCAAGGTGCTGGCCGAGGCGCTTCGGGGTCAGGCAGAACGTTTTGACGCGTTCGCCGGGCTGCCGCACTACCCGTTCCCCGGCGGACAATTGCTGCGCACACCGCTGACTGCGCTGGGCGCGTGGTACTACAGCCTGCGGGACAAACTGGGCTTCTGACTGAGAGCACCTTGCCGACAGCGCACCTCATGCGCTGCCGTCGGCAAGTGTCACAGGCCTCAATGCGCGTTGTTGATCGCTTTGACTGCCTCACCCGCTGCCTGCTCCTGACCCGCCTGGGCCAGTTCGTTGGCGGACTTCAACCAGCGCTCCCGATCCACGGGCGCAGGCAGTTGACGCGGCCCCTGCACCAGCACCGCCCAATTGTCGGCGCTGTTCCAGTCGGAGGTAAACTCCTCGAAACTGACCGTCAGACGCCCCAGCCCGGTGTAAATCAGCACCGTACGCTTGTTCTGGTTGTAGCCCACCAGCACGCCGTAGCGTTGCTCTTTCCACCACATCGACCCTTCCGAAAAGCGCACCATCACTGGATAACCCGCAGCGACCTGGGCCAGCAAATCGGGCAGTTGATGATCGACCGGATAGACCACGAAGCCGTATTCACGCGCCAGATCGAGCATGCTGCGCTCCAGCCGGTCCTCGGCCCCCGGCAGTTTCAGCGGCTTTTCCAGCAACCCCGGCGTGGTCTGTACGCCATGCACGGTCAGCATGCTGGCGAGCGCAAAAGGCCCGCTCTGATAATCCTTGCCCCGAAAGAAAGGGACCGCATTGATCTCCACCCGGTCCGGCAAGCGTTTGTATTGCGCGGGATAACCCGGCTTCCAGTCAGTGGAGCTGGAGCAACCGCCAACGGTCAGTAACACCGCGAGCGCCAGCCATTTGCGTTTCCCTGCAGCGACATCCAACCGAGACAGTACCGACACGTTGTTCACTCACTCATCTGACACCGGGCAACCCGCGACCCGGCCTGGACGCCGATCATAGAGCCGCGCTGACCTTGGGTATAGCCTCAATGCGCAGTCCGCGTGCGCGCATAGAACAAAACGGTCATGGGTTTAATACCATCGGTCAATTTTCAGCAACAACCCACGTACTAGACTGTCGATTACAGAGAGACGAAGAGCAGAAGACCGGAGGAACCCATGAGCCTCGGAATGACCATTGTGATGTTGATCGCTGCCTGGCTCGCCGTCGCTGGCGCCATGTTGTGGGGTGTGATGCGGATTTCCCGCCGTCACCATCCGCACCACAGGCAACAGGCAGATACCGCCAAACCCGCCCGCGCGCTGGAGCGCAAGCACCGTCACGCCACGGCGCACTGACACTCGGCAGAAATAGCGGCAAAAAAAAACGGTCGGTGATGGAGTCCCCATCCCGACCGTTTTGCATTGCGTCAGCTGTACCGGATGATCAGCCCTTCTGCGTCTCAGCCCCGGCCTCGGCCTCCAGGCGTTTCTGACGAGCGCGGCGTACCAGCATGTTCAGGCCCTCGATCAAGGCAGAGAACGCCATGGCGGTGTACACGTAGCCTTTCGGCACGTGGGCGCCGAAGCCTTCGGCGATCAGGGTCATACCGATCATGATCAGGAAGCCCAGGGCCAACATGACGACGGTCGGGTTATCGTTAATGAACTTCGCCAGCGGTTCCGACGCCACCAGCATCACGACTACAGCAGCAACGACGGCGATGATCATGATCGGCAAGTGTTCGGTCATGCCGACTGCAGTCACGATGCTGTCGATGGAGAAGACCAGGTCGAGCATCAGGATCTGGCCAATTGCGGCGGCCATCCCCAGGCTGACGGTGTTGGAGACGGCTTTCTCCTCCTCGCTCTTGATGTCCACGCTGTGATGGATCTCAGTCGTGGCTTTCCAGACGAGGAACAGACCACCGGCGATCAGGATCATGTCCTTCCACGAAAAGGTCTGCCCGAAGACTTCAATGACCGGCTCGGTCAACTGGACAATCCAGGCCACGGTGCTCAACAGGCCCAGACGCAGAATCAGCGCCATGCTGATGCCGATACGCCGTGCTCGGGTGCGTTGATGCACCGGTAATTTGTTGGTCAGAATCGAAATGAAGATCAGGTTATCAATGCCCAGCACGATTTCCATCACCACCAGCGTCGCCAGCGCGATCCACGCAGTGGGGCTTGCCACCAATTCCAGAAGGTATTCCATATAACGGTTCGTCCAGGTTCAGTTCAAAGAAGACAGTCGGCATTCTAGGGACGGAAACACTTCAGCAAAATTCGTATTTTCAAGGTGTATACTTCGGTTTTCCCGAAGTGTTCATCAGCATGCTCAACTACCGTCAACTGCACTATTTCTGGGTCGTCGCCAAGACCGGCAGCATCGTGCGTGCCTGCGAACAGCTGAACCTCACGCCGCAAACCGTCAGCGGGCAGATCAGCCTTCTGGAGCAGACCTTCGGCGTGGAGCTGTTCAAGCGCGTCGGTCGCCAGTTGGAGCTGACCGAAACCGGGCGCGTCGCCCTGCCCTACGCCGAACAGATGTTCCAGCTGGGCGGCGAACTTGAGGCCGTGCTGCGTGCGCAACCGGACGAACAGCAGATTCTGTTTCGGGTGGGCGTAGCGGACGTTGTGCCCAAGTCCATCGTCTATCGGCTGATCGCGCCGACCATGGCCTTGAGCGAGTCGATCCGTATCAGTTGCCGCGAAGACCAGCTCGAACGGCTGCTGGCGGACCTCGCGATCCAGCGCCTTGACCTGGTGATTTCCGACAGCCCCATGCCCTCTCATCTGGACATTAAAGGCTACAGCCAGAAACTCGGCGAATGCGGGATCAGCTTTTTCGCCACGCGAAGCCTGGCGCAGACTTATGGCCGGGATTTTCCCCACGGCATGCAGGGCGCGCCGTTGCTGATTCCGGGGCAGCAGACCGTGGTGCGCAGTCGTTTGATGCGCTGGTTTGCCGAGCAGAACGTGCAACCGAAAATCGTCGGTGAATTCGACGACAGTGCGCTGATGAAGGCATTCGGTAAATCCGGCAGCGGGATCTTCATCGCGCCCAGTGTCATCGCCGACGAGGTCATGGAGCAATATGACGTCGAGCTGATCGGCCAGACCGACGCAGTGACCGAGTCGTTCTACGCGATCTCGGTCGAGCGCAAGGTCAAGCATCCCGGCATCGTCGCCATCACCGAAGGTGCCCGACGCCAGCTGTTCACCGACTAAGCCTCACAACGCCGGGCGGCCGGTCTTGCGGCCATGAGCAGCAGCGCCAGCAGAATTGACAGCAGAATGATCCCGGCAGCCGCGAACCCCAGGCTGCCCAGGCCCAGTCGATCAATGACCCGCCCGCCAATGATCGCGCCAATGCCGATCCCCAGGTTGGCCCCGGCGATGTTCAGCGAGGCAGCGAACGCAGGCGCCTCGGGCGCGGCTTTCATCAGCCGCACGTGACTGACCAGAAACAGCGCGGCCTGGGTCACGCCCCATACCGCCAGTGCCAATGCCAGCGCAGGCAACGAGTGCATGCTCGGCACCACCATCACCATGCCACCGATCATGAACGTGCAGAACGTCAGGCTGGCGATCAGTGGATGACGATCAACCAGCCGACCGCCCAGCGAATTGCCCAGCAGGCCGACCGCGCCGAACCCCATCAGACACCACCCCACCACCGTGCCGTTGAAACCGGCCAGCCGTTCGAGCATGTCGGCCAGGTAGGTGTAGGCCGTGAACATGCCGCTGAAAACCAGCACCGACAGCAGCACGTGCCCCTGCATCAGCGGGCTGCGCAGGATGCGGAACTGACTGCGAAAAGAAGCCTGATCCTTGTGCACGCTGCGTGGCAGATAAATGAACAGCAACAGCGCCTTGGCAAACGCCACCACCGAGAGAATGGCGAACGCGCTGCGCCAGCCGAAGGCATCGGAAATCAACGTGCCCACCGGAATGCCGAAGACCGTGGCGCAGACGATGCCGAATCCGATCTTGGCGATCGCACGACCGGCGTGATCGGGGCCGACGATGTCGACGGCGGTTTCGCTGGCCAGCGCCCAGAACACAGGCAGGCCAAGGGCAGGAATCAATCGCGCGATGGCCATGACCCAGATATTGGGCGCTATCGCGGCCACGGCGTTGGCGACACCGAACATGATCAGCACCGAGATGAACAGGCGCTTGCGCTCGAATCGCGAAAACCAGGCTGTCAGGAACGGGCCGAAGCAGGCGACGGTAAACGCGAACAGGGTGACCAGAAGGCCGGCCTGCGGGATCGTCACGGCCAGATCGCGGGAAATCGCCGGGAGCAACCCGACAATGACGAACTCTGTCGTCAGCACGGTGAAACCGGCAGCCGATAACAGGTAAATGGGAAAGAACATGAACACTCCAGAACGACGAAACGACCAGTCCTTGCGGAGCGGCCGATCGGGGATGACATACAGCAGAATGCGGATATTAACAGAGACCGGCGACAGCATCGCCATCGCGCGGCCTGCAAGCAGGACCGCCGCCTGAACAGTCAGACGGCGGCGAGGATCAGGCGTTCACGCCCGTCCGGGAATCGGCGATCAGTAAGCGCCCATGTAATCGCGTTTGCCGACTTCAACGCCGTTGTGACGCAGCAGGTCGTACGCCGTGGTCACGTGGAAAAAGAATTGCGGCAGCGCGTAGTGAACCAGGTAAGTCTGGGTACTCAGACGCTTCTCCTTGTCGGTGCCGGGGCGCAGCACGATCTCGCGCTCTTCGTTGCCGTTGATTTGCTCAGGCGTCAGGGTGTCGAGGAACGCCAGGGTCTGGGCGAGCAAGGCCTGCAGATCGGCAAACGTGGTCTGCGCGTCGGCGAAGGTCGGTTGTTCGACGCCCGCCAAACGAGCGCCGGCGCCCTTGGCGAACTCGACGGCGATCTGGACTTGCCGGGTCAGCGGGAACATGTCCGGGAACAGCCGCGCCTGCAGCAGCGCATCGGGCTGGATATTTTTCGCGGTGGCGTGGGCTTCGCCTTTGGCCAGCACATTGCCCAGGGCAGTGAGCATTTGTTTGATGACCGGAATCGAAGCGGCGTACAGAGAGATCGTCATGGCAGTTCCTGAAAAGAGGGGCGTGTTGAGGCGCATGTCGCGCATGCGAACGCGGCTTGTCTTTTACCTCATCCAGCCCCTACCCTCATAGCCTTTTCAACGCGTGGGGAAACGACCATGTCCGCCGATCTGGATTCCGGCAATACCGCAGACGCAGCCGATGCGCTGCAACTCGACAGTACCGAAGTGCGCATCCTGGGCTGCCTGATCGAGAAGCAGGCGAGCAACCCTGAAACCTATCCCCTGACCCTCAACGCGCTGGTGCTGGCATGCAATCAGAAAACCAGCCGCGAACCTGTGATGAACCTGACCGCCGGCCATGTGGGTCAAGGCCTTCGCGCCCTTGAAAGCCTGCAACTGACACGGCTGGTCATGGGCAGCCGCGCCGATCGCTGGGAACACCGTGTCGACAAAACCCTCGAGCTGGTCCCGGCGCAGGTGATTCTGACCGGCCTTTTGCTGCTGCGCGGTCCGCAGACGGTCAACGAACTGCTGACCCGCAGCCAGCGCATGCACGATTTCGAAGACGGCGAAGCGGTCGTCCATCAGCTGGAGCGATTGATCGGCCGCGGCCTGGCGCTGATGATTCCAAAACAGGCCGGTCAGCGCGAGGACCGCTACACCCACGCACTGGGCGATCCGGCCGACATGCAGGCGCTGCTGGCGGCGCGGCAGCAGTCGCCGGAACGCTCCAGTGGCGGCAGCGCGGCCCTGACGGACCGGGTTGAAGCACTGGAAGCGCGGATTGCCGCACTGGAAGAACGGCTGGCGAAACTCGAAGGCTGAGGCCGCAGCGACCCTCGGCTCAAACTGCGCTGGCAAAACAGCGCCATTCGGATGCGCCTGATTACTAACGTAAATCGGGTGGCCGCTGTGATCGAGCCAGCGGCTTTATCCCCGGGCAAACGCGGCGGCGGCTTGATATTGCTCCTCGGTCGGCGTCACCCCGGTGTACAAAATGAACTGTTCCAGCGCCTGAATGGCCGCCACTTGATCACCTGTGATCAGACGCTTGCCGGCGCTTTCGGCGTGAACAATGAACGGCGTGCGTGCGGGAGTCGCCACGACGTCAAATGCGGTGTCCGCGGCCTCGATAGCCGCTTCTTCGAAGGCCAGGGCGTCGGCCTGATCGCCCGCCATGCCGAGCGGCGTGACGTTGACCAGCAACGGCGGGCGCTCGCTGCCCAGTTCCGCCTGCCACTCCAGGCCACAGGTGCTCGCCAGCGCGCGACCGGCCGCCTCGTTGCGCGCCACGATAAGACCCTCGGTGAATCCGGCATCACGCATCGCGCACGCCACCGCCTTGGCCATGCCGCCACTGCCGCGCAAGGCAAAGCGTGTGCGCGGAACGGCGTGCGCCTCCAGCAACTGCGCGACAGCGATGTAGTCGGTGTTGTACGCCTTGAGATGGCCGTCAGTGTTCACGATGGTGTTGATCGACTGAATCGACGCCGCCGACGCATCCATTTCATCGATCAGGGCGATGCTCGCCTCCTTGAACGGCATGGACACGCCACAGCCGCGAATACCCAGTGATCGCATGCCGGCGATGGCAGCCGGCAGGTCATTTGGCGCAAAAGCCTTGTAATAAAAGTTAAGTCCCAACTGCTGATAAAGATGGTTATGAAAGCGCACGCCGAAGTTGCCGGGCCGCCCGGCCAACGACATGCATAACAGTGTTTCTTTACTGGCAGTGACCAACATGAAATCTCCCGAACGGTATTAGGTGGCGCCTCAGGAAAGGCGTAGAATTGCGTCGCTTGTGGTGGTTAGAACAAGCAATTGTCAGCAAAGTTGTCGAAGACCTTACACAAAATTTACCCAACGGCGCCGCAGAAATTTCGCAACCCGTTGTCTGAGTAGTTATCCCGTGGCAGTGCCTGAGCGTAACGCAGGCCCGCGACAACGGGACTGAACACCGAGGAACAGTCATGATTCGTCACATCCCCAAGGTTGCCTTGTTGTTAGGTGCCCTCGCCCTTGCAGGCCAGGCTGAAGCCCATGGCGGCGGCCCAGGCTGGGGTGGAGCGGCCGTAATTGGCGCAGTCGTTGGCGGCGTGGTCGGTGCAGCCGTCGCGTCGGGCCCGACCTACGTGGCGCCCGCTCCGGTGTATGCAGCCCCGGCTCCGGTGTATTACGCACCGCCACCACCGCCACCGGTTTACTACCAGCCTGCTTATGTCGTTGAGCGTCCCGTGGTTTACGGTCCACCCCGCTACTATGGCCCGCCACGTTACTACGGCCCGCCACCGGGCTATTACCATGGCGGCGGTCGCTGGTAACAGCGAGCCGACCCTGACATGAGCGCTGCTGCTTACAGCGCCGCGCTCGATACCAACCCCGCCGATCAGGCGGGGTTGTCGTTTCCAGCCCGCCGAAGATGTACAGAATACGCGGGTGAAGTTTCTCCAAGGCCTCACGGGTAGGCATTGCGATAAAAGAGGTCGTTCCCGGAACATTAACGCCTGCCCAAACGTACATACTTCAGGCATCGTCTTACTGGCGACTGTCGCGTCAGCCTTCAATAACAACAGGTACGCCCAATGCCGACACAGAATCCGCACCGCACCGCCGGACTTTGCACTTCTGGCAAGGTCTACAACGCGCTCACCGAACTCAAGAGTCTGGAAGGTCACCGCACGGCGAAGTTTCTGTCGCTGCTGGCGCAGAACCTGGTGGAACAGGGCCTGCTGTCAGAGGAAGAAGTGGTCGCCATGCTTGATCAGGTCGTTGACTGACGCGCCGCACGTCGCGCAGTTGCAGCCACGCCTCGCCTCCCTTGCGCACGCCCCGCCCTGCCGCCACCGCTGACGGCTTCAGGCGGCTGCACCCGTCCCACGTCAATGACGACTATCGAGAGCAGTGATTTCTGCCTGCGGACCCGGCCCCGTAAAGTAGCCCCATAGATTGATGGAGGCACTTATGACCAAGGTTCAAATCATGTCGGTAATCGGCAGCGCAGTTCCCGCTCAACTTCGTGAACGTGGCCTGTTGGCGTGCTGGTACTTGATGCAGGACGGTGAGCCCGTCAGCGGCCCGCTGCTGTCGCTGCCAGCCGCACAGGCGCTCTCGCAACAGATTGAAACCCGTCAGCTCAATAGCTGAAACCGAATTCGCTCTTCCCTGAAATCGTGCGTTGCTCCGCACTTCCCTTTAGCCCGCATCCCCTGACGCGGGCTTTTTTTTGCCTGAAATACCTGGCCGGATTCAGCCTCGTTCAGCGAGGGCGACATTGACCTGGCACCGATGGGCGAGCTTCTGCAAGCGCTTTTCCAGGGCAGCAAGCACGACGCGATCCGAGCGACCGCTTTCCATTTCGTCGATCAGGTCGTTGGCGACCAGACGCAGTTCATGGGCGATGACGATGCGGTCGTCGTTCTGATCCAGCTTGTGCGACTCGAACAGCCGATGCAGGAAGTCGTCGAGCGTGCGTTGCTGGCGGTGCCGGTCGCTGGCGCGCAGATGCACCAGATTGACGGTGATGCGTGCCACCAATTCGCTCAGTTCGCCACACAGGTATTGCATGCGCCGGGCATAGCCGGTCTCGCGGTCACGCACCTGCTTGCGCTGGAATGCAAGGTCGTCGCGCTTCTGAATGGCGGGCACGGCAACGGCTGCCATCAGCCCTGCAATCAAGCCGATGGCCTGAACCCAACCGGCCCAGTCCGAAGACCTGGCGAACAGACCGATCGCAAGCAAGAGCACCGCGACGATCACTGCGGCGAACACCGACACGGTGTAATCCTTGCTGATAAACCCCTTGGGCATTGCACAACTCCTGATCAAATGTGGCAAGACGATTCAATGGCGTGGAATGCTAATCGGTGGCTGTCGCGAGTGCCATGAATATTCGATCCAACCCTTTTAAATACAGGCTTTTTTAACCGGTAACCTGAACGCCACCCATACGAGCTGCTTTTATTGACGAAACGGCACGGAGCCCCATCGACATCTCTGGAAACATGCTCCTAAAATGCGCCGATCTTGTTGTCGTCCTTTAATAAGTACGGCGTTCCATGGTGTTTCCATCAATAAGTGAGCTCTGCTCTTGAAAATTCGCACATCACTCATCGGCCTATTATTTGCACTTACAGGCTCGGCACTTTCCACCGGTGCCCTTGCGAACGAACCCGCCGCTTTCAATCGCGACCCTGCCAACCTTCATCTGGCGTCCGGCAGCGCCATGATCACTGACCTGCAGACCGGTCAGGTGCTGTATTCGAGCAACCCGGACGTCATCGTGCCGATCGCCTCGGTGACCAAACTGATGACCGCCATGGTCACCCTTGACGCCAAGCTGCCGATGGACGAGATGATCAAGGTCGATATCTCGCAGACCGCTGAAATGAAGGGCGTGTTTTCCCGGGTCAAGCTGGGCAGCGAGTTGAACCGCCACGACATGCTGCTGATTACCCTCATGTCTTCGGAGAACCGCGCGGCAGCGAGCCTGGCGCACAGCTATCCGGGCGGCTACCCGGCCTTCATCAAGGCCATGAACGCCAAGGCCAAGGCATTGGGCATGAGCCACACCGTTTACATGGAGCCGACCGGTCTCTCGGTGTTCAACGTATCGACTGCGCGCGATTTGACCAAACTGGCGCTTGCCGCCCGCAACTACCCGATGCTGCGGGAATTGAGCACCACGCCGGAAAAGACCGTGACCTTCCGCAAGCCCACCTACACCCTGGGCTTCAGCAACACTGACCACCTGGTGCGCAAGTCGAACTGGGACATCAAACTGACCAAGACCGGTTTCACCAACCAGGCCGGGCACTGCCTGGTGCTGCTGACCAGCATGGCCAACCGTCAGGTGTCGGTGGTAATCCTCGATGCCTTCGGCAAATACACCCATTTCGCCGATGCCAGCCGCATGCGTCTGTGGATGGAGACCGGCAAGAGCGGTCCGGCGCCGGAAGTGGCGCTGCAGTACAAGAAGGAAAAGAACCTGGTGATGAAGCAGAAAGGGCTCCAGGCGTCGGATTGATCGCCTGCAGTCATTGGCGGCGTGTAGGGCCGGCTTTAGCCGGGAAGATGGCAGTGCGCAGGACATCACGTTTGCAGCGCGGCCAGCTACGCCTTCCCGGCTAGAGCCGGTCCTGCAGGTCTGCGCATTGTCTCGGTAGAGCCGGATAAAGCCGGCGCGCCTTCCCGCGTGGCGATGTGACCTTCACCGGTCCGGTGAGGCCTTCAACTTCAGCTGCGAATCCTGGCCATGCGCTTGAGCACCACCACCATGGCCGTGCCCAGCCCGGCCATGCCGACCAGCAGGGCCGGGTAGCTGATCCACCAGGGCAGCGGCGTGGTCATCATGCTGTATTCGGACATCCCGCCAATGCCCGCCAGCAGGTTCAGCGGCAGGAACACCACGTTGATCAGCGTCAATTTGCGCAGCAGGTTGTTGGTGTTGTTGTTGACCAGATTGCCCCGTGCGTCCATCAGGCTGGCGAACACTGTGGAATAGATGTTCGCCTGTTTATGGCACTGCTCGTTCTCGATGATCATGTCTTCGATCAGCGCCAGGCTGTCACTGGAAAAGTGGTGCTTGTGCGCATGATTGCGCAGCCGGGTCAGCACCGAGCCATTGCTGTCGATGGCGTTGATGTAATAGACCAGGCTCTCGCTGAGGTTGAACATCTGCACCAGATGGCGGCTGTCCATCGAGGCGTTGAACTGCTGCTGCAATTCCCGGGCGATCAGTTTGATCACCTTCAAGTGGCCCAGGTAGTGATGGATATTGTTGAACAGCACCTGCAGCAACACGTCCAGCGGCTCCTGCATTGGCCGATGCTGATCCAGCTCGCCGAGCTGGCGGTCATCGGCGCAGATCAGCACCATCTGGTCGTGGCTGAGCAGCAGGCCGAATGAGGACACGTCAAAGCAGAAGCTGTCCTGCCCGGAATAATTTTCCGGACGCTTCCAGATCATGAACAGCCCGTTGGGGTGAAACTCGATCCGCGCGACTTCGTCCGGATCCAGCGCCGACGCCAGCGCATGGTCATCCAGTTGAAAACGCTCCAGCAGACGCGCCCTCTCCTGCGCATCCGGCTGGCTGAACCAGAGCACAGTAGCGTCCGGCTCGGCACACTCGCGCAACGCGCCCGCCTCAAGGCGATGCCCCTTGATCACGGCATCAGCCCGCCAGGCCGCGACGCTTGACGTCGAGACGGCGGATGAATTCCTCGAGCACCAGCGCGTACAGATCGTCCTGCAACCAGGCGTCTTCGATACCGGCATCAAGGTTGGGGTTGTCGTTCACTTCGATCACCACCACCCGATCGCCCGATTGCTTGAGGTCGACACCGTACAAGCCGTCGCCGATCAGGTTGGCGGTCTTCACGGCCAGCTCCACAACGGCCTTGGGCGCGTCATGAACCGCCAGGGTCCGACACTCGCCGTTGATCTCGGCGCCCTTGGCCTTGTGGTTATAGATCTGCCAGTGGCCCTTGGACATGAAGTACTGGCAGGCAAACACCGGCTTGCGGTTGAGCACGCCGATCCGCCAGTCGTATTCGGTGTAGAGGTATTCCTGCGCCAGCAACAGCACCGACTGCTCGAACAACTGGTCGGCGGCGTCCTGCAGCTGCCGGGCGTCCTGCACCTTGATCACACCTTTGGAGAAGCAGCCATCGGGGATTTTCAGGACCAGCGGAAACCCCAGCCGGCTGGCCACGCGCGTGAGGTCGTCCGGTCGCTCCTTGTACAGAATCTCGGTGGCGGGCATGCCCAGGTTGCGGCGCTTGAGCAAGTCGGTCAGATAGACCTTGTTGGTGCAGCGCAGGATCGACGCGGGGTCATCCATCACCACCAGCCCTTCGCTCTCGGCCTTTTTGGCGAAACGGTAGGTGTGGTTGTCGACGCGGGTGGTCTCGCGGATCAACAGGGCGTCGTATTCACCCAGGCGTGAATAGTCCTTCTTCTCGATCAACTCGACGTCCATGCCCAGTTGCTGACCGACGCGAATGAAGTTCTCCAGCGCTTTGGAATTGGATGGCGGCAGCGCCTCCTGCGGGTCGTGGAGAATCGCCATGTCGTAACGGTAGGTGCGACGCGATCGCGGCTGGCGCCAGATCTTGCGGCTGAAGCTGTCCAGCGACTGGGCGAACTGATCCTGCTGATCGTCACGCAGACGCGTCATCGCCCCCGTCTTGATGCCGACCACGTGCCAGTGCTCGCGTTTGCGAAACTGCACCAGCAGGATCGGCGCGGGAAAGGCTTCGAACAGCTGGCGCGCCAGATCCTGCAACGGCACGAGGTCGGTCTGGCCGAAATACAGGCTCAGCGTGAAGCCCTCGGTCTCGTCATAGGGATGGTCACGCAACGCGTGCTCCAGCCGTTTGTCCAGGTCGTCCAGCGCCAGACCGTACAGCGATTTGCGCGCCAGCTCACTGATGGTCTTCACCGAAGGAATCACGTGATGACCCCGTGCTTCGGCCAGCAGCGAACAATAATAACCATGGCCCAGGTACCGGTAACTGCGACACAGGTTGATGACCTGCACACGCTGTCCGACATGGGTCTGTGGCGGGCTTTCCATATAATCCTGCGCCGTGATCAGGTCATCACTGGGCAAGTAGGAAGACCAGTCTTCCAGGCGCTCGACCACGATCAATAGTTGACTCTGTGTGGAGAGCGCTTTCAGCGGTTCAATATTAAATGTTGCCGAACGCTGAGAGTGTGTCGATACTTCATCGGTCTTCACCGGCACCGCATTCATGAGTAGATCCTTCGGGAACCAAGTCCTTTCTATTAACCATGGCGTTGTAGAAATGTCCCGTTTCGTTACTCACTCTTTACGGTTGTCGACATGAACTTTATTTATCGCCTCGCCGAACTTTCCGATGTAGATGAGTTGTTGGTCCTGGAAAACCAGTGCTTTGAATCCGACCGACTGAATGCGCGCAGTTTTCACTGGATGGTCAGTCGCGCCAATGCCCGGTTGATCGTCGCCCAAGGCGATGGCCATCTGGCCGGCTATGCGCTGCTGCTGTTTCATCGCGGCACCTCGCTGGGACGGCTCTATTCGCTGGCGATCAGCGAGCGTGCGCGCGGCCAGGGCCTGGGCCAACAGTTGTTGGCCCAGGCGGAGCGCCATGCGCGGGAGCGCGACTGCGCCTACCTGCGCCTGGAAGTACGGCCCGACAACACCCCCGCCATTCGCCTGTACGAACGCAACGGGTATCGCCTGTTCGACCGGATCGACGATTACTACGAAGACCACGCCTGTGCGCTGCGCTACGAAAAGCGCATCCGCGAGCATGCCGTCGGCGTCACCCGCCATGTGCCTTATTACGCGCAAACCCTGGATTTCAGCTGCGGCCCGGCCTGCCTGCTGATGGCGATGAAGGCGCTGCAGCCCGAACGCGCGATGCAGCGCCAGGAAGAACTGCAGCTATGGCGCGAAGCGACCACGGTGTTCATGACCTCCGGCCACGGGGGTTGCAGCCCGCAAGGCCTGGCACTGGCCGCGCTCAGACGCGGGTTTGATGTCGGTCTGCAGGTGTCGGTGCAAGGGCCGTTGTTTCTCGCCGGCGTGCGCAGCGAAGAAAAACGCGAAGTGATGCGCCTGGTGCATCAGGAATTCACCCGCGAACTGAGCCGGAGTCCGGTGCGTCAGTTGGGCAATCTGCCCCTCGACCTGCACGCGCTGCAACAGCACAACGGTCTCGCCCTGGTGTTGATCAGCAGTTACCGACTCACGCGCTCCAAAGCCCCTCACTGGGTACTGGTAACAGGTTGCGACAGCGATTTCGTCTACTTGCACGACCCCGATATCGATCACAGTCAGCAACGTCAGGCGATGGATTGCCAATACATGCCGGTCAGTCATAAAGAGTTCGATGGCATGAGCTGTTTTGGCGCCGACAAACTCCGGGCCGCCGTTGTTTTATACCGTCCGGAGGTGGCCGGCGTATAACCCGCATTAACATTATCCAATCATGCGTAAAGAGTTCGTCGTATTCATTGAAGTGTCTCGCTTCAACGCGCATGAATAGGACGTCGGCCGGTGGCCAGTCTGGAATGACTCACGTGGAAAACTCGGAAATCGGCTTCATGATTATTTGCGCGATTGCAGTATTGGGGATGACAGCGTTTTATTTCGACTTCGTGCATCCGCGCACGCGACGCCCTCGGCACAGCCGCGAAGAACATGACAAATGACAACGGTTTGCATCCTGCCCGGTGCTTCGTTTCTTTCATCTTGCCGGGCGCGCATTACGCCAGCCACCCGCTACGCTTGCTCTGTTGAAGTTCGCTTCAGAAACGGCTCGGGGGAGTTGCGCCATGGTCATCAAGTGGGTACTGGCTGCTTTGCATTTACTGGCGTTCGGGTTTGCGTTGGCAGCGGTACTGGCTCGGGGGCGAGCACTGCGGCGACTGCGCGCCGACGATCCCCGATCCTTTCGCGACGTGTTCGTGGTGGACAACATATGGGGCGTTTCGGCGGGCATCCTGCTCATCACCGGCGCCTTTCGCGCGTTCGGCGGGCTGGAGAAAGGCTCGTATTACTACCTGCACCAGCCGCTGTTTCACCTGAAAATGACCGCCTTCGTCGCCATTCTGGCGCTGGAGATCGTGCCGATGTTCGCCTTGATCAAATGGCGCATCGCGTTCAAGCGGCAACAGACCATCGACATGTCCCGGTCACGTCGCTTCGCCCGCATCAGTCACATGGAGGCAGCGCTGATGGTCATCATCGTGATCGCTGCCACCGGCATGGCCCGGGGCATCATGCTGAGTTGAGGCACGGCGTCCGCCCCGGCACCCGTGTACGCGCGGCGGCGAGCCTGTCGCCGCTCAACTCACCCAGAAGTACATGAGCGCCAGATTGGCCGCCGAGATCAGGCCGAACAGCCCCCACGCCAGGATTTTGGTCAGGGTGCTGTTGGCGAACGGCCCCATCAATTGCCTGTCGCTGGTGAAGCGAATCAACGGCCAGAGCGCGAACGGCAGCTGCAGGCTGAGCACCACCTGACTGAGCACCAGCATCTTGCCCACGGCGCCGTCGCCGAACCAGATCACGCCCGCCAATGCCGGAATCAATGCCAGTGCGCGTGTGATCAGACGGCGCTGCCAGCACGGAATCTTGGCGTTGAGAAACCCTTCCAGCACCACCTGGCCGGCAATCGTCCCGGTGAACGTCGAGCTCTGCCCGGCGGCCAGCAATGCCACGCCAAACAGGATGCTGGCCAGCGTGCCGCCCACCAGCGGATCGAGCAGATGATAGGCGTCCTGAATCTCCACCACGTCGGCGTGGCCGCTGCCGTGAAAGGCTGCGGCGGCCAGAATCAGGATCGCCGCATTGATCACCAGCGCCAGGCTCAGCGAGGCGATGGTATCGACCCGCGCGTAGCGGATGGCGCTGGCCTTGCTCTGTTCGGACGTGCCGTTGACCCGGGTCTGCACCACTGACGAGTGCAGGTAAAGGTTATGCGGCATCACGGTTGCGCCCAGAATGCCGATGGCGATGTACAGCGGCTCCTGATTGCTCAGCACGTCCCACGAGGGCTTGAGGCCGGCCGCGACATCCGGCCAGAACGGCTTGATCAGCACCAGCTCGATGAAGAAACACGTGGCGATCGTGGCAATCAGGCCGAGCACGATGGCCTCCAGGCGCCTGAAATTGGCGCCCTGCAAGGCCAGCACGATGATCGTGTCGAACGCCGTCAGCGCCACGCCCGTGGTAATCGACACGCCCAGCAACAGATGAAAGGCCAGCGCGGCGCCGAGCACTTCGGCCAGGTCCGTCGCCAGAATCGACAGCTCGGCGAGAATCCATTGCCCCATGCCGACCCGATGGCTGTAGCGCTGCGCAGAGAGCTGCGCCAGATCGCGACCGGTCGCGATGCCCAGGCGCGAGCACAGATTCTGCAGCACCATGCCCGACAGGCTCGCCAGCACCACGACGAACAGCAACGCGTAGCCAAAGCGCGAGCCGGCCTCGATGGCGGTCGCCCAGTTGCCGGGGTCCATGTAGCCGATGGAGATGAGCAGCCCGGGCCCGACGAACAGCAGCAATTTGCGCAGGAATGACGCATTGGCCGGGATGTCGACGCTGTCGGTCACCGCGGACGGACAGAAAGGTGCAGTGGCGGTAGTGGGGAGTTTGTACTTCACAGGAATCCGATACAGGGTGGCGTTCAGCCACGGAGCTTAAACTCGCAGAAATGTTTTGTCTTGAATCTCTGTCGCTCTAACATGCGTCGTCCCCTGGATCCGGAAAAACAATAATGCATTCCCCTACTCACGTTTCAGACACCGCCGACGCCACCGCCGACGGCATCGACCCGATCCGCGCCGCGCAGATTTCCGCCCGCATCGACCGGCTGCCCGCCGTAGCGACCCTCTGGAAGCTGGTGGCGTTGTTGTCCATCGGCGGCTTTTTCGAGCTGTACGACCTGTTCCAGACCGCCTACATCAGCCCCGGCCTGATCCGCAGCGGGCTGTTTGCCACCGGCGCGCAAGGCGTATTCGGCTTCTCCGATCAGGCCGCGTTCGCCTCGGCGACCTTTCTCGGCCTGTTTCTGGGCGCCAGCCTGCTCAGCCCGATCGCCGACCGCTTCGGCCGCCGCGCGATCTTCACCTTCGCGCTGATCTGGTACACCGTCGCGACCGTGCTCATGGGCCTGCAGACCACGCCGCTGGGCATCATCTGCATGCGCTTTCTGGTGGGGATCGGTCTGGGCATCGAGCTGGTGACCATCGACGCCTACCTGTCCGAGCTGGTGCCCAAGCGCATGCGCAGTTCGGCGTTCGCGTTCGCTTTCTTCGTGCAGTTTCTGTCGGTGCCGTCAGTGGCGCTGATGTCGTGGTGGCTGGTGCCGCAGGATCCGTTCGGGATCGCGGGCTGGCGCTGGGTGGCGTTTGCCAGTGCCGTGTTCGCGCTGTTCATCTGGTGGCTGCGCTCGCGCCTGCCGGAGTCGCCGCGCTGGCTCGCCCAGCAGGGCCGCTTCGCCGAAGCCGAAACGATCATGGATGACCTGGAGGCGCGCTGCCTGCGTGACCACGGGCAGGCGCTGGACGCCCCGGAAACCCACAACGTCGCAGTCGAAGGCAATGGCCGTTTTGCCGACATCTGGCAGCCGCCTTATCGACGTCGCGCACTGATGCTGATCGTCTTTCATGTGTTCCAGGCGATCGGCTTCTTCGGCTTCGGCAACTGGCTGCCAGCGCTGCTCTCAGGCCAGGGCGTCAGCGTGACGCACAGCCTGGCCTATGCGTTCATCATCACCCTCGCCTACCCGCTGGGCCCGCTGCTGTTCGTCAAGTTCGCCAACCGTTTCGAGAACAAATGGCAGATCGTCGGCTCGGCCCTGGGCGCGATGATCTTCGGCACGCTGTTCGCGCAGCAGAGCACGGCGGCAGGGCTGATTTTCTGCGGGGTCATGATCACGTTCTGCAACGCCTGGCTGAGCTTCAGCTACCACTCGTATCAGAGTGAGCTGTTCCCGACCAACATCCGCGCCCGTGCCGTGGGCTTCTGCTATTCGTTCAGTCGCCTGTCGACCGTGTTCAGCAGCCTGTTGATCGGGCTGTTTCTGGACCATTTCGGTACGCCGGGCGTGCTGACGTTCATTGTCGTCAGCATGCTGATCGTGATGATCACCATCGGCGTGTTCGGCCCGAGAACCCGCAACCTGGCGCTGGAAGACATCGCCCATCGCTGACGCGGCGCGCAGAGACCTGTGAACGGCACAGGTCTCTGGCGCCCTCCAGCCAGACAGCGGACGTCAGCCGTTCAGCGAATCCCCAGTCGACGGGCAAGGCGGCTCAGGTTGGCGCGGTCGACGTTGAGCTCGCGGGCGACCTGCGCCCATTTGCCCTGATGGCGGTTCAGTGCGTCGTTGATCAGCACCGTCTGAAACGCGTCGACGGTTTCTTTGAGCCCTTCTCCCGGTTTGATCACCGGTGCAGGGCCGATCACCTCGGGCGTCACCACGCCAGACGTCGGCAACTCGTCCAGGCCGAGCGCCTGAGGTTCGATGGTGAGGATGCGCGGCCGCTCGGCGTGCGCCGACAGCGCCTTGAGCACGGCGCGGCTGATCAGGTGTTCCAGCTCGCGAACGTTGCCCGGCCATGGGTAACCGAGCAGCACTTTCTGCGCATCGGCGCTCAGGCGCAGGCTGCGCAGGCCCATGCGTGCACGGTTCTCTTCAAGAAAATACCCGGCCAGCAGCAGGACATCGCGCCCGCGTTCGCGCAGCGGTGGCACCACCAGCGGATAAACGCTCAGGCGATGGTAGAGATCGGCGCGGAAACGCCCGGCACGCACTTCTTCGGCCAGGTCGCGGTTGGTGGCGGCGATGATGCGCACATCCACATGGTGTTCCTGATCGGAACCGACCCGTTGCAACTGGCCGCTCTGCAGAACGCGCAGCAGCTTGGACTGGACCGGCAGCGGCAGTTCGCCCACTTCGTCGAGGAAGATCGAGCCGCCGTCGGCCAGTTCGAACTTACCGCTGCGCCCACTGACCGCGCCGGAAAAAGCGCCTTTGACGTGGCCGAACAGTTCGCTTTCTACCAGCAGTTCCGGCAGCGCCGCGCAGTTCAGGCTGATCAGGGGTTTCTGCGCGCGGGGTGACTGCAGGTGAATGGCTTCGGCAACCAGCTCTTTGCCGACGCCCGTTTCACCGGTGATCAGGACGGTCAGCGGACTGTTGCCGACCAGCTGGATCTCCTGCTGCAAACGCCGGTGCACGGCGCTCTGCCCGATCAATTCGCGGGGGCCGCGCCCGCCGGCTGCCCGCTTGTAGACCTCGGCCAACTGGCGCTGGTCCTCGACGTTGCGGGCGAGCTGGCTGATCCGCTCACTGGCCATCACGGTCGCCGCTGCCAGGCTGGAAAACGCCTGCAGGTTATCCAGATCGACGCTGCCGAACCGGGCGGGATCGAGTGAATCGAGGGTGATCAGCCCCCAGAGCTTGTCCTGCACATAGAGCGGGCAGCCCAGGCAGTCATGCACTTCCAGGTCCCCGTGCACCCCTTCCACCAGGCCGTCGTAAGGGTCCGGGAGGTCACTTTCGGCACAGAAACGTGTGGGTTCGCGGTTCTGCACGATGATGTCCAGCCGCGGATGCTCGCCCAGCCGGAAACGCCGACCCAGGGTATCCGGGCTCAGGCCTTCGACCGACAGCGGCACCAGCACATCGTCTTCGAGCTTGAGCAGCGCCACTGCGTCGCACGGCAGCAATTGCCGCAGAGAACGCAGCAGCCGGCGATAACGCTCGTGGTCAGGCAAGTCGCGAGACAGGTCGGCGACCAGCGGTATGAGTGCCAGCAGAAGCGGATTGGTCATCGAGACTCCAGATGCGGACAAGCGAACGGGTGAATAAAACGCGGTCATTATGACTGCGATTGCCGCTATGAACGACAGCCTGTTGCCCTGTTTTTTTTGCCCGCTATACCTGCCTCGAAGGGAAACCCCTGAATTCAGCACACTTTCACGCAGTCATTAGTTGGTCGCCAATTAACTGGCATCCTACTGTTTCAATATCGAAACAACTTTGATCGAGAGAACGACTTAAACCGTCTTTTTATTCTGGCGCCAAGTGCCCGACGGGGTTTGTACAGCCCTTTAATTTAAATGAAGTTGCTGAAAATCAATTTTGTTTATAGTCGGCTCGACCCTAAAGGAGCACTCGCTATGGCCAGAATTCAGGGACGAGTTCTTGAAACTTTCCCACCCTTGGTTGTCGATCTGGACGGTACGTTGTTGCGTTCGGATCTGCTCATGGAAACGGCAATGGCCTTTGTCCGAAGCCAGCCGCTGAAAGCGTTCAAGTTGCTCGGCTGGTTGTTCAAAGGCAAGGCGGCGTTGAAGGAAGGCCTGGCGCTGAATACCGAAATCGATGTGTCCGTCCTGCCTTACGACCCACAGATCATCGAAATGATTCAGCGCGAAAAAGCCAGCGGACGCATGGTGGTTCTGGCCACCGCGAGCCATGTCAGTCTGGCCGAGCGTATTGCCGAACACTTGCAGTTATTTGATCTGGTGCTGGCCTCCAATACCAATCGAAACTTGTCCGGGCCGCATAAACGCGACTTGCTGGTTGCCCACTTTGGCGAGGGCGGATTCGACTATATCGGCAACTCCAAAGATGACCTGCCGATCTGGAAAGTGTCGCGTCAGGCGTATGTGGTCAATCCCGATTCCGGCGTCGAATCCCGTGTTGAGGCCATGACCCAGGTCGAGCCGACCCTTCACACCAACACCCCGGCGCTTCGGGACTGGCGCAAAGCATTGCGCTTGCACCAGTGGCTGAAAAACGCGCTGATCTTCGTTCCCCTCCTCGCTTCGCATCGTCTGGCGCAACTGGAGCTGATGAGCGACGGCGTCATTGCATTCCTCTGCTTCGGCCTGTGCGCCTCCAGCGTCTACGTGCTCAACGACCTGCTCGATCTGTGCGACGACCGCCACCACAAGAGCAAATGCAACCGTCCCTTCGCCAGCGGCCGGCTGTCGATCAAGGCCGGGCTGATGCTGGTGCCGACGTTGCTGATCGTCTCTTTCGGCGCCGCTCTGTTGCTGCTGCCCTGGCAATTCGCGGCGGTCATGGCCGCCTATTACGGCCTGACACTGGCGTACTCGCTGAAGCTCAAACGCCTGATGGCCTGGGACGTGATCGTCCTGGCGATGCTCTACACCGCGCGGATCATCGCAGGCGTCGCCGCCTTCAACCTGACGCTGACGTTCTGGATCCTTGCGTTTTCAATGTTCATCTTCCTCAGCCTGGCGATGGTCAAGCGTTATGCCGAACTGCGCGATGCGCGGGCCAGGGAGGTCAATACCTTCGCCCGCGGTCGCGGCTATTACCCCGGCGATCTGGACATGATCGCCTCGCTTGGCGCGTCATCGGGGTATCTGGCGGTGATGGTCCTGGCGCTGTACATCCAGGACGCCAAGACCACCGAGCTGTACGTGACGCCGCACGTGATCTGGCTGGCGTGTCCGCTGCTGTTGTTCTGGGTGACGCGGGTGTGGATGCTCACCCATCGTGGGCAGATGAATGAAGACCCGGTGGTGTTCGCCATCCGCGACCGCACCAGCCAGTTGATCGGCCTCGCCTTCCTGCTGATGTTCTGGATCGCCGCATGAGTGCGCCGCTGTATTCCTGGGGACGGTTTCCCCGCAGTCCGCAGCGAGGTCACAGCTGCGTGTGGCTGGACGAATTGCCGAAGCATCTTGACCGCGTGATTGGCGACCACCGCAGCAGTCTGCCCTATGGCAACGGCCGCAGTTACGGCGACAGTTGCCTGGCCGCCAGCGACCAGGTGCTTCACATGCGTTCGCTGGACCGCCTGATCGAGGCCGACTGGGCCACGGGGGTGATCAAGGTGGAGGCTGGCATCACCTTGGCCGAAGTGCTGGCCGTCGCGATTCCGCAGGGCTGGTTCCTGCCGGTCACGCCAGGCACGCAATTCGCCACGGTGGGCGGCGCCATCGCCAACGACGTGCATGGCAAGAACCACCACGTGCGCGGCACCTTTGGCCGCCACGTGCTGAGTTTCGGCCTGTTGCGCCACGGCGAGCCCCAGATGACCTGCGCGCCCGGCACCAATGCCCCGCTGTTCAGCGCCAGCATCGGAGGCCTCGGGCTTACGGGGATCATCCATTGGGCGCAGATTCAGCTGATGCCGATCCGCGCCAGTCAGATCGACACCAGCACCGTGCGCTTCGCCAATCTGGCGGAGTTTTTCGCCCTGTCGGCCGAACTCGACGATCATCACGAATACAGCGTGGCGTGGATCGATTGCCTGGCCAAGGGCGCCGACACCGGACGCGGCGTGTTCATCGTCGGCGACCACGCGCAGTACGGCTCGCTGGAAGTCGGCCAGCGCAAGAAACTCAGCGTGCCGCTGACGCCGCCCGTCTCGCTGATCAACAAACTCTCCCTGAGCGCCTTCAACAACCTGTACTGGCGCGTGCACCCGAGCCAGCGCACCTGTGGCCGCAGCGCCTACGAACCGTTTTTCTATCCGCTGGACCGGGTCCTGCACTGGAACCGCATCTACGGCCGGCGCGGCTTTCAGCAGTACCAGTGCGTCGTGCCACAGGCCAGCGCGGAGCCGGCCATGGCTGAATTGTTGCGCGCCATCGCCGACGCCGGACAAGGCTCGTTTCTGGCCGTGCTCAAGCGCTGTGGCGACCTTCGCTCGCCGGGCTTGCTGTCGTTCCCGATGCCAGGCACCTCGCTGGCACTGGACTTTCCGCAGAGTGAACAGCTGGAGAACGTCGTGTTTCCACGCCTGGACGACATTGTCCGGGCTGCGGGAGGCCGCTTGTATCCGGCCAAGGATGCCCATATGAGCGGCGCCGACTTTCGTCAGGCGTATCCCGCCTGGGAGCGACTGGAAGCGCTGCGCGATCCGTCCCTGATGTCCCGTTTCTGGAGCCGTGTGATCTTATGAAGCAGATAGCCGTAAAGAAAGTCCTGATCATCGGTGCCACGTCGGCCATCGCCAGCGCCTGCGCCCGTCTGTGGGCCAGTGAGGGCAGCGATTTTTTCCTGGTGGCGCGCAATGTCGACAAACTTCAGCAGACCGCCGCTGACCTCAAGGCGCGTGGGGCGAGCAACGTGACGTTGCATGAGATGGACGCCAACGACATCGATGCCCACCCGCTGATGCTCGGCCGTTGCCTGACCGCGCTGGGCCAGATCGACATCGCCCTGATCGCCCACGGTACCCTGCCCGATCAGAAGGCCTGCGAACGGGACGTGAACCTGGCGCTGCGCGAGTTTGCCAACAACTGCACTTCGGTGATCGCGCTGCTGACCTGTCTGGCCATGCAATTCGAAACCCAGCGTTGCGGCAGCCTGGCGATCATTTCGTCGGTGGCCGCCGATCGCGGCCGGCCGTCGAACTACCTCTATGGCAGCGCCAAGGCGGCGGTTTCCACGTATTGCGAGGGCCTGCAGGCGCGCCTGTTCAAGGTGGGCGTGCACGTCACCACCATCAAGCCGGGCTTCGTCGACACGCCGATGACCCAAGGCCTGTCGCTGCCGGCGGCGTTGCTCGCGCAACCGGCCCAGGTCGCGCAGCGGATCGTCAAAGGCATCGCCAACAAAGTGCCGACGCTTTACGCGCCGGGCTTCTGGGCGCTGATCATGTGGGTCATCCGCTCGATCCCGCAGCCGGTTTTCAAGAGGCTCAACCTGTGAACGGCTCGCCGCATCTGTCCGGCTGGCGTTACCAGGCGGTGGTGCTGTCGGTGGTCGGGTCGGCGCTGGGCTATCTGGGCTTTTCCCTATGGGGCGGCTGGCAGGCGGTGGGGGCCGCCGTGAGCGAGGTCGGCCTGATAGGCATCCTCATCGCGCTGTTCATGTCCTCGGTGAATTACGGCCTGCGCTTCGTCCGCTGGCAGGCGTACCTGAAGGTGCTCGGCCATCCGATGCCGTGGCGCCCGAGCCTGAATATCTACCTGGCCGGCTTCGCCCTGACCACCACGCCCGGCAAGGCCGGCGAAGCCCTGCGCGGCGTGCTGCTCAAGCGCTGGGGCGTACCGTATCCGCAGAGTTTCGCGGCGTTTTTCAGCGAGCGCCTGTCGGACCTCTTCGCCGTGGTGCTGCTGACCCTGTTCGGCCTGTCGCTGTACCCCGAAGCGATGCCGATGATCGTCGTGGGCGTGGCGCTGGTGGTCGTCGGGCTGGTGGTGCTGTCGCAGCGTCGTCTGCTGGAACGTCTGACGCTGATGGTGCCGACCGAGGGCGGCAAAGTGATCAGCCTGCTGCGCCATCTGTTGCAGGTACTGATGCACGCCCAGCAATGCCATCGACTGCGCCTGATGCTGGGCCTGACGATCCTCAGCGTCATCGCCTGGAGCGCCGAGGCGCTGGCCTTCGACTGGATCCTGCAATGGATGGGCGCGGACATTCCGCTGACGTTCGCGGTGTTCGTCTACGCGCTGGCGATGCTGGCGGGGGCGGTGAGCTTCATGCCCGGCGGCCTCGGCGGCGCGGAAGCGGTGATGGTCGGCCTGCTGGTCTGGAAAGGCATGAGCAGCGCCGATGCGGTCGCCGCCACCGTGTTGATCCGCCTGGCCACGCTGTGGTTCGCCGTGGCCATCGGCGCAGTGATGTTACTCAAGCTCAAAGGCGAGGCAACGCCTCAGGGCCAACCGGTTCAGTAACGCTTCCAACGTAAAAAAGGGACAAGGAGTGCAAGTCATGGTGGCAGTCATGCGTTATCGAGCGTCGGTACTGATTCCCGCGCTGTTGGTGATCGGGGCGATCGTCGCCAGTTTTCTCGCATCCAGCGGTCCGATTCAGTGGATGGACAACGGCATGTTCCTGGCCGACGCCTCCGAAGGCCGCTATTTCAGCCAAACCCTGGGGCCGCTGGATCACCCGCTTTACCTGTTCGTCACCACCGCGCTCTTCGCAGGCTTCGGCCCTTATGTGCTGAGCCTGATGAACTCGCTGCTGCTGATTCCGCTGGGCTGGGCGATCTTCCGCCTGGCCAGAGGCGTCGGCGCCAACACCCGGCAGGCGCTGCTGGCCGTCGCTGCCGCCGTGCTGTGTCACTGCGTGTTCTGGGTCTCCACCAAGGCCGAGGTCTACCTGCTGCATACGCTGCTGGTAACGCTGGCGTATATGCTGCACTTCTGCGACCGGCAACGCCTGGGCGCGCTGCCTTCGCTGTTCGTCATCGGCGTGCTGACGGGCCTGGCGGCTGGCATCCATCAACTGACGTTCATCGTGCTGTTCCCGCTCTACCTGCAGCTGCTGTGGCAGCACAAGGCGCGAATCCTGATGGCCGTTCCGGGCTTCGCGCTGGGCTTTGCCGTGGCGATTCCGGGAATCCTTCACGAGATGCAAAGCGGTCTGGGGCTGATCGATATCGCCCATCGCTACCTGATCGGCATTCCCGACAAGACCACCGAACAGAGCTGGCAGGGGTCGCTGTTCCGCTTCGATGACATGTGGCACGAGAAAAATTCCGTGGCCCTGCTGATGCTGTCGCTGATCGGGCCGCAGCTGGTGGGTCTGCTGCTGTTCCCCAAGCGCCCGCAGCTGCGGTTGCTCTGGTGCGCGGCGATGATGAACTTCATCTTCGCGGTGTCGTACAACGTCACCGACCGCTTCACGTTTTTCCTGCCCGGCGCGGTGTTGCTGAGCATTATCGGTGTGGTGCAACTGGACGCCTGGCTGCAGCGCAGAAACGCAGACGGTCTGAGCAATGCCGCGCCGCTCAGCGGGCCGGTGACGATTCTGGCGGTGTACGCGATCTACGCCAGCGGCATCGTCACGCTGCCCACGCACAAGGAAGCGCTGCCGTTCCGCGACGACATTCACTACTTCATGGCGCCGTACTTGCGCGACCGGTCGGCCGAGCAGTTCGTGCGCAGTTACGAAAAATCCGCCCCGGAAGGCGCGCTGATCATCGCCGACTGGACGCCCAACGGCGCCCTGCGCTCGGCACAGGCCAGCGGCCTGCTCAAAGGGCGGAATTTCGAGTCGTGTGAAGAAGTGGCCAACATCGATGCCTACCTCAACGGGCCGGGCGCGTACCTGGCGCGAACCAGTTATTGCGGGATGATCGCCGACCGCTTCACCTTGGAAACCCTGGCCGTCGGGTATGAGCTGAGGGCCAAATAGACCGGGCGAAAGACGGGCGCGGCGCTCGGGCTAGACCTTCTCCAGCGCCGCTTCCTTGTGCAGCGCCGAATGCCCGGTCTTGTCGCTCTTCACCTCGTATTGCGGCTCGTCTTTGGAAGCGGGGCGATGGCGCCCCATGAATTCGACATCCTGGGTGTGCACCTTGGTAACTTTGCCGACGACGTGGCCGACGTCCGAGTTCCAGCGCACGTGGTCGCCGACTTTAAAAGCGTGAGGCATGTGAGATCTCCTTGCTTCAGGGCTTGTGGTTCAGGGGCTCAGGGCTGCCAGAGCGTCTGGCTGCCTTCGAGTTTGCGATCCAGAAAACTCGCGGCGCTGATCAAAGCCAGATGACTCAACGCCTGTGGCGTGTTGCCCAGGTGGTGGCCGTGTGCGTCGAACTCTTCAGCGTAAAGCCCCAGCGGGTTGGCGTAGCGCAGCAACTGCTCGAATTCCAGGTGCGCCTGCGCCACGCGTCCGGCCCTGGCCAGGCACTCGACGTACCAGAACGAGCACGCGACGAACGCGCCCTCTTCCCCTTCCAGGCCATCACCGTAGTCATCGTCATTGCGATAGCGGAACACCATGCCATCGCGTACCAGCGTGCGTTCGATGGCGTCCAGGGTCTGGAGCCACTTGGGGTCGCTGGCACCGACGAACCTCACCAACGGCATCAGCAGCATCGAGGCATCGAGGTTCTTGCTGCCCTTGTGCTGGACGAAATGCCCAAGATCGTGATCCCAGAAGTTCTCCCAGATATCATCGTGAATCGCCTGACGCTCCCTGTCCCAGCGCTCGAACGGCGCAGGCAGCGAACGCTTGAGGGAAAGTCGCAGCGCCCGGTCCAGCGCGACCCAGCACATCAGCCGCGAATGCAGGAAATGCTGATCGTCGCCGCGCATCTCCCAGATGCCGACGTCCTTGCTGCGCCAGTTCTCGCACAACTCGTTGACCAGCCGCGTGGTGTGTTTCCAGCCTTCGTGAGAAATTGCTTCCCCGTATTTGTTGGCCAGATAAACCGCATCGAGCAGTTCACCGTAAATGTCCAGTTGTGTCTGCTTGTACGCTTCGTTGCCGATGCGCACCGGCGTCGCGCCGCCGTAGCCGGACAAATGCGTGAGGTCTTCTTCGGGCAATTCCTCGCGACCGTCCAGCGAGTACAGAATGCCGAGCTTGTTGGCGTCTTCGCAGCAGTCGCCCATGCGCTCGCGCACCCAATGCATGAAGCCGTTGGCTTCTTCGGTGTAACCCAGGCGCATGAAGGCATAAACGGTGAACGAGGCGTCGCGGATCCAGGTGTAGCGATAGTCCCAGTTGCGCCCGCCGCCCTCTTCTTCCGGCAGCCCGAAGGTGGCCGCCGCCACGATGCCGCCGTGCTTGCGGGAGGTCAGCAGTTTCAGCGCCAGTGCCGAGCGATTGACCGTTTCCCGCCAGCGGCCACGGTAATTGGAGTGCCGACTCCAGTGCTGCCAATAGCTCACGGTGCTCTTGAGGTCGCAGTCGCATTGAGAAGCCTGGACCGCCTCATCATCGGCGCCGCCGAGCATGAATTCGACGATGTCGCCTTGCTTCATCTCGAAGTCAGCAACCGCCGCGTGATCGTCGATCTGCAAAGGTGTGGTCGCAGACAGTCTCAAGGCCGGCTGCCCCGGTGCTTCGAACCGGACATCCTGATCGTCCATCCGCGCGACCGTATCAGCCCGGCTGTAATCATGTCGCACCCGGCAAAACATGCGCACCGCCGTGTTGCCATGGCGCACATGAATACGCCGTACCAACCGCGGCAGGCTGTCGACTTCCGATGCAATCGGCATGAGGTCAGTCACTTCGACCACGGCATCCTTGGCAATCCAGCGGGTCATCAGCACGTTGGTTTCCGGCAGGTACAGCTGCTGCCGACGGGCATCGGGGAGGATGGGCGACAGCTGGAAAATCCCGGCCTTGGGCGAATCCAGCAGCGCAGTGAAGATGCTTGGGCTGTCGAAATCCGGCCAGCAGCAGAAATCGATGCTGCCCGTATCCGCCACCAACGCGGCGCTGCGCATGTCGCCGATGATGCCGTGGTTCTCGATGGCGTTCTGCGCTTCGTCGCGCAGGTCGACGGGGCGTTGCTGGGTGGGCTCAACCATTGTGACGGAACTCCGGGTACAGGCTCATGCCGCCGTCGATGAACAGCGTGGTGCCGTGCACATAGTCGGACGCGTCGGATGCCAGCCAGACGACAGCGTTGGCGACGTCCTCGGCTTCACCCACCCGCCCGTAAGGGATCAATTCCAGCAGCTTCTTCTCGGCGTCGCCGCTGGTGGCCTGAGTGTTGATGGCCGTACGAATGGCCCCGGGCGCGATGCTGTTGACCCGGATACGCTGCTCGCCGACTTCCTGGGCGATGCTGCGCATCAGCAGATCGACGCCGCCCTTGGAGGCCGCGTAATTCACATGCCCGGCCCAGGGAATGACCTGATGCACCGAACTCATGTGAATGATCTTGCCCAGCGCGCGGGAGATGTCCGGCCGGATTTCCTGTTGTGCAAACTGACGCAGCGCCGCGCGAGCACAGAGAAACTGGCCGGTCAGGTTAACGTTGATCACGGTGTTCCAGTCGTCAAGGCTCATCTCGGCGATGGATGCGTCCTTCTGCAACCCGGAATTGGCAATCAGAATGTCCAGTCGCCCGAACGCCTTGAGGGTCTCGGCGAACAGCTTCTCGACCTCGCGCTCGTCCGACACATCAGCGCCAATGGCAACGGCCTGGCCACCGGCGGCTCGTATTTCTTCAGCCAGCTTTTCAGCCGGTTCAGGCTGAGAGTGATAGTTGACCACCACTGCCGCGCCGGACGCCGCCAGCCCCCTGGCCGCCCCCGCGCCCAACCCGGAACTGGCGCCAGTGACCAGCGCGACCTGGCCCTTCAAGGAAATCTGCATGGAATGTCGAGCCTCATCGTGAGCGTTTCAATGCTGACTGACGGGGCTTGGCGGAAGTTCAGAAAACCCGGCACGCAGCGTGACTGCGTCTACGCCTTGGCGAGGCGATGCAGGCGAAATGGGGCATGAGCCAGCGTGCTGGCGAGGACGGATTTTCAACCACTGCATCTGCACAACCTGCACCGGCCCCTTCCCGGCTGAAGCCGGTCCTACAGACACTGCAAGTTTTCCGTAGGACCGGCTTCAGCCGGGAAAGCGTCGGGTGTCACGCCGTTGATCGAAGGACGCGTCGAAGACCGTTGGCGCCCTCCCACCGGCCATTGGCCGGGCTGGCACCTCTCCTGACCTTGACCCGTCGCGGGCCGCCTGAGGACTGCGATTAACCGGCCAGTCCGCGAAACATGCCGTCAGGCTGGACGTGCACCAATGGCGGTCCATAAACTGTCGTCCATCATTTCGTTACAAAATGGATGACACATGCCGGGCAACGGGGACGTTTTATGAATCGCAATGAGCTGCGCAAGGCGGACATCAACCTGATGGTGGTGTTCGAGACCTTGATGCAGGAGCGCAACGTGACCCGTGCCGCCGAGAAGCTGTTCCTCGGCCAGCCCACGATCAGTGCGGCGCTCAACCGGTTGCGGGCGCTGTTCAACGACCCGTTGTTCATCCGCGTCGGCCACCGCATGGAGCCCACGGCGCGGGCCAACGAAATCATCCATCACCTGTCGCCGGCGCTGGACGCAATGTCGGTGGCGTTGAGCCTGACCCGGGATTTCGACCCGGCCAGCAGCGACATGACCTTTCGCATCGGGCTTTCCGACGACGTCGAATACAGTTTGCTGCCACCCTTGCTGCGCGCCATTCGTGAGGAGGCGCCGGGCATCGTCATTGTCATCAAGCAGGTCAACTACTGGAATGTGTCCGAACTGCTGATGTCCGGCGAGATCACCGTTGGCGTGTGCCTGACCCGGGAATTGCCGGCCAATGCCAAGCGCAAGTTGCTGCGCAGCGTACAGCCGATGGTGGTGCGGGCAGATGCGTCTTCCGAGCCGATCACCCTGGACGAATACTGCTCGCGGCCTCACGTGGTGGTGTCCCACGTGGCGAACATCTCAAGCTTTGCCGATGAGTGGCTGGCGGCGATCGGCCGCAAACGCACGGCGGTTCTGTCGGTGCCGCAATACAGCACGTTGCCGGCGTTGATGGAAGGCACTGATCTGCTGTGCAACCTGCCGGATCATCTGACCCTGGCGATGAGCAAGGCAGGATTGCTGCGCGGCGAACCTTTGCCCTTCATCACGCCCAACCTGGAGCTGTCGATGGTCTGGCTGAGCGTGATGGACACCGACCCCGCCGAACGCTGGCTGCGCAAGCGGCTGGAGCAATTCATGGGCGATCACAGCGCGATCCCGCCGGCGCCGCTCTGACACACCACGTTCAACGTGATGGCTGACGCTGCTGTCAGGAAACTGCGCGCGCCGGTTTCCACGCTGTACACCTCCCGCCCCATGCGTTGACGGCGTCCCTGCCCTCGACTGCCGGGTCGATCAACCGAACCGACCGGTGATGTAGTCTTCGGTCTGGGTCTTGGACGGTTTGGTGAAGATGGTGTCGGTGTCGCCATGCTCGATCAGCTCACCCATGAACATGAACGCGGTGTAGTCCGAGCAGCGCGCGGCCTGTTGCATGTTGTGGGTCACGATGACCACGGTGAACTGCTCCTTGAGCTCGGTGATCAGCTGTTCGATACGGCCGGTGGAGATCGGGTCGAGTGCCGAGGTCGGCTCGTCCAGCAACAGCACCTGTGGGCGCAACGCGATGGTTCGGGCGATGCACAGACGTTGCTGCTGACCACCGGACAGGCTTTGTGCGCTCTGCTTGAGCTTGTCCTTGACCTCATCCCACAGGGCCGCGCCGCGCAGGGCTTCTTCGACACGTTCTTCCATTTCGCGACGCGAGAGCTTTTCGTGGTGACGCACGGCGTAGGCGATGTTGTCGAAAATCGACATCGGGAACGGCACCGGCTTCTGGAACACCATGCCGACATGGCTGCGCAGGCGGTTCATCGAATAGCCCGGCGCCAGAATGTTTTCCCCGTTGAGCATGACTTCGCCCTTGGCTTCCTGCTTCGGGTACATCGAGTAGATCCGGTTGAACACGCGCAGCAGGGTCGACTTGCCGCAACCCGAAGGGCCGATGATCGCAGTGATGCGCTTCTCGGGAATGTTCATGTCGATCGATTTGAGCGAACGATGGCCGTTGTAGAAAAACTCGAGGTTGCGTACCTGGATTTTGGTTTTTTCGTCGGCAAGGGAAAGGTTATTCATCAGGACGCCCTATTGCGCAAAAGGAGAAGACGGGAGCTGAGGCTCAGCACCAATACAAACAAGGTCAGAATCAAGGCACCGGCCCAGGCCAGGGAATGCCAGTCATCGAACGGGCTCATCGCGTACTGGAAGATGACCACAGGAACGCTCGCGATCGGCTTGAGCAGGTCGCTGCTCCAGAACTGGTTGCCGAAGGCGGTGAACAGCAGTGGCGCGGTTTCGCCGGTGATACGTGCCAGTGCCAGCAGAATGCCGGTGACCACGCCGGCCTTGGCGGCCCGCAGGACAATCTGCAGCGTCAGCTTCCACTGTGGCACGCCCAGCGCCAGCGCCGCTTCGCGCATGGTCGAAGGCTGCAGTTGGAGCATTTCATCGGTGGTACGGACCACCACGGGAATCACCAGCAGCGCCAAGGCCAGCGCACCGGCGAAGGCCGAGAAGCCCACCTGATGGTTGGTCACCGCGCTGAGCGGCAGGATCACAGCGGTGTATACGAACAGGCCCAGCACGATCGACGGCGCCGACAGCAGAATGTCGTTGATGAAGCGCACGGCATTGCCGAGTTTCGAGTGGCGGGCGAATTCCGCCAGCCAGATCCCGGCCATCAGCCCGATCGGCGTGCCGATCAGCAGACCGATGCCGGACATCAGGAAGCTGCCGTAGAACGCGTTCGCCAGACCACCGGCCGAACCCGGCGGCGGGGTCATTTCGGTAAACAGGCGCAGATTCAGTGCCTGGAAGCCGTTGACCAGCGTGGTCAGCAGGATCCACACCAGCCACAGCAGGCCGAAGACCGTGGCGCCACAGCTGAGGACCATCGCGATGCCATTCTTGATCGCGCGGACCCGGTACAGGTTTTCGTTATCGACCTTGCTCATACACCCTCCTTGCGCGACAGACGAGACAGCATCAGACGGGCAAACGCCAGCACGATGAAGGTGACGACAAACAACAGGAAGCCCAGCGCGATCAGCGACGAGCGATGCAGGTCGGTGTAGGCCTCGCTGAACTCGTTGGCGATGACCGAGGCGATCGAACTGCTCGGCATCATCAGCGATGCCGAGAACTGGTGGGCGTTACCGAGCACGAAGGTGACCGCCATGGTCTCGCCCAGCGCGCGGCCAAGGCCGAGGAAAATACCACCGACCACGGCCGAGCGGGTGTACGGCAGGACGATGTCCCAGACCACTTCCCACGTGGTTCCGCCCAGCGCGTAGGCGGATTCCTTGAGGGCAACCGGCACGCTGCGGAACACCTCGGTCATCACCGAGGTAATGAACGGCGTGATCATGATTGCCAGGACGATGCCGGCGGTGAGCATGCCGATACCCAGCGGCGGCCCCTGGAAAATCGGACCGATCAGCGGCAGCGCGCCCAGATTGTCGTTGATCCAGGGCGCCATGTTTTCGGCCATGAACGGGCCGAACACGAACAGCCCCCACATGCCATAGATAATCGAAGGAATGCCCGCCAGCAGTTCGACCGCGGAGGCAATCGGCATCCGCAACCAGGGCGGCGCTACTTCAGTCAGAAAAATCGCGATGCCGAAACTCACCGGAACGGCGATCAGCAGCGCGAGAAAGGATGTCACCAAGGTGCCGTAGATCGGGACCAACGCGCCGAAATGGCCGTTGACCGCATCCCATTCAGTACTGGTAAGAAATTCGAAACCAAACGTCTTGAACGCCAGGGCTCCGCCCCAGAGTGTCGAGCCGGCGATGCTCGCCAGCAACAGCAGCACCAACAGAGCCGCTCCCAGCATCGTGCGCCGGAACCAGGCGTCGTGTCGGTGATCGCGGGCCGCGCGTCTTTCGCTCTCGGACGTGACATCCGGAATCACAGCGGACATGTATTGGGTGTTTTCAGTCATGGTGGGTCCACTCGCAAGGAAACCCTGTCACCGAGCGCTCGATGACAGGGGTAAGCCGGATTACATCGAGTTACTTGGTGAACTCGGTCTTCCAGTAGTCTTCGATCTTGCTGACCAGCTCTTTAGGCAGTGGCACGTATTCCAGCGACTCGGCCTGGGCCTGACCTTTTTCCAGCGACCACTTGAAGAAGTCGAAAGCAGCAGCGCTCTTCTCGGCGTTCTTCGGTTGCTTGTACATGATGATCCAGGTGGTCGCGGTGATTGGCCATGCGTCAGCGCCCGGGGCGTTGGTCATGATCAGGTTGAAGTCCTTGGCGCTTGCCCAGTCAGCGGTTGCAGCGGCGGCGGCGAAGGCCTTGGCGCTTGGCTCGACGGTTTTGCCGGCAGCGTTTTCCAGCTTGGCGTAGGCGATGTTGTTGGTTTTGGCGTAGGCGAATTCGACGTAACCGATCGAGCCCTTGATCTGCTTCACGTAAGCGGCCACACCTTCGTTACCCTTGCCGCCTACACCGACTGGCCATTGCACGGCTGAGCCTTCGCCAACGGCTGATTTCCACTCCGGGCTGACCTTGGCCAGGTAGTTGGTGAAGTTGAAGGAAGTGCCCGAGCCGTCCGAACGGTGAACCACGGTGATGTTGCTGTCAGGCAGTTTCAGGTCCTTGTTCAGTGCAACGATCGCTGGATCGTTCCACTTGGTGATCTTGCCCTGGAAGATGTCGGCCAGAACCTTGCCGCTCAATTCCAGCTTGCCGGTTTCGATGCCTTCCACGTTGATGACCGGAACGATACCGCCGATCACGCTCGGGAACTGACCCAGGCCGCCGGCCTGCAGGTCTTCGGCTTTCAAAGGAGCGTCGGATGCGCCGAAGTCAACGGTCGCAGCCTTGATTTGAGCGATACCGCCGCCCGAACCGATGGACTGGTAGTTGATCTTGGTATCAGTGCTCTTGCTGTAGTCTGTCGCCCATTTGGAGATGACTGGGAAAACGAAGCTCGAACCAGCACCAGTGACGTCCGTAGCGTGTGCCATTCCAGTCAGGCACATCGAAGCCAGCAGGAGTGACAGGCGAGTTTTTGTCAGCAGATTCACGGCAATACCTCAACAAGAGAATTTTGTGTGTGTGGTCCGGTTGAAGACCCGATGCAGATTAAAAACCCGAAACATTTCTGTTTGATGACAGTCTCTAGACACTCACGAAAATCTCGGCCGCTCTGTAGGCAATTACCTACACCCTGCAAACGCAAAACCCCCGGTTTCATTGAGGAAACCGGGGGTTGTCTAGTGCAGGACGATTTAATATCAACGGGCCATATCGGCGCCTTTCACAGCCGCTTCACGGCACATTCAGTCGCTAAAAAGCGCCTGAGGCGACACATTTGTGACAGCAATCCCTGCGTTTGCCGCGACGGTTCCCTTCCCGGCTCTTGCCAAAAATGAGAAACGCCTTACTTGGCGATCGCGTCTTTGGGTTCAAGTGTTTCGAAGTTTTGCGATGGCGATTTTTCGTCCGCTACGAAGGCATTTTGCGGCTTCATCGTGAAGGTCATCAGCACCCCAAAAGCCAGCACACCGATGGAGATCAGAAACGGCAGCGTCCAATTGCCGGTCACGTCGATGAGATAGCCCGCCAGCACAGGGCTGATGATGGTCGCCGTTGCAGCCGTGCCGTTCATGATGCCGCTTGCCGTACCGGCGCGGTCGGACGCGATGTCCATCGGCACTGCCCACATGGGCCCCACGGTCATCTCATTGAAAAAAAGCGCCATGGCCAGGAAGATCAGCGAATACAGCGGTTCCTGGAAAAGCAGGACCGGGATCAGCGACAGGCCGGTGCACGCCATGCACACCGCCACCAGATAACTGCGCGCCAGGCGCACGTTGCCGGTGCGGCGCAGCAGCTTGTCGCTGATCATGCCGCCGAGCAGATCACCCACCACCCCGGCGAAGAACACGCCGGAAGTGAACAGCACTGCATCTTTGATGTTCAGGTGGTAGTTGTGCATGAAGTACATGGGTATCCAGCTGAGCATCAGCCAGAGAATCCAGTTGTAGCAGAAGTACACGCTGGAAACCGGCAGCATGCGGCGGAACAACCGCATATAAGTACCGGGCGCGTCGACACGGCGAGGTTTGGGCGCTGGCAGCGCGGCCAGTTCCTGCGCCGTGATGCGCGGATGATCGGCTGGTTTTTCGGTGTACGTGACATACCACAACACCACCCAGCCGAAGCTCAGCGCGCCTAACAGATAAAAGGAAAAGCGCCAGTCGTACGCGGTCATCAGCGCGGCGACAATCAACGGCGCGCAGGCATTGCCCAGGCGGGCGGCGGCGTGCGTGATGCCCTGCGCGAAGCCACGTTTGTCCTTGGACACCCAGGCGGCCATGGCACTGGTCGATGCCGGAAACGTTGCGCCCTCGCCCAGACCGAGCAACATGCGCGCAGCCACCAGGCTGAGGAAACCGCCCGCCATGCCGGTCAGCACGGTGGCCGCCGCCCAGATGAAGGCGCACACAATCAAGGTGCGCTTGGCGCCGTAGCGATCACTGACCCAGCCACCGATGAACTGAAACACCATGTACGGGTACGCGAACGCAGAAAAGATGAAACCCAGTTGCGTGTTGCTCAGCCCCAGTTCGCTGCTGAATTGCCCCGCCGCCGTGCTGACATTGACCCGGTCGACGTAGGTAATGAAGTACATCAGGCACAGCATCATCATGACGACGGTAGTGGCCTTTATTTTTAGCCTGCTCATGATTGCGATCCTCAGCGTTATTTTTGTAGTTGTTCACACCAATGCGCTTATCAGGGTTCAGAGCTCGAGGATGGCGCCCTCTCGCCGCAGCTCGGCGATCTGGCCGGTGTCGTACCCGTACTCGGCAAGGATTTCCAGGGTGTGCTCACCCAGCAGCGGTGACGGTCGGCTGACGTGTCGTGGGGTTTCCGAGAAGCGGATCGGCAAGGCAATGCTGCGCGCCGCGCCGGTGAGCGGATGGTGGGTTTCGACAATCATCTCGCGTTCCAGAATCTGCGGATGCTCGACCGCCTGCGAAATGTCCAGCACCGCGCCCACCGGCAGGCCGGCAAGATCCAGCCGCGCGACCCAGTTATCAGTGGTGTCTTGCGCCAGGCATTCGGTGATCAGCGCAACCAGCGCCTCGCGGTTGTTCATGCGCAACACGTTGGTGGCGAAACGCGGGTCTTCGCTGATGTGTGGCGCGTCGAGCACCTGCAGCAAGCGTTCGTAATTGCCCTGGTTCGCCGCGCCGATGTTGATCCAGCCATCCTGAGTGCGGAACGCCTGATACGGCGTGCTGGTGGAGTTGGCCGAGCCCATCTTCGGCAGGATCACGCCCTCGGAGAAATAATTCGCCGCAGGCCAGTACATCTGCTGAAAGCCGGCTTCCAGCAACGAGGTATCGACCACCTGACCCAACCCGGTTTTCTGCTTGTGCGCGTAGGCGGCGGCGATGCCCAGCGCCGCGAGGATGCCGGCGTTGATGTCGGCAATCGGCGAGCCTGCCTTGATCGGCGCCTGCCCCGGCTCACCGGTCGCGCTCATCAGGCCCGACAAACCTTGCGCGATCAGGTCAAAACCGCCTCTGTCGGCATACGGCCCCGTGCGTCCATACCCGGACACCGAGCAATAGATGAGCCCGGGATTGAGCTGCCTGAGCGTGTCATAACCCAGCCCGAGCTTTTCCATCGTGCCTTTGCGGTAGTTCTCGGTGACCACGTCCGCGTCGGCCAGCATGCGCCGCAGCACATCCTTGCCGCCATCGGTCTTCAGGTTCAAGGCGATGTCGCGTTTGTTGCGGTTCAGGATCATGAACGAGGCGGACTCGCCGTGTTCCAGAACAGGTGCGAAACGGCGGCAATCGTCACCGTCCATTTTCTCGACCTTGATCACGTCGGCGCCCATGTCGGCGAGCATCATCCCGCAGATAGGGCCGGACATGATGTGCGACAGCTCGATGACTTTCATGCCTTGCAAGGGACCGGCCATTTCATTTACCTCCGAAAACAGGTGTGCGTTTGGCCAGGAAGGCCTGGTAACCGATCTGGAAATCCTCGGTGGCGAAGCAGTCGAATGCCTCGTCGTATTCTTGCGCCGTCAGCGGTGCGGGATCAGTGCAGCGCTGCACGAACTGCTTGTGCCACCGGGCGACCAGAGGCGCGCCGTCGGCAATGCGACGGGCGCTTTCCATGGCCTGCTCCTCCACCTGCGCATCCGCCACGACGCGGGTGACGATGCGCTTGTGCAATGCCTCGGCAGCGCCGAAAACACGGCCTTCCAGCAGCATTTCCAGGGTCACGTCAGGGCCGGCAATGCGCATCAGCCCGGCCATCTCGTCATGGGCCATGGCCAGACCGAGCTTGTTGACCGGTACGCCGAAACGGCTCGACTCGCCGCAAATCCGGATGTTGCACAGCGACGCAATGCCCAGGCCGCCGCCGACGCAGATGCCGTGGATCATCGCCACCAACGGATGGCGGCATTGGGCGATCGCGCGCAGTGCGCTGTGCATCACCGGCCCGTAGTGCCGGGCCAGTGCCTGATTGCCGCGATGGGTTTCGAACTCGGAAATATCGTTGCCCGGCCCGAATGCTTTGGTGCCGGCGCCACGAATGACGATGCAGCGCACGGAGTCGTCGGCGTCCAGCTGGCGAAGGGTGTCGTCCAGCAATTTCCACATCGATAAGGTGGTGGCGTTGAGTTTTTCAGGACGGTTCAGCACGACTGTGGCGAGGTTGCCGTCACGCAGGAGGAGGATTTCGGAAGCGGGCCGCTCGTGCTGGCTGCGAGCGTCGGAGTCGGGCGAAACATGCGTATTCATACAAGCACCTTATTATTTTTGGGATACCATTTCGTGCGTTTGGTATCCCAAATATAGACTTTGCTTTCCGCGACGCAAGTGCTTTTTGCGAGAAATCAGCGGGAGTGGACGAAACGCATCTGCCTTGCAGTTCACGTGAATCGGGCCTCAGGCTCTTCAAGCGGCAACTCGCGTAGATAATTTTCCGATTCACCGGGATAATCGTCGCGGCCTGTGCCGACAGCGCAGCGGGCGGATCCGGGATACCGATGGAGAGGTTTGATGTCCGAACACAACAATCTGGCGAACATCAACGAGGCGGCTTATGCCGCGTTGCGGGAGCGCATCATCAGCGGAGACCTGATGCCCGGCGCCCCGCTGTCCGAACGTGCCTTGTGCGAGCAGCTTGCGGTGTCACGCACCCCGCTGCGGGAGGCAATCAAGATGCTGGCCCGGGAAGGGCTGGTGGAGATTTCCGCGACCCGTCGGGCGAAAGTCGCCAGCGTCAGTCTGGAAGAAGCGGCCAACATGCTGACATTGCTGGCGGCGCTGGAGGGTCTGTCGGGGGAACAGGCCTGTCAGAAGATTTCGGCGGCCGACATCGCCGAACTGGAGGCCTTGCAGGCTGCGATGCGCCTGTCCCATGAGCAGAACGACCTGAGCAGTTATTTCAGCCTCAACCAGCAGATTCACCTGAAAATCCTCGACGTCGCAGACAATCGAGTGCTGTCGGAGATGTTCAATAACCTCAACGCCCGGCTGCGCCATGTACGCCGTCGCCTGAACCCGACTCCGGGCCGATGGCAGCAGGCGATCAACGAACATGAACAGATGCTCACGTACCTTAAAAAAGGCGACAGCAAAAAACTGCGCGCCCTGATGGAAGATCATCTGCGCAACAAAATCGATGTGTTTCTGGCGACGATGCTGGAACATGGCATTGTCAGCGCGCGGCGTTCGGCTTGATGGCGAGGCGCGGCATGACGCTGGGGGTCTGATGACCGTCTGTCGGCAAGAATGCACCTCTGCACAGCGACGACGGACCAATGTGTATCCATGACAACAAAGGGATTCACATCATGATCAAGACTAAACTGACTGCCCTGACGCTTGCCGGCCTGATGGCTGTTGCAACTGGATCTGCGTTCGCCGCCGAGTCTACCGGTCCAACCAATCCGGACAGCACCACTGGCCCGCGTCCTAGCAGCGCCGGCCCGAACACGGATGGCACGCCTAAGACCCCGAACAGCTCGACCCCAGGCACCAAAGGCATGGGCAGCAGCGACGGCAACGGCGCTACGGGTGAAGGCGGCGGCATGAGCAACGGCAACGGCATGGGCGGCAGCGGCGGCGGCGCAGGTGGTGCGGGCGGCTCGGGTGGTTCGGGCAGCAAGTAACAGCCCGTGAATAAAGCGCGCAGACTGGCTGTCTTTTTCGCCTGACACCCTGTTCGAGCGCTTGGCACTGTGTGTCGAACCAAGTGCCTCTCAAGTGCGGCTTGTTCTCTGTAGTCACTCTGAATGACCACAGTAGACAAGCCGCATTTTCGTGAGCATCACGCCCTCCAGATGCGTTCTCACGAACGCCATCTCCCGCCCCGTTTCCCTTCTTCGCTTGCTTGAATTGGTCTGCTGCTGATTCCCCGGATTGGTCATTGGCCGCTTGCCCCTTTGCGCCCTACCCTCAACGCGCTGGAAATCATGTGCCAGCCAGGCGGAAAAATCCGCGAGTGACGCTACTATTGAGAGCTGCGTATCGCCCTGCCCCTTTCTAACGCCCCCGAACCTGTTGCGACGGAGACATCCTGCATGACCGAGGAAGCCAAGAACACTGTACGTATTTATGCGGCTCATGGCCGATCGGAAGAACTGGGCGCCTACCTGGCGTCGATTGTCGAACGCCTGCCATCGATCCCCGGCTGCGTGTCCAGCGTGCTCAATCGTGACGCCCTCGATCATGATCTGTGGACCATCGACGTCTGCTGGCAGTCCTGTCAGGCGATGAACGCGCATTTCGCTCAACCCAGCAACGAGGGCCTGAATGGATTACTGAGCAACCGCTTCGTCCGGCATGTTGCCTTCGACAGCGACTCGGAGCGATGCAACTTGCCCGGTGCGCGCTGACATGAGCCACCCGTGACAATCTGAATTTCCACTTTAACGATTGGCGATAATTGGCTGTTTACTAAACCAATCGTCAGAAAAACCCCGATTGGAGGACCGATTGCGCCCATGAACTGGCGAAGCGTCTGACAGGGATTATCCTTTGCGTCTTGCGGGCAAGTTGGTGCTATTGCCACTCGTGTAATAGCGAACTGCCTCAAAGACCCAAGAGGTAATGCCATTATGAGAGTGATGACTCTGAGCCTGATTGCCCTGGCGGTCTCGGCTGGATATGTCCAATCAGTAGAAGCAGAACCCTTCGTCAGTGATCAGGCCGACGCCAAAGGGTTCGTCGAAGACGCCGGTTTCGACGTCCTGTTGCGCAATTACTACTTCAACCGAAACGGCAAGAGCGGTGCCGATGACCAGCGCGACTGGTCTCAGGCAGCAATGGCCAACTTCAGCTCCGGCTTTACGCCGGGAACGGTCGGGTTCGGCGTCGATGCCTACGGCTGGTATGGCTTGAAGCTGGACGGAGGCGCCGGACACTCTGGCACCGGCAACATTCCGGTGGACAGCAGCGACAGCCCCGAGGACGAATTCTCCACGGCGGGCGGCGCGCTCAAGGCGCGCATTTCCAGAACTGAGCTCAAATGGGGAACGATGCAGCCCACTGCGCCTGTCTTCGCCGCTGGCGGCACCCGGCTGTTCCCTCAGACGGCCACCGGCTTCAGCCTGCAGAGCAGTGAGTTTGAGGGACTGGACCTGGAAGGCGGTCACTTCACCGCCGGCAACGGCCCGCAACACACCCGCTCCAGCGGCGAACTCTATGCCGCGTATGCCGACGTGACCACCAGTAGCGTCGACTTCGTCGGCGGCAAATATTCGGTCAACGACAGCCTTTCCTTCCAGCTGTATGGCTCGGAATTCAAAGACGTCTGGCGTCAGTACTACGGCAACGCCAACTACGTGCTGGCACTGCCCGCCGAGCAGTCACTGACCTTCGATTTCAATATTTACCGCACCACGGACGAGGGCCAGGCCAAGGCCGGCAGCATCGACAACACCACGTGGTCCCTCGCCGCCGCCTACGATTTCATGCCCGGTCACACGTTCACCCTCGCCTACCAGAACGTCCACGGCGACGAGCCGTTCGACTATGTCTCGTTCGGTGACAATGGGCCTGGCACCACAGGCGACTCGATTTTCCTCGCCAACTCGATTCAGTATTCGGACTTCAACGGCCCGGGCGAAAAATCCTGGCAGGCACGTTATGACCTCTCCATGAGCACCTACGGCGTACCGGGTTTGAGCTTCATGGCCCGTTATGTCAACGGCTGGGACATCGATGGCACCAAGATGGCCGCCGACAGCCCCTATCGTGATTACGGCTACGGGGACAACGGCAAGCATCACGAAACCAACCTGGAAGCCAAGTATGTGGTTCAGAACGGGCCCGCGAAGGATCTGTCTTTTCGCGTCCGTCAGGCGTGGCATCGGGCGAATGCCGATCAGGCCGAAGGTGATCAGGACGAGTTTCGGCTGATCGTCGACTACCCGATCTCCATCCTCTGATCTTGAGCGCAAGCTGATTGGCCTAACGATCTTTCCGCAGATTGGGAGTGTGACCCGTGCCTGGCCAGGCCTAACGTGTCGGCTGTCACTCTCATTCACAGGACCGATCATGAACGCTCTGAAACTGCTCGCTGCCGCCCTCTCCTGCGCGGCCCTTTGGCTGCCGCTCGGCGCGCTGGCCCATGACGCCGGACAGGAAAAAGTCACCGTGCTGGAGAGCCACCCGATGCTCAATGCGCCAGGCAAGAAGGCGATGGTGCTGACGGTCGATTATCAGCCCGGACAGGTCTCGATTCCGCACAGCCACAGCGGCAGCGCGATCGCCTACGTACTCGAAGGCGCGGTCATTTCCCGGGTCAACGAGGGCAAGGCGACCACCTACAAGGCTGGCGAAACGTGGTACGAGCCGGCCGGTTCGAAACACTATGAATCGCGAAACGCGAGCACCCGCAAACCGGCGAAACTGCTGGTCTTCATCCTGCTGGACGACAACGCCGAGATCCTCACGCCGCTGCCGAAATGATCGACCGTCCGCTGCGCGGAGGCTCTGGCGTGCGGCGCCGTCGGTCAGCAGGTGAACGTGGCGACCTCAATTTTTCCGCTCGACTGTCGATAAGCCATCAGTAGAGCCCGCATTCGGGCCGGACTTGATAAGCAAAAGGCACAGGCATGTACAACATTTTTCTGCTGGTAGAACACGGCCGCGATCAGGGCGAAGTTTCAGTGCTTGGCTGGTTCGATGACGAACGTGCGGCGAAGGACACCGCAGAAGCCATGGAATGGAAGGCCTACCGCGAAGAGGCCAAGCGTCATCACCAATGGTCGGCGCAGCCGCTGCTGCCGCCGGACCAGACCCCGCATCGCCGGTTCTGGGTCAAAGGCATCTCCAAGTTCACCCACACCCCGGCTCCACGCTCGTGGGCGGTGCATTAAGGTCGCAGTCGATTCCCGCAGGGGCTGATCGCGCCCGCGCCTTAGCCGTGCAGCGCCTGCGCAGCGGACAGTAACCCGCGAAACTTCGCGTAACGCTCGCGCAGCGCAGGCTGGGTCGCGGCGATTGGCCGATAGCGCGCTTTCACCGGCATGCCTTGCTGCAGCAACTCCCCCTGCTCGATCGCCAGAAAGCCCAGTCTGGCCGCGCCGATGCAGGCGCTCAGCTCGCTGCCCTCCAGCGTATACACCTCGCGGTCGAGGATATTGGCCAGCAGCTGCGCCCAATAGTCACTGCGCGCACCGCCACCGACCAGCGCGCAGGCGTTGACCGTCGCACCCGCTGACACGCACGCGTTCATCGCGTCCAGCAGGCCAAAACCCACTCCTTCGAGCACCGCATAACCGAGCATGGCGGGTGTGCTGTCGTGCCCCAGATTCATGAAGCCGCCACGCAGCAACGGGTCGTTGTGCGGCGTCCGCTCGCCAGCCAGATACGGCAGAAAAACCGGACTGGAAATCGGCACCGGGCGGTCCGCTGGCAGGCCGAGCCGGACAAGTTCGAGCAACGTCTGCTCATCCGGCTGGCCCAGCAGACGCGTCACCCAGCGCAGGCAACTGGCGCCTGCGAGCATGGCGCCCATGGTGTACCAGCGTTGCGGGAGCGCGTGGCAGAAGCTGTGCACCGCTTGCGCCGGGTTGCCAGCGGGACGATCGGTAATGGCGACGATGGCCGCGCTGGTGCCAAGGGTGACGAACGTATCGCCCGCCTGGATTGCGCCGATCGCCACTGCCGAAACGGGATTGTCGCCGCCACCGGCCGCAACGGCGAGACCGACCGGCAGCCCGAGCTGCGCAGCGGCCTCGCGGGTCAGGGTGCCGCAGCGCTGATCCGCTTCCAGCAGCGTCGGCATGTGTTCACGGGTCAGGCCGGTGGCGTGCAGCATGGGTTCGTACCACTCGCGGCGCGCCACATCCAGCCACAAGGTCCCCGCGGCATCGGACATGTCACTGACACGTTGGCCGGTCAGCAACAGGCGCAGGTAATCCTTGGGTGAGAGTACGCAGTCGATCCGCGCGAACAGTTCCGGTTCCTGCTGGCGCATCCACAGCAACTTCGGCGCGGTCAGCCCTGCCATCGCCAGGCTGCCGGTCACTTCAGCGTAGTGCGGGTAATCGCGGTTGAGTTGGGCGGCCTGCGCCACGGCGCGGGAGTCGTCCCACAGAATGGCCGGGTACAACACCTGCCCTGCGCCATCGAGCATCACTGCGCCATGCATCTGCCCGGACACGCCCACGCAGGCAATCCGCTGCCAGGCTTGCGGCTGACTGTCGCGCAAACGTGCCAGCGCGGCCAGGCACGCGTGCCACCAGTGCGCCGGGTCTTGCTCCGACCAGCCCGGCTGGCGGCGAGAAACACTCACCCGCTCGCCCGACTGCGCCAGAATCGCGCCGCTGGCGTCGAGCAAGATGGCCTTGAGTTCGGAGGTGCCCAGATCGATGCCCAGAGAAACAGCCTGGTTCATGGGTGTTCAATTCCTTGTGGCGGGCGCTCAAGGGCATCCGCACGAATTTCGGATACGCAGCGTCGGTGACAGCCGCTCGGACAGGCGTATGCCATCAGGGTGGTCGATGCGCTGGAGCAATAGTTGCACCGCCCGCGCGCCCAGTTCATGCACCGGCTGGGCGATCACGCTCAGCCGCGGGACAAAAAAGTCGGCCCAGTCGAAGTCGTCGAAACCCACCAGCGCCATCTGCTCGGGCACCCCGACTCCGGCGTCACGCAACGCGTGCATGGCGCCAATGGTCATCAGGTTGTTCGCCGCCATGATCGCGCTCGGCGGCTCATCCAGGCTCAGCAACTGACGCGCTGCAAGACGCGCCGATTCACTGTTGGATTCGCCGTTCACCAGCAGCGCGTCATCGAAGCGCAAACCGCCATCGGCAAGCGCCTGCCGGTAGCCCTCGATGCGTTCCTCAGTGGTGCTCAGGCCTCGATGGCCGGCGATCATGCCGATACGCCGATGGCCATGACCGATCAGATGGCTGACCAGCGCATGAGTGGACTGGCGGTTCTCCACGCCGACCTGGTCGAAGCCCTGGGTCGCCAGCCGGTCGACGAGCACGGTGGGAATGGCGTTGGCCTGCAGATACGCCAGCGCCGCGCGCTGCGGATCGCTCGAAGGCGCCAGCAGGATCCCGTCGACACGCCGGTGATGCAGCGCCGTGACCACGCGCAGTTCCTGCTCGGGGTCGTCATGGGTGTCGACGAACAGCATCATGATGCCGTACCGCGCGCACTCGGTTTCGATGGCATGCACCGTCTCGCTGAAGTAATGGTTCGACAGCGCCGAGATCCCCACGCCGATGGTGTTGGTGCGCGAGCGGGCGAGCGAACGGGCCAGGGTGTTGGGGATGTAACCCAGCGCTTGCACGGCCTGCTGCACCGCTTCGACGGTCTGCGGACTGACCTTGCGCGTGCCGTTGAGCACGTGGGAAACCGTCGAAGTCGACACCCGCGCAAGGCGCGCCACATCCTCCATCCTGACCACAGCGTTCACCCCCTCAGCGCGGCGTTTCAGTGCTTGCTCGACCAGCCCGTGTAGCTGCCGACATTGTCGCGGGTGATCAGCTTGGGCGTCAGCTGCGTCACGGCTTGAGCGGGTTTCTTGTCGTTGAGCAGATCGTTGCCGATCACCACCGCCTGCTGGGCCATCGCCCACGGGTCCTGACTGGCCGAGGCTTGAATCGAGGACTCGGACTTGAGCGCATGTTCGATGTCCGGCGCGCCGTCCACCGACGTGATGATGATGCCTGCGCGTTTCAACTGCCGGGCCGCCAGGTCGCTGCCGATTGCCTGCGGATCATTGATCGCAAACAGGCCGTCGATTTTCGGGAAGCGCGTCAGGTAGCCCTGCATCGCGTTAAGGCCGCCGTCCCGCGAGCCTTTGGCGTCCTGATCGTCGGAGAGAATCTTGATGTCCGGCGCGGCGGCGAACGCTGATTTGCAACCCGTGACGCGATCAGTGACGGCCGTCACTTGCGGGCCGTTTTCGATGATCACGTTGCCCTTGCCCGAGAGCTTGTCGACGATGAACTGGCAGGCCAGCTTGCCCGCTTCGACGTTGTCGGTCTGCACCGTTGCGTCCACCCCGGTGGCGCTGACATCGACAGCGACGACCTTGATGTTCGCGGCCTGGGCTTTCTTGATGGCCGGGGCGATGGCCTTGGGGTCCACCGCGTTGATCAGGATCAGATCGACGCCTGCGGCGATGAAGTTATCGATCTGCGAGAACTGTTTGCCCAGGTCGTAATCGGCGGACACCGAGGTGACCTTGACACCGGGGTTGATCTCCAGCGCCTTGGCCTTGGCGCCGTCGGCCAGGGTCACGAAGTACGGATTGCCGAGCGAGCCCAGGCTGATGCCGACGGATTTCAGCTCGCGGGCCTCGACGCCCTGGGACAGCAAGGCTGCGAAGGAAAGAGAAACGACAGCAGGAAACAGGCGTTTGAAGTTCATGATTGCTCTCTTGTGATTATTGTCGCGGCGGTTGCTTGAAATTCAGGGTCGGCAGCGTGCATCAGGTCCGCGCACCGGATTGACGATAACGGTCCAGCGCCACGGCACCGATGATCACGATGCCCTTGATGATGTACTGCCAGATGTCCGACACGCCCAACAGCACCAGCCCGTTGGTGAGCACCGCGATGATCAGCGCACCGATCAGCGTGCCACCGATGGTGCCGACGCCGCCGGTAAAACTGGTGCCGCCCAGAATGACTGCGGCGATGGCGTCCAGCTCGTAGGACTGCCCCAACTGCAGGCCGTTGGCGGCGAACAGCCGTGAGGCACTCATCACCGCACCCAGTCCGGCCAGCGCTCCGGACAGCGCGTAGACGAACAGCAGGACTTTCCACACCTTGATGCCGGACAGCCGCGCCGCCTCGGGGTTGCCGCCCACCGAATAAATCTGCACGCCCATCACGGTGCGGCGCAGGATGAACCATGACATCGCGATCACGGCCACGGCGATGATCACCAGCCACGGCACGCCCAGCACCGAATCGTTACCGATGAAAGCAAAGGGCAGATCGGGGTTGAACACGGTTTTGTCGTCCGCCAGTAACCGGGCCAGGCCGCGCATCGCCGTCAGCGCACCCAGCGTGACGATGAAGGGCGGCAGGCGCATGAACGCAATCAGGCCGCCATTGACCAGCCCCAGCAACAGGCCGAAACCGATCCCGGCGAAGATGCCGAGCATGCCGTACTGCGGCGACATCGAGGCCTGCAACGCGACCACCGCCGACGCGGCGAGAATGGCCCCCACCGAGAGGTCGATGCCGGCGGTGAGAATCACGAAGGTCATGCCCGCCGCCAGCACCACATTGACCGAAGCCTGCTGGGTGATGATCGACAGGTTCTGCCACGTCATGAAGCTGTCGGTCATCAGCGCGAAGCCCACCAGCAGCAACACCAGCACCGGCAACATGCCGAGGGTGCGCATCCACTCTTTGGCCCGTTCCCGCCGGCTGATAGCGTCTACCCGCGGCGAGTTTTCCAGGGTCAGACTCATGGCCTGGCCTCCTTATTGTTGTTATTTAGAGTTTTTGAAGTCTGTTGCACGTCCCTGTGGGAGTGCGGTGTCTGTAAGGCCGGGTGCCTGCTCGCCCCCGGTTGCAAGATCGATGATCCGTTCCTGAGAAATCGCGTGCCCCGAGGCGCCGCCGACTTCGGCCACCAACTGCCCTTCACGCATGATCAGCACGCGATCGCAGGTGCCGATGATTTCCGGCAGCTCGCTGGAAATCAGCACGACGCCGACGCCGGCTTTCGCCAGGTCGTTGATTATCCGGTAGATCTCGGACTTGGAGCCGATGTCCACGCCACGGGTCGGCTCGTCCAGAATCAGCACGTGGGGTTTGACTTCCAGCAAGCGCGCCAGCAGCACCTTTTGCTGATTGCCACCGGACAGCGCGCCAACGTTGACCTTGCCGGACGCCACGCGAATCGACAGCGCGCGGATGGCCTCCAGCGCACGCCGCGCGCCGCGCCCCCGGTCCAGCACGCCACCGGCATGAGCGTCCGGCACGCAGGCGCAGACGTTGATGTTGTCGCGCACGCTCATGTCGAGAAACAGCCCTTGTGCCTTGCGATCCTCCGTCAGATACACCACACCGGCACGTATGGCGTCAGTGGGATTGCGCAGCGGCTCGACGACTTTGCCGGCCACTTCGAGCGTGCCCGAGGTGCGCGCGTCGGCAGCGAAAATCAGTCGCGCCAGTTCGGTCCGGCCCGCGCCGACCAGCCCGGCGATACCCAGCACTTCACCGGCGTGCAGGTCGAAACTGCACGGTTTGACGCGTTGGCCGTCGGCCATGTCGCGCACGCGCATCACCACTGCGCCGGGGTCATAGGCGGCGTGTTCTTTCTTGTAGAAACCGGAAAGGTCGCGCCCCACCATCATTTTCACCAGGGCCTCGGCCGACAGCCCGTCGCGCTGCAGCATGCCGACGTATTCGCCATCGCGAAGCACCGAAACGCGGTCGGACAGTTCGTAGATTTCGGCCATTCGGTGGCTGATGTAGATGATCGCAAGGCCCTGGTCGCGCAGTTGCTTGATGAGGGCGAACAGGCGGTCGGTTTCCCGTGAGGACAGCGGCGTCGTGGGCTCGTCCATCACCAGAATCCGGGCATTGGCGTGCAGTGCCCGGGCGATCTCCACCAACTGCCGTTCGGCGATCGAGAGCACGCTGACGCGGGTCGAGGGTTTGAAATCCGCACCCAGTCTCGCCAGTACCTCCACGCATCCCGCTTCCATCGCCTTGCGATCGATGCTCCAGCCACTGCGCAGCTCACGGCCCAGGTAGATATTTTCAGCGACGCTCAGGTTCGGGCACAGGCTCAACTCCTGATAAATGACCGCAATGCCCCGCGCCTTGGCAGTCAGCGGGTCGAACGCGGCAAGCGCATGGCCACCGATGCGGATCTCGCCGCCGGCGTCGGCCTGATACGCGCCCGAGAGGATTTTCATCAGCGTCGACTTGCCCGCCCCGTTCTCACCCATCAGGGCGTGGACTTCTCCGGCGTAGACTTTCAACGCGACGTCTTTGAGCACGCGCAGACCGTTGAAGGTCTTGGAAATGGCGTTCATTTCCAGCACGGGCACGGGGTGTTCAGCGAGGATTGCGCTCATGGTCGAGCGCCTGGGAGGCGTGTGACGGATGCGGCAGTTGCAGAAAAAACACGCGGCAGCAGAGCAGACGAGCTGTTCATGGGTATCTCCGAGGTTTCTTGTTTTTATGCCTGGCCACCTCGTTCGGGTGACGCTCGGGAATTACGTTGAAACACTCTAGAACAGCTGAAACGATTCACGCAAGCGCTTGCTTTTTTCTGCCGACGAAATCACCCGTCTCCCTGGCATGACCGTCGCGGCTGTGAAGTCGTCCGTTATCAGCACTCGTCGGCAGGCGATGACTCGGAAACGCCACCGCCCACCGTTCCATCCGCACGCGGGATAAAGTGACCGTCAGGCCTTGGCGATTTCCGGCGCCAGCATCCACTCGGCACTGTCGTTCCACACGTCCATGCGGGTGATCTTGCCGTCGCGCACTTCAAAGCGGTCGAGGTAACGATTGCCCGAGAAGCTGCGGCCGTCCGGCCACTCCCCGTACAAAGTGCCGTTGGAGTAGACGACAGTGTGATCGCCCCGGTCCATCCAGTCGAAATTGCCCAGCGCTTTCTTGACCCACGCGTAGCGTGCTCCGTTGAATGCCGTAATGGCGAGCGGGTCCGGCATCGCGCGGCCACCGGTAAACGTGATCTTCACATCGTGGCTCATGAACGTGGCGGCTCGAACCGGATCCGGCGCCATGGAAGCCTCGAGAAAATTGCTAACAATCTGCACCGCTTCATTCGTTTCAGACATCACTGATCCCCCTTTCACTTGATATGACGATGAACCTGACCGTGCCTTCACGTGGTGCACCGTGCGTTAATCTGGAGCGTGTTTGCTGGCTCTATTCCCGGTAAACGCAGGCATTCGGGCCAGGCTTGGACTGGCATCCTACTTGCTAGCAATAATTTTACAAGTGCTAGCAATCAGGAGCATCACCCATGTCATTCCGGCTTCCAAACATGCAGCGTCTGTTGTTCCCAGTGGCGGCGGCTTTAACGCTGACCCTTGCAATCGGTGGCGGCGCCCAGGCGGCCGAACCACCGATCAAGGTCGGTCTGGTGGCCGCCTTGTCGGGGCAGTCCGCCAAGTCCGGCGAAGCACTGACTCGCGGCCTGACCATGGCCATCAATGAAGTCAACGCCCACGGCGGCGTGCTGGGCCGCCCGCTTGAGCTGGTGCGCCGTGATGACGAAAGCAATCCGTCCAAGGGCATGCTGGCCGCTCGCGAGCTGATTCAACGAGAGAAAGTCACGGTGCTGTTCGGCGGCCTGGACACCCCGGTGTCGCTGGCGATCGTGCCGCTGGCCAACCAGCTGAAAGTCCCGTTCATGGGCATCTGGGCGGCAGGTACAAAGATCACTGAAAACGGCGCGGCGGATAACTATGTGTTTCGCGTATCCGCAGTCGATGAGCTTGTGGACGAAGCGCTGGTCAAGTACGGCGTCGATCAGGGCATGAAAAAGCCCGGCATGATCCTCATCAATAATCCGTGGGGTGAGTCGAACGAGGCCGGTTTCAAACGCGCGCTGGAAAAACGCGGTCTGCAGAACGCCGGCGTCGAACGCATTCAGGACAGCGATCTGGACGTGGTGCCGCAATTGACCCGGCTGAAAAACGCAGGCGCCGACACGCTGCTGCTGGTAGGCAACGTCGGCCCGTCGGCGCAAGTGGTCAAATCGCTGGATCGCATGGGTTGGGACGTGCCGGTGGTGTCGCACTGGGGCCCGGCCGGTGGGCGCTTCGGTGAACTGGCAGGTCCGGGTGCCTCGCGCGTGCATTTCATCCAGACGTACGTATTCACCGAGCACAACAACGCCAGGGGCGACGCCCTGCTCGCGTCGCTCAAGGCGGCCTATCCGCAGATCAAGAGCCTGGCCGACGTGACGCCCGCAGTAGGGATCGCCAACGCCTACGACGCCTTGCACCTCAGCGCGCTGGCCATCGAGAAAGCTGGCAACACCGAGGGCAAGGCGGTGCGCGACGGCTTCTATGCGATCACCGACTACGACGGCCTGATCAAGCACTACACCCAGCCGTTCACCGCGCAGAAGCATGACGCCCTCGGGCCGGACGACTATGTGTTCACGCACTTCGAGGGCGATCAGATCGTTCCGCTCAAGCCGTGACCCAGGCAGCGGCCTGACCCGCCAGGCATGTCTTCGGCGTCGGCGCTGTCGACGCTGTTTTTCCAAGCACTAAGGATTTCGCCATGTTCACCGCCGCCATTGTCACAGGCCTGGGCCTGGGCAGTATGTACGCCCTGCTCGCCCTGGGTTTCCACTTGACCTACGTGGTCTCGCGCACGGTCAACTTCGCTCAGGGCAGCGCCATGATGGTGGGCGCAGTCGTGGGCTACACGCTGTGCATCACCTGGGGTCTTTCGCTGTGGCTGGCGCTGCCGCTGACCCTGCTGCTCAGCGGCGTGTACGGGCTGGTCATCGAACGCTGGCTGGTGCGCCCGTTTCACAGCCGAGGCTCGCAAGCCTGGCTGATGGCGACGGTGGCGGGCGGAATCCTGGTCGACAACCTGGCACTGTTCACCTTCGGCAAGGAGCCGCGTCAGTTCGAAAGCCGCCTGGTCAACCTCAAGGTCGAGCTGTTCGGCAACGACATCGGCGCGCTGCAAATCCTGATTCCGCTGATTGGCGCGGCCATTGCGCTGGCGCTGTATCTGGTGCGGCGCCACACCCGTCTCGGCAAAGTGCTGGAAGCCTGCGTACAGAATCCGCGCGCGGCGATGCTGATGGGCATCAATGTCAATCGCGTGGTCGCCATCGCGTTCGCCGTTTCGACCATTTTCGCCGCCATTGCCGGCCTGTTGATCGCGCCGCTGTTCAGCGTCAACGCGGAGATGGGCATGTTGTTCGGCCTGAAGGCTTTCGCCGTCGCGATTCTGGGCGGCATTTCCAGTGCCGGAGGCGTCTTCGCTGCAGGGCTGTTGTTCGGCTTGACCGAGGCGCTGATCACGCTCTATTTCGGCTCGGCATTCACTCAGATCTTCACCTTTGCACTGGTGATTCTGGCGCTCGCGATCCGCCCTGACGGCCTGTTCGGCAGCAAGGCACTGGTGAAAGTATGAAAAACCTGCAAACCCTCCTCGGCCCTGTTTCCATTGCGGCGCTGGCGCTGTTCAGCGTGGCGGCGGCCTTCGTGCTCGACAGTTACTCGTTACTGGTCTTTACCCTCTGCGCGCTGGCCGCGGTGGTCGGTGTCGGCCTGAACGTGCTGATCGGTCTGAGCGGACAGATTTCCTTCGGCCACATCGCGTTCTATGCGATCGGCGCCTACGTCAGCGCGCTGATGACCCTGGCCGGGCTGCCGCTGTGGCTGGCGTTGCCGACTGCCGGGCTGGTGGCGGGCGGCGTCGGTGCGCTGCTGGCGATTCCGGCGCTGCGGGTGACCGGGCCTTATCTGGCGATGATCACCATCGCCTTCTCGTTCGTCGTGCATCACAGCCTCATCGAGTGGCGCGACGTCACCGGTGGGTCGAACGGCCTGATGGGCATCCCGCTGCCGGAGTTCGCCGGAATCGACCCCTCGATCCTGCTGGCACTGATTGCCGCAGGGTTGATGATCGCCGCGCTGACGTTTTATCAGCGCTTGCATCACAGCGGCTGGGGCAAGGCGATGCGCGCGGTGAAAGCGTCGGAAATCGCGGCACGCTCGCTGGGGTTCAACCCAGTGTTGAGCAAGACCCTGGCATTCGCCTTGTCGGCGTCGCTGACCGGGCTGGCCGGTGCATTGTTGGCGCCGCTGCTGATGTTCATCAACCCGGAGTCGTTCCCTTTCTCGCAGTCGATCCTGTTCGTGCTGGCGGTGATCGTCGGCGGCAGCGGCACGCTGTTCGGCCCGGTACTGGGGGCTTTGCTCATCGTCCTGGTGCCTGAATTGCTGTCGGATTTCGCCGAATACCGGCTGCTGATTTTCTCGGTCCTGTTGCTGATCGTGCTGTGGATTGCGCCAAATGGTCTGCTGGGCGCCCTCGCCCGGCGCTGGATCAAGCCAATACCGCTGACGCCTCCCCAGCAGATCGACCCCAAGCGCCTGGCCGATTATCTGGGCGGGCACCCGCACCGCGAAGGTCTGCACATTCGCGACATCGGCATTCGCTTCGGCGGCGTGCAAGCGGCGCAGCAGGTCAGCCTTCATGCACCGGCTGGCAGCATCACCAGCATCATCGGGCCGAACGGCGCCGGCAAAACCACGGTGCTGAACATGATCAGCGGGTTCTACAGGCCTGACAGCGGCCGGATTGACCTCGATCAGCCGCTCGCCGGTCTGCCAGCCTGGAAAACCGCTCGCGCCGGGATTGCCCGCACGTATCAGACCACCCAGTTGTTTGGCGAAATGTCAGTGCTGGACAACGTGCTGGTGGCCATGCAAAAAGGCCGTCTGGGCTTCATTTTCAGCCGCGCCACTGCGCAGCAGAGGGCACTGGCGCTGGATCTGCTGGCACTCGTGGGTTATCGCGGTGCGGTGAACATTCCGGCCGAAGACCTGCCCCACGTCGACCGTCGCCTGGTGGAAATCGCTCGCGCGCTGGCCACCGCGCCGTCGGTGCTGCTGCTCGATGAACCTGCAGCCGGGTTGAGTCGCCGGGACACCGACGCGCTGGCCGATGTGTTGCGTCAGTTGTCGGCGTTCGGCTTGACGGTGATCCTGGTGGAACACGACATGGCGCTGGTGATGTCGGTGTCGCAACGCCTGCTGGTGCTCGACGCCGGCAAGCCGATTACCGTGGGCACACCGGCGCAAGTGCAGCAGGACGAGCGCGTCATCGCGGCGTATCTGGGCGGCACCGATTATCAGGCCAGCCCGCGGGAAACCCAGTGGGACGGCAGTCACGACGCACGTCTTTTCGTCAAGGATCTGGTCATCGATTACGGCGCTGCGCCGGTGGTGAACAAGGTCAATCTGGTGGTCAATCCGGGCGAGCTGGTGGCGATCCTCGGTGCCAACGGTGCGGGCAAGTCCAGCATTCTGCAGTGCCTGGCCGGCCTGCATCGCGCTTCGGGCGGCAGCATTCTGCTGGACAACGAAAACATCGAACACAGCAGCGCCAGCAGCATTGCCGGTCAAGGCCTCGCGCTGGTACCTGAAGGGCGTCAGGTGTTCCCGTACCTGAGCGTGCGCGACAACTTGCTGCTGGGCAGCTACTCGCGCCGGGACACGGTCGACGCCGATGCCGAAATCGAGGCTATCCTGCAGCGCTTCCCGCGCCTGCGTGACCGAATCGACAGCCCCGCCGGACTGCTCTCAGGGGGCGAACAGCAGATGGTCGCGGTTGGCCGTGGCCTGATGGCCAAACCGAAAATCCTGCTGCTCGACGAACCGTCGCTCGGCCTGTCGCCCTCGATGATCGGCGAGTTGTACGACGCGCTGGCAGCGCTGCGCGACGAGGGCGTGACGCTGTTGCTGGTGGACCAGATGGCCAACCTCGCCCTGCAGGTCGCTGATCGTGCCTACGTGCTGGAAACCGGCCAGGTGATCAAATCCGGCAGCGCTGCGCAACTGCGCGAGGACACCGAACTGGCGGCTGCCTACCTGGGCGAAGGGGTCACGGCATGAGCGCGCTGATCATCCACAACGCCCGCGTCGGCAATGATCCCGGGCTGTCCACATTGCTCGTCGAAAACGGCCATTTCGTCGAGGCCTTCAGCGGCGATGCGACGTTGCGCGAGACGCTCGATCTTGAGGGTCGGCTATTGCTGCCGGGGCTGGTGGAAACGCATATTCATCTGGACAAGGCCTGCATCATGCAACGCTGCCAGTTGCAAGCGGGCACCCTGGCGGAGGCGGTGCAGCAGACCCGCACCGCCAAGGCCCGATTCACCGAAGAAGATGTGTATCGACGCGGCGCGCAGGTGCTGGACAAGGCCATCCTGCAAGGCACCACGCACATGCGCACCCACGTCGAACTCGACCCGCAGATCGGTCTGATCGGCTTCAACGCGATACGTCGTCTGCAAGCCGATTACCAGTGGGCCGTGAGCCTTGAGATCTGCGTGTTTCCGCAGGAAGGCATGCTGAACAATCCCGGCACCGAAGCGTTGTTGCGCCATGGACTGGAAAATGGTGCGACCGTGCTCGGCGGCTGCCCTTACACTGACAGCGACCCGCTGGGCCAGATCGACCGGCTGTTCGAGCTGGCGGTCGAGTACGACTGCGACCTCGACCTGCATCTGGATTTCGACCTGAACCCGCAAGGCATGACCGTCGACCACGTGGCCCTGTGCACCGAGCGCCACGGCTGGGGCGGCCGGGTGACCATCGGCCACGTCACCAAGCTGTCGGCCCTGCCAATGGAGCCCCTGATCGCACTGGGCATCCGGCTGGCCGAAGTCGGCGTGCAGGTCACCTGCCTGCCGAGCACCGATCTGTTCCTCACCGCTCGCGAGCACTTTCACAACAAGCCAAGGGGCCTGGCACCCTTGGCGCACCTGCATGCCTGCGGCGTGACCTGCTCGGTCTCGACCAACAACATCGGCAACCCGTTCACGCCCTACGGCGACGCCTCGCTGGTGCGCCAGGCCAACCTGTTCGCCAACGTCAGCCAACTGGGCACCGTGGCGCAATTGCTGCAATGCCTGGCGTGGGTATCGACCGAGTCAGCGCGGCTGCTGCGTCTGCCACACTACGGCCTGACGCCCGGCTGCCACGCCGACTTCATCGTCTTCGACGCCCCCTCACCCGCCGCCGTGATCGCCGAAATCAGCCCGCCCCTGATGGGATACAAACGCGGCAAACGCACCTTCGAACGCCCGCAAGGCAGACTGCTCATGCCTGATTGACCGCTTTGACAGCAGGTTCCCATGCAGGAGCGCGCTTGCTCGCGATCGGCTGCGAAGCCGTCGTGAATCAGCCTCCGTGATTTGTCTGATAGAACGCATTTACCGGTTTTGCTGCCGGTACCCGGCAGATCGCGAGCAAGCTCACTCCCACAGGTATCGCGCCC